>NZ_PJCA01000039.1 GCF_002836355.1 Moritella sp. Urea-trap-13
CAAACTGACTTCATTGGCAAGTGTTTCACTAAAATTTATGACTGTTTCACTTAATTCGACTAAAAAACGCTCAAAAAGTGACATTTTAAGACATCTAGTTAGTTTAAAGTGGCGGTAACCACCTTAACTAAGGAACACAATGCACGCCAATCATCAAATTAGACGTCATATAATGATAGATACAATGCCTAAACTACGTCATTACTCTAAATATTAAGAAACCACACCAGCTTCATATAACTGTCATCTTACGCTTTTACACTGCATGCATTACTAGCTAAGCTTAATCAGGATGATGACCTTGCGTATCACTACCTTTTCTCGAATCAGCTCTCTTACTTTAATCTGCCTCTCGCTACTAATGACTTACACTCTTTATGGGAGTCATGAGCAGCTTAACCGTCTTGCTCTGCAAAATTCGATGTTTGCGCAGATGAAAGAACAAGTCACCATTAAACTCGATCACTCTATCTCAGATTATTTACAACAAGGCAATGCTGCCGACTTGAAAAAATCCGAGCAAATTATCAAGCAATTACTTGACTCACTCGAGCAACTCCCCAGCGCCATTGATACCAAAGCACTAAACCATCAACTCAATCAATTTGCCTTACTGGTTGAAGGTCCATTACGTTCATCGGGTAAGTTTGCTTCCGACCACTTCCAACTACTGAATTTCAACGAAAAAGAATTAGCGGATAATTTATCGCTATTAAAGCGGCAGTTATTACAACACGACATGCCATTGCGCCAACAAGATTTAATCCTTATCAGTGATATACAAGCTAGCCTTGCACAGTTAACCAATCAACGCCAACGCTACTTTAATCAGTTACAAGCATCACAATGGCAAGAACTCTTACTGGTAGTAAAAGAAAGTGCAGCGCTTATTAATGAACTACCGCAATTTAGCCGCTATGACAGTAGTGATGAACTGGTGATTGAAGACGGGAACTTTCTTGATGACGAAGAAGGTGAAGATACGCTGTTAATTGGCGATATAACCAATGAACTTAGCAGCCTGATTAACCGCTACCCCAAAGAGCTGTTGAATACTAAAATAGTGCTTTCTGAGCAAACTGGCAATCAACAGTTAGTATTAACCGCAATCAGTAATATCCAAGCCACTATTTTAGCGTTAGAAAAGCCTGTCAATGATTATGCCAATGACCAACGCCAAAATACTTATCTATACCTTGCCATTATTGCACTGAGTTTAATTCTCTTTGGTATCGGTTTATTTTATGCCGAAAAATACTGGGTCGTAAAACCACTGACAAAATTAGATAAGGCCCTCGCCTCTTTAGTAGAAAGCAATAAGCGCGAACGCCTGACTTTTGCCGACAACAGCAGTGAAATAGGTTTGATCGCCCTGCATTTCAACCTACTGCTGGATAATATCAATCAAGAACAGCTCACTAAACTCACTCAAGTCGAACAAGTCACCCAAGCGTTAAACTTACTGCAAGACGATTTTCAATCGATTAGCCAATATGCTCAAGCCAGTACCTCTGCCATTAGTGATATCTCTAACGGTGTATCAGAAATTAATTCGCTCGCGCAAAAAGTCGATGCCGATACCCAATCTGTGCATAACCTGACACAACAGACAAATCAACAAATGTATAAAGCCGCCAGTCAGATCACCGATTTCAGTCTAGCGACCGAACAAACCAAGCAAGCCGGTAGTGCGAGCTTAAAAGCCATCAAAACATTAAACACCAATATGGAAAATGTTGAGACGATAGTGGCATCGATTCATCGTATCGCCGATCAAACCAATTTATTAGCCCTCAATGCCGCTATTGAAGCAGCACGGGCTGGTGAGAAAGGCCGTGGATTTGCAGTGGTCGCCGATGAAGTCCGCAACTTATCGAAACAAACCCAGCAAGCGCTAGAACAAATTAGCAATTTTCTCGGCCAATTGAATCATTCCAGCCAATCACTCGAACATGAAATTGATCATATTGCCCTGCGTTGCCACCAGCAGCTAACAAATGCACAAAACATGCATAAAGAGATAAACGCGGTGATCCAACAGTCAGAGCAATCGCAACAAAATGCCGCGAATAGTAGTCAAAATACCCGCCAGCAAGTTAGCCATATCAGTGCCGTGAATTCGCAGATGGCCGCTCTACAACATCACAGTGAAGATACCCGCCATAAAACCCAATCAGCGCAACAACAGGTATCGACACAAGTGCAGAAAATATTAACTATCTTTGCCTAAACCAAACCGCAAAGTTAAGCGTTAGAAGTTAAGCGTTAGAAGTTAAACGCTATAAATTACACGTTAAAAACTTGAGCCTGGAGTAGCAAGAAAGTCGAGTTCAGCGGCTGTCGATTCTCGACCTAGAATAGTATTACGGTGTGGATAACGACCAAACCTCTCGATAATGACTTGATGTTGCAGTTCAAAATCAAGATTAGATTGAATATCATTACCTTTATAGAGAAACACCGCTTGTTGATGAATAACGACTGACTCGCTATGCATAAACGGCATATAAAGAAAACTGCATTGCAACTGCGAAAGCTCTCTATCTGCACCGCAAGCGATCGCTTCTTGGGCAAGTACTAATGCCATATTGTCAGCAGTAAATGCACTCAGCGTATCACGATACATATTTCGCGAAAACTGGTCCAAAATAATAATTTCAGCTAATCGCCCTTCAGCACTGCGACGCCAATGAAATAATTCGCCCGCAACAGCACGTTGATGTAACTCACTAAACCGAGCCAAAATCATTTGATCAAATTCATTATCTTTAACCCACCACTTAGCGGGGTTAATATCTTCAAACCAAAACTTAATCACTTCTTTATACATAATTAAACCCATCTCCAATGATCCCACCAATTAAGTATAGGTTAACGTGAATCACTGAGCCCAATCAATATCAACATCAGGGTCTCAGTTTTGACATTGAAATACGGTTTACTTATGTATTTCGAGCGCATTACATAATGACAGTCTACGAACAGCATAAGAGTCGTTTATTACATCGAATAGAAGTAGTATATTTGTGATTTCATCCGAATAATAACACCACGAATAACATCGAGGAAACCTAGGAATGCAATCGGTTTCGCACCACTGATCCAAGCTAGACCGACTGAGCCCACAGGGATATCATAATCTTCAGTCTCGATAAGTTTCAGGCGAACAAAGTGATGTTTATTCATGACATTCTGCCCTGTTGTTGCTCTCACCGACGTTTCTTTAGCTAATAACGAACCTTGCGCTTCACCCGTCGCTTCAATGATGCCTTCAACCTCAGCAGAGAAAATATGCCCAGGGTAAACAGCAGAGGCAAACTCAGACGCTTGGCCAACTTTAATATTACGGATCGCTTGATGATTAACACGCATTAGCACGTATTTCTCATTGGTATACATTTGAATGCGTGGCATCGCACCAATATATTGACCTTCACGAATAATAAAGTTAGTTAAATAACCGTAAGCAGGTGCATAAACACGGGTATTGTCTAAATTCCACTGTGCTTGTGCATAGACTTCAGTTTGATTCGCTACATCCGCTTTACGGCTATTCACAGCATGGCCCGATTTAATGGTATTAAGCTGCGCTTGTTGCGCATTTAGCACTAATTTTTCAGCTTGCGATTGCAATACGGTTAATTTGGCACTAGCAACTTGCACAGCTGTTTTTTGTTCATCTAACTTACTTTCAGTAATAGTAAATGCAGCCACTTTATTCTGATCAATATAACGCTGTAATGTCGTGCGTTTCCAACTAAGGTCGGCTTGTATTTCAACTTGTTGATCAAGGTTTATTTTTATTTCTTTATTGGCAATTGCATATTTAGATTCATTAATACGCACATCATCGAGTGATGATGATAAAGCAACTTCAGCACTCTGAACCTGTGCCGCTGCTTTATTTAATGCAATCTGATAGACCTTGTCTTCAAGTTCATAGATAAGCTGACCTTTAGTAACCTGCTGATTCGGCTTTACATGAAGCGCTTTAATATTACCAGTCACCTGTGTTGAGCCAGGACGTAACTGAATATGCGGTGACTGGACTAACGAACCACCCGATAAATCCATCGGTGTATAGGTAATTAACCCTACCCAGACGAATAATAACCACGCAGAACCACCAATATAGGTAAAAGCCTTAGAATACTGATTCCACGGCATGCCGACTAAACGTAACAAATAGATAAGTAATGCCCATACAGCTAAACCTTCTAACATGATCCGTTCCCCTCTGACTTCCAAATATCACGCACTTTAGCAATGGCTTGTTCTGCATCTACAAACGCAACAATGACAGCTAATACCCATACCCAATGCCAAATAAATCCAATCCAGGTTAATGTGGTAATCAATGTTAGTTGTTGATGACCATTCTTATGAGCCTGGTGAATAGGCACCTCATGGAACTTCCAAAAGCCAATCCCTGCAGCAGCGACCGTTGCCACAAGTACAACAGCAGCAAAAATGTGTAATCCAGTGTCAAAGCCAGTGCCGACAAAAGGCATAGATATTAAACTCACAGGTTAATTCCTCGATTAATGGTCCCTAAATCAGACGATTAGGAACAAATTCTCTTTGCGTATTGCTCGCGATCGCAAAGTAAATATTTCGAGAGTGATTATATTCGCCCAAAGGGAGTAAAAGGTACTCGTAGAATTGCTAGAAATTGGCTTTCTTCGCATTTATTAATAGCCAAACCACTATTATCAGTGCTAATAATATATTGCTAAAATTAAACGAATGGCAACCAATCGCAAATAGCGAGCACTCAATGAGGACAAGCACATGCGTGAACTACCAAAAATGGATAAAGCTAACTTAAGCATTGAGCAGTTCACCATTGAAATATCAAATTGGTTATTAGAAAATGATACTGCTGATTTAGCTAACGCAATTGAATTTGCACTCAGCGCTTTTATGCCTTATATCCAAGCGCAACGCATGTCGTTAGTACGCTTAACCGCAGATAACCGTTTTGAAGGCGCGCTCGCTGTGGCAGCTCCAGGTTACAAACCCGTAGCTTTACCAGCGCAAGGGCTTTATTCACCTTATTTAGAACAAATAAGCAAAGGTGAAATTATTATTGCCGAGGGAAATATGGTCGATATTATCGATCATGATGACCTGCTAATTAAAAAAATGCAGGGTATTATTGCGCATATTGTCGTGCCCTTTCGCGTTAAAGGTCGTATTTGGGGGGGGATTACTGCAAGTCGCTATGTCGGACCAATACAATGGTGTGATGATGCCAGTACCCATGTCCGTAGTTTTGGTCAGATCCTCGCATCAACCTATGAGCGTTATGCCTATTGGGAAAAGCTACAACATAAAAATCAACAACTCGAACTATTATCACGTCATTTAATGGATAACCAAGAAAATGAGCGCCGTATGTTATCGCGTGAACTGCATGACAATTTTTCACAACGCATGGCACTGCTCACCATAAAAGCATCGTTACTATCTAATAGCCTGACTGTCGACAGTGAAAAAAAATCAGCCAATGCGCTACACGACGAAATACAAGGCTTAGCGAAAGATATGCAAGCGCTATCACGCTCTTTACATCCTGCAATTTTAGAAGATTTGGGGTTATTAACGGCATTAAAAGCTGAGTGCAGACGTCTATCAACCATTAAAGATATTGATATTCAGACGCTATTTGATCCGATCCCAGCGTTAAATAAAGAACTGTCCTTAAACCTATATCGAATTTTACAAGAAACACTAAACAACGTTGCCAAACATGCTCAAGCATCAGCTATATTTGTATTGCTGCAATCGAGCGATAACAACCTGCATTTTCAAATTATTGATGATGGTATTGGCTGCGATTTAAACTTAAATGAGAACAATGGCAGTATTGGATTAATTAGTATTCGGGAGCGTGCACAGCTATTTAATGGCACTGCAGTATTCAGCTCTCCTGAAAATGGCGGTTTTATCGTCGATATAATGATCCCCGCTATAAAGGAATATTATGAGTAATATAATTTTAGCCGATGACCATTTAATTGTGGCTCAAGGCATCGCCAGTATTTTACAACCAGAGCATCAAATTCTCGCTATTGCCAAAAATGGCGTAGAGTTAGTCGAACTCGTTAAACAGCATGCTCCTGACTTAGTGATCACCGATATCAGCATGCCTGACATGACCGGCATTGCCGCGATTGCCGCCTTAAAACGCATCAATAAAACCGTCAAAGTAATCTGCCTAACCATGCATGAAGAGCAAGAATATGCCGAGAGTGCAATCGCGGCTGGAGCACAAGGTTACGTATTAAAGCATGAAGCCAGCGAAAGTTTAGTTGAAGCGGTAAACCAAGTATTAAAAGGCGAAACTTATATTTCGACCTCAGTTACGGTTAACACTGAAAAGCCTCAATTATCCTCTCGTCAAATCAGTGTCTTACGATTATTAGCACAAGGTAAATCAGCCCGCCAAGTCGCTGATGAATTATTTATTTCGCCACGTACTGTCGAGTTTCATAAATATTCCATGATGAAACTGATCAGTGCTAAAACCAGCGCAGAATTGATCCAATACGCGATTAATCATGGCTTGATGGATTAACTCACAGCATTGCTAAGCGATAAGCTAATATTTTTTTATGCGTAAATAAACCAGCACTTATCTGCTGGTTTTTTTGAATGTTTGAATCAGCAATATAGAACTGTAATTTAATTACATCGTAGTGATTTAATTACGTAATTAAATTACAAAATAAGATGTAAAACTTAAATCCATAATAAACAAAGACTTACTGTCATTTTAAATTGATAGCCTCGGTAACATTATCATTACTTTACACGTATCGCTAGCCACAAGACTAAAAACAGCCCCTGTTGTTTGATAGAATGTGACTGCCATCTCGCTCTCGTGCTATATCGTAATTCAGACCAAGCAGCAATGACGCGACCTTTACGATTATCTTTAGTATTGCCACTATTTTGTTGCGTGCCTTGTTCCTGCGACAATGGATCAGCACGACAGGATCCTCGAGATCCAGGTTGGCGCAACTGCCTATTACCACTGCATTTATAGTGCTGATTGTATAAATCCCGCGTGCACAACGACCACTGCTGGCGATAAACATTAACCATAAACATTAACCAATAAGGCAGCTTCGCATGTTGATATTGTCGCCATAAACGCTGTCCTGTATAAATAACCAGTCCCCCTATAATAAGACTACTTAATATCCACATCTGATAGGCACGAACAAAACTAGCAGGCGTATGCTGTACCGACCATTGCCCACCAGGCAAGGTTAAAGGCTGCAATGTTTGCGTTTCGGTGTTCCACCACAACAGACTTAATTCGGGTAAATCCAATTGGCCATTTTTCTGAATAATATAAGTGTGGGTTATGCTTTTATAAGCGTAAAAACCATCGCGGTTTTCGCTATCTCGAGCATTACCTTTATCACGGAAAGATTGTACATGATCAGATTGAAAAGGGGCAAAGTCAGGTAACAGCATAATACTGGTATCTCTGCCTGCTATCGTCACTGTTCGCGTGATCGCGTCCCCGACTTTTAATTCACTATCCGGTTCAATATTCCACACTTGACTAAACGTCAACTCTGGTGCTGCAACCCAATTTACATCTTGGCTTAATCGAGCATCAGGCAAAGCCACATTAAAGCTCAACGGCGTAGTGAGTAAATGGCCCGTTACTTTTTCTCCCGGTGCACTGGCAATACTCACACTCACCGGAATAGCAGGTACGATATATTCGCCACTCAGTTGCGGATAAAGTGTTAATTGCCACTCTTGTATTGACCAAGTGATGCCTTTTTCACGTTGAGCATAATTATTCGCTAATTTATTACGTTGTAACACCAAGCTATTATCGACACTAAACGGACTGATGTACGTTCCCGCCGCAAACCAACGGTCGGTTTTAACCTGAATATATAAATCAACTTGCTGGCGAGGGGCAAATTCAGAGCCAATAATATCAAGAGAGTTAAGAGCGCCATCAGTATTTTTTTGCGTAGGTTCGATCCATGCTTTAATTTGTAATTTATTTTGCTGTAACAAATCTTGCACTGTCGTCGCGTGAGCAAAATTAACGACACCTACCTGCAAAACCAAGCAACAAATAGCCGTATAAATAAATCGCATCATGGTCTCCCCTCCGTTTGCAACTGTTGAGAAAACTTAGTCATGAGAAAACGTTCAGGATCGCCTTGCACACGCTTCATCCATGCTTGATTAAGCGCGTCATCTTGCAATAATTGTTCGGCGTTATAACTTTCCTTAATGAGCTGTTCTTTTCTCATCATTTTCTCGGCACCATCGCTTGTTTGTGGTTGGTCTCCTAATTCTTTTGATGCCTCGTTCTCGTTATCTGTTTGGCTTTCACTCATGCGATTAATATCATCAATAATCTTCTGCACTATCGCTAAATTATGTGCAGCTTGCAGATAGTCCGGATTTTCTTTTACTATCTGCTTAAACAAATTTCGAGCCGCGATATACTCACGTGATTGCGCTAAGGCACTGGCGGCTCCAAATTGTGCGACGGGGTTATCTACCCGCATAAAATAGCGACGAGCGAGGTCAAATTCTTCGGCAAAATAATAGGCAGAAGCTTTCCACATAAGATCATCAAAACGCACTGCAGCTTGTGCATAGTCCCCGCGGTTAAAATAATATTGTCCTTGCTGATCGGCTGTCATCCACAAGTCAGCAAAACGCCATTGTGGTTGTAGACCCTCTTTGACTGAATTTTTCATCTGCGCTTTATTTTTAGAGCTTAGATTTTCAGAGGTCGTGTTTGAAGAGGCTGTGTTAGCCAATACTGGCGGAGCAGGAAAATAAGTTAAAACAAGCAAGAGTAATACCGACTGCAGGTTCCAATTAATTGTCCAACCACGACGGAACCACAACAAAAATAATAGCGCTAATAAAAACACTAAGTTATAGCCCATATCAGCCCAAGGTTGAGCGTTGTCATTGCTCAGCAGCATAAATTGCTGAATATTATCTTGTATCCATTCAACATCGCTATTATCGGTAGACATAGACTGATAGTAACCACCTGCACTTTTTGCTAACGATTTTAATCCATCGGCGTCAAAAGGGACTGACACAGCTTGTTCACTATTCCCAACGCCTAAGACTAATAACAAAGGGGGGCTTTGCTGTGAATTTAAATTGGAATTAGCATGAGTAGTACTTATATTCGAACTTATATCGGTATTGGCATTTGTATTAATAGAGGCATTAAAATAATCAACAAAGCGTGCTTCTGTATCACTGCCTAATCCATCGGTAATCAATAGCACAGATCCCGGATTACCTTTACTGCGCTCATCAGCTAACAATGTATCTATATTCGCTAAACTATATTCAGCAAACTTACCTTTTCGTGGCATGATCTCAGGCGATACCGCTTGCAATAATGGCGTGAAAATAGCGTTATCGCGGGTTAATGCCATCGCGGTATGTGCACTGCCAGCATAAACCACCAGCGCAGTACTACCACCTTCACGTAGTGCCAATAAATCACTTATTTTTTGCTTTGCCCGCACCAGCCGACTCGGTTGAATATCTTGTTGCAACATAGACTCTGATACATCTAAAACAATCACCAACGGCGCGGTATCCTCACCAAAAGGCGATGCTTGGCGTAACCAACTAGGTCCTGCCGCAATGATAATGGCCAGTACAACGAGAAAGCCCCATAATTTTAACGGTAATAGTTTTTCCCAACCTTGCTCACCAACGGTTAATGCCGCTAATAAGTGTGGGGGAAAATCTTTAAGCCCAGCTTCCTGTGATTTTTTTTGCTGAAAATTAATCACGAAAAATAAGATAAAGGGCACAAAAGCCAATAACCATAATGGTCGTATAAAATGAAATTTTTGCCATATAATGGAAAAGTACATTAATCCTCCCCCCGCTTATTCAACAACAAATCACGTTTAGATTGTTGCTTGCTAAGATAGTAACTACGCCATATAACTAAGCTGTAAAGAATAAAGTAAATGCTAACTGCCAAGGCGATAAGGGCGTAGTGAACACTAACTTTTGGTTGATAGCTAAAACTCGAAAACTGACTCGGTTCTAACGTGCTTATTTCCGCATAAACTCGATTTAGCTCGACAGAGGAGATGGCTTGAAAAGCTTGTCCACCGGTGATGTCAGCAACACTATCAATCACGGCCATATCGAGCGCTTGCTCACCAAAGGTACGAGGATCGCCAATAGCAATCATGTGGATTTTAATACCACGACTCGCCGCTATTTTTGCCGCCTCTAACGGCGGAACCAAACTATCGGTATCATTACCATCAGTTAATACAATCACTACTTTTTGTTTATCCGCGGTACTCTTCTCAGCAGTACTTTTATCTACACTAGCGTTACTATTTTCTTTTGATATAGGCGCTTTTATCGATTCATCCGTCATTACTTTTATCGCTAACCCTAAGGCATCGCCAAGGTGAGTACTTTGCCCAGCCATAGCCACTTCCGAATCATTTAACAAACCGAGCCATGCTTGATGATCTGCTGTAAATGGGGCTTGTAAATAGGCTGCATCACCAAATAAAATTAACCCTAAACGATCACCGCTACGCTGCTGTGAAAATTCAGTTAGGACATTTTTTACCGCCGTTAAGCGTGAAATACTATCGCGGCCAGGGACACTAAAATCTCGACTATCCATCGAGCCAGATAAATCCACCACCACCATCAAATCGCGACCAAACTGCGAACGTATTTGTGGTTCACCCAGCCACATCGGTTTTGCCATCGCAATAACCAGAAATAACCACACCAACGATAATGCGATACGTTGCCACATTTTCGGCTCTAGCTTCACCGCCCCTGTATTAGGCTGCTCTCCGGATAAACTCACGAGCTGACTAAAAAACGGCACCTGTAACGCTGACTGTTTTATTTTATAGGCAGGCGAAAATCGTTGAATAAACCAAGGTAATGGCAATAATAAAAATAACCACGGATAGCTGAACTCAATCATGCTTGTTGCGATCATGATCATCTCCTCGTTGGTGAGTACCCAGTTCAGCATCATCAATATGCAACTTGAGCCAGCGCTGCGCGGATAATATCAATACCTGATTATGAGCAGCAGACCACTCACTTAGCGCTAGTGGTAAATACAGCGCTTGTTGCCATAACTCCCCTATCGCCGAATCAAACTCGGTACTGTCTTGTGTACAGCTATCTAAAAAAACTAAAAACGCAGGTCCTTGTAATTGACCGGCTGTTAATGACTGCTTTCGGTATGCTTGCAAACATGCTTGCTGTAATAATTGGTGAATAAATCGCGGTGTATGTGAACAGTCACTTACATCGCAAGCAAGTAATTTAGAATGTAGTTTTTTCCGATAACGATTTCGCCAATATTTCTGCCCTGCTAACAGTAAATAGCGACCAATAAATAATGCCAGTACTAAACAAACCACCAGCCAACCCCAAGTTTGCGGCAAAAAACTTATCTGCTCAGGGGCATTAATTTGTACCATGTCACGTAATAGTAAGTTACCGAATGCATCGCCGACTAAATTTGCATTATCAACATCTGCCATTATCATTCCTCCTCGCTATTTTTATTATTAATATGAAAAGCAGACTTAAATTGATTAATCTCATTGCCGTCAGTACCAACATCTATTATCGAAAATGCAGATAATTGCAGGGCTTGTTGTAGTAAATTTTGCTTAGCCAAAAAAGCAGCTTGATAAGCATGTTGTAAGGCATTTTTATTACGTTGTAATTGCTGACTAGAAAGCTGTAATTGATAATGACCATCACTGGTAATCAGTGAATCGACATTTATTATATCCTGTTCAAGGGGATCACTAATATGCACAGCAATAACATCATTATGCTGCTGCAACGCACGTAACCGATTTGCGCATTCTTCATCAAAGCCATACCAATCACTGATGATGACAAATGTTTTTGACTTTGCTTGCAATGCTTGCAGCGTCGCTAACATATCGGTTAAACGTATCTTTGGCATGTCAACATCCGCAAGGCCGACTTGTAGTTGATGATTAACAGTATGCAATTGCTGAATAAATTGCATCGCTAATGCATTACTGCGCTGTGGTTTAAAATGAAAACTAGAGTTGTCATTAAAAATATAACCACCGACACGGTCGGCATCAGCAAGTACACGCCATAGACACAGTGCCGCAATATTGGTTGCGACAACTGATTTCATCGTCTGTTGAGAACTAAAAAACATGGATTGACGTTGATCGACACACAGCCAAATCTGCCGCTCTTTTTCTTCACTGTAAGCGCGTACATGTGGTTTACCGGTTCTTAACGTGACTTTCCAATCTAAGTTTTTAACGTCATCGCCATTATTATAATGGCGCAATTCTTCAAAATTTAATCCACGCCCGCGTAAGCGAGATTCATGTATTCCCGAAAAAATACTACAACGTCCCTGCTTGGGAGAAAAACTAAAGCCAGCTGTTTGTGCTTTAATTTTTAATAAATCGTTTAAATCACTGTATATACGTTGATCATGATGCAGCGAATCGTCTGATTTATCCGTTGTTGAAAACCATGTATTCCAAGCCATAGCACTACCCTATCATCACGTATTCAAGGATCTCGTCAATCACCTTGGCGGTGGTGATCCGCTCACTAATTGCCGCATAACTTAATACTAAACGATGCCCTAATACCAAATGCACCATAGCGCGCACATCATCTGGGTCGACATAATCACGTCCCGCAAGCCACGCATGTGCTCGGGCACCGCGATCAAGCGCGATGCTGGCTCTGGGACTTGCGCCGACAGATAACCATTGCGGGAATTGAGCATTGCTATAATCGCCTATACCCCGTGTTGCCATCACCAAATTAACCACATAACTTTTTATCAGTGGTGAAATATAGATCCGAGAGACTTCTCGTTGCGCGACGATAATATGTTCCGGTCGAACAATTAGGTTGGGGATTGAGCTACTATTTTTGCTAATACCTTGAGGCAGAGATCCTAGCGGATCCTTTGGCTGGCTATCTTTAGACAAATCACCATCACTAGATATACTCATTAACTCTTCTTCGCGCACTAAATCAATAATCGCTAACTCTGATTTAGCATCGGGATAATCGACATTCACTTTCAGCATAAAGCGATCTATTTGCGCTTCAGGTAATGGATAGGTACCCTCTTGTTCCACTGGATTTTGAGTCGCTAACACCATAAATAAACTCGGCAGTTGACGCGTTTCACCAGCCGATGTTACTGAATTTTCAGCCATCGCTTCTAACAACGCTGATTGTACCTTTGCTGGCGCTCGGTTAATTTCATCTGCGAGTACTAAATTGTTAAAAATAGGCCCAGGTTGAAATGTAAGGCTGTGCTTACCATCAACCTCACGGTAAATTTCAGCTCCAGTCACATCAGACGGTAATAAATCAGGCGTAAATTGCACACGACCAAAATCAGCATTCATCGCATCAGCAAGCGCTTTAATTGAA
Organism: Moritella sp. Urea-trap-13; assembly: GCF_002836355.1. NCBI lineage: Bacteria > Pseudomonadati > Pseudomonadota > Gammaproteobacteria > Alteromonadales > Moritellaceae > Moritella > Moritella sp. Urea-trap-13. Next base: position 13,492 of record NZ_PJCA01000039.1, read on the forward strand.
CGCGTTTTGGCTGTACCGGGTAAACCTTCAAGTAGCACATGACCACGGGTTAATAAACCTATCAGCAAGGCTTTGACCACATAGTCTTGGCCAACGACAGATTGATTGACGGTATTAGATAGTTGTTTAAATACTTGCTGGGAAAGGCTCATAACAGTCTCGTGTTCTACGCAGAATGATAGACAGTTATGATATGAGGTTAATGACAGAGGTAACACAGTAATACTACTGATTATGTCCTTATAATCAGTGAAAATTTATCGAGGTCAGAAATATAAATAGGCTAAGCTCGACTGAAGCTAGACTAGACTAAATTAGAAATCCGCATACATTGAGCGGCAATAAGCCAGATCGTCTTACCGCCACTCAAGCGCTGTTATGCGGTTTGCTGACTCTCGGTTAATTTATCAAAGAATAATCGTGTTTCTTCAATAACCACATGGCGTAGACCAATCAAACCAATTAAGTTCGGGATCGCCATTAAGCCATTAACAATATCCGCCAAGATCCAAATCAGATCCAACTGTAAGAACGCGCCACCAGCAACCAATAAAATATAACCATACTTGTACGGTTTAATGCCTTTTTGGCCAAACAGATACTGTACACAGCGCTCACCGTAGTAGTTCCAGCCTAAAATAGTCGTAAAGGCAAAAAACACTAAACCTGTGGTCACCACATATTGACCAATGAGTGGTGATAATCCTTGCTCAAAGGCCAGAGTCGTCATCGCAGCACCGGAAGCATCACCACTCCAAACCCCAGTTAATACCAACGTCAGACCTGTCATGGTACAGATGATGATGGTATCGAAGAACGTCCCCGTCATCGAGATCAAGCCTTGTTTCACACAAGAATCAGTTTTCGCTGCGGCGGCCGCTATCGGCGCACTGCCTAAACCAGATTCATTAGAAAACACACCTCGCGCAACACCACTTTGGATAGCCAGCATCACGGTTGATCCTAAGAAACCACCAACTGCAGCTGTGGGCGTAAACGCACTGCTAACCACTAACGAAATAGCCGCCGGCACAGCATCTACATTGATTAGCAACACCAGTAAACAAGCAAATACATAAAATACCGCCATAACAGGCACAGTGCGTTGCGCAATAGCTGAAATAGAACGAATACCACCAAGCGTCACCATCGCCACTAATACGGTCAGTATCGCGGCAGATAACCACACCGGCACGTCAAACGAGATCTGCACAGCCTCAGTAATCGCATTCACTTGCGGGAAGGTACCAATACCAAAACACGCAACGCCAATACCAAATAACGCAAAGGCCTTAGCTAAAAATCGATTACCCAAGCCATGCTCAAGGTAATACATAGGTCCACCGGCTATTTGGCCTTGTTCATCGACAACACGATATTTTACCGCTAATAAACATTCGGCATATTTAGTCGCCATGCCAAAAAATGCCGCCATCCACATCCAGAATAATGCTCCGGGACCACCCATTTTAATGGCGGTGGCAACGCCGACAATATTACCGGTACCTATAGTGGCAGAAAGCGCTGTACATAATGCCGCAAAGCTACTGATGTCGCCTTTCTGACCGTCGCCTTTGTCCCCTGAAAACAGGTATTTTAGCGCTAACGGTAACTTAGTTATTTGTAAAAAACCTAACCGTAAGGTGAGATATATACCGGTGCCGACCAAGAGTAATAATAATGGCGGGCCCCAAATAAAATGATCTATGGTTTGCAGCGTATTTTGCAGCGATTGTAATGAAAAGTGTTGTAGTGGGTATAACAAAGAATCTTGTAACGATTCTAATAAAGAAGGTTGTGCTATTTGCATTTAAAAATATTCCTCGAGAACGATAGTAGTCTGAGGAGGATGTAATTATTTAAGATGGGCGGATACAATACAAACGTCGAAGCCAAAAGCCAAAGCTCAATACCGAAGTGAATACCGAAGTAAGCACCTTAATAAAAACTAGAGCCAAGCAAAAAGCAGACGTGTAAGGTCGCAAAAAAAATAATCCTATCCTCTGTCCTTTGTACCTGAGAGTTTCAACGACATTGTCGCTTTGCTCCTTCGGCGTCCAATTTAATGGATCTCTCCAGAGGCTCGTCCAGTAACAGTCCCTACTTTTCCTCGCGGAATAAAGCGCCTGAAAGATTTACTTCTTCGGCGGGCTATAAAGCCACTCTCCTGCTACCTTCATCCGAACTTAGTGTGGATATATCACAACATGAAATGTTATGAATGGATAAATACTAGCACGGAATACTTCAATAAAAATACATAATGCAGTTCGAATGATTAACAATTAATCTGTAGGTAATAAAAAGCCCTGTCATGCAGGGCTACTTTACTATTTCTTCGTCATTCGTCTAGTAGATGATTATTGAGTAACACTTAACTCATCATCAACCACACTTATCTTCACTGTTTTACCCGGTACGATACTGCCCGCTAAAATGGCATTAGCGAGGCGATTTTCAACCTGTTTCTGCAATACCCGTTTCAGGGGTCTGGCACCAAACAAAGGATCGAAACCCGCTTCGGCTAATTTAGCCAATGCACCAGCGGTAATCGACAAGCTGTAACCCAATAGTTTTAATCGCGCTTCTAACGATTTTAATTGGATCGCGGCAATTTTCTCGATGTGATTACGACCTAATGGATGAAATACCACAGTATCATCAATACGGTTAATAAATTCAGGACGGAAGCTTTGACCAAGTAATTCTAACAAGGCTGCTTTTATGCCTTCCTGATCGTGTGTCGCGTATTTTTCCTGAATAATATCCGAGCCTAAATTAGACGTCATGATAATAACGGTATTACGGAAATCAACAGTACGCCCCTGCCCATCGGTTAAGCGGCCATCATCTAATACCTGCAATAAGATATTAAAGATATCGGGATGGGCTTTCTCAATTTCATCCAGCAAGATCACCGAATACGGTTTACGGCGCACGGCTTCTGTCAGGTAACCGCCTTCTTCATAACCGACGTAACCCGGAGGCGCACCAATTAAGCGAGCGACCGAATGTTTTTCCATAAATTCAGACATATCAATGCGGACCATGGCGTGGTCTGAATCAAAGATAAAATCGGCCAAGGCTTTGCATACTTCGGTTTTACCGACACCCGTTGGGCCCATGAATAAAAACGACCCCATCGGCCGGTTTGGATCGGCTAAACCCGCACGGCTACGACGAATAGCATTAGAAACAACACTAATGGCTTCCGCTTGGCCGATAACACGTTCGTGTAAGTTATCTTCCATCGCCAATAATTTTTCTTTTTCGCCTTCCAGCATGCGGTTCACAGGGATACCGGTCCAACGCGATAGAATATCAGCGATCTCAGCTTCACCAACCTTATGCTTTAACAAGGTCATGTCTTGCATCTCTGCTTGCGCCGCCAGATCCAATTGTTTTTCTAACATCGGGATTGTGCCGTATTGCAGTTCAGACATTTTATTTAAATCACTGGCACGTCTGGCCATATCCAGTTCGACACGGGCTTTATCTAACGCCGATTTAATGTGTTTAGTACCAGAAAGTGCGGCTTTTTCGGTGCGCCATATCTCGTCTAAATCGTTAAACTTATCTTGTTTCTCAGCTAATTCTTCTGCCAATATGGTTAGGCGTTTAATACTGGCAGCATCATCTTCTTTTTCCAGTGCTTGCTGCTCAATTTTAAGCTGAATAATACGACGTTCTAACTTATCTAACGCTTCTGGTTTGGAATCCATTTGCAGACGAATCGACGATGCAGCTTCATCAATCAGATCAATGGCTTTATCAGGTAATTGACGGTCGGAAATATAACGGTGTGATAATGTGGCGGCTGCGACAATCGCCGGATCGGTAATATCAACATTATGATGCAGTTCATAACGCGCTTTTAGACCACGTAAGATAGCAATGGTATCTTCAACACTCGGTTCTTCAATTAATACTTTTTGGAAACGACGTTCAAGCGCCGCATCTTTTTCAATATATTTACGATACTCATCTAACGTCGTCGCGCCCATACAATGTAACTCACCACGCGCTAATGCAGGTTTTAACATATTACCCGCATCCATGGCTCCATCGCCTTTACCCGCGCCGATCATCGTATGCAATTCATCAATAAATAGAATTGTTTGACCTTCGGTTTGCTCGAGTTCTTTGATCACCGATTTCAAGCGTTCTTCAAACTCACCACGGTATTTGGCACCCGCGATTAACGCCCCCATATCCAGTGATAATACCCGTTTATTCTTTAAGCCTTCTGGCACTTCACCATTAACAATACGTTGTGCTAAACCTTCGGCAATCGCAGTTTTACCGACGCCAGGTTCACCAATTAATACCGGGTTATTTTTAGTCCGGCGTTGTAATACTTGAATCGCACGGCGGATCTCGTCATCACGACCGATCACAGGATCAAGCTTACCGACTTCAGCACGTTCAGTCAGATCTAAGGTATATTTGGTTAATGCTTCACGCTGTTCTTCTGCACCTTGATTATCCACTTTTTCGCCACCGCGGATCACATCAATCGCTTCTTCCACTTGTTTGCGCGTGCCACCTGCTTTACGCAACAACTCACCTAAACGGCCTTTATCTTCAACCGCTGCCAGTACAAACATCTCGGAAGAAATAAATTTATCTTTACGTTTTTGGGCAAATTTATCACACAAATTTAAGAGCATATTCAACGCTGACGATAATTGGATGTCGCCTTGTGTACCTTGCACTTGTGGTAAACGCTCTAACTCATCGGCTAACTGCCAACGTAATGAATTGGCATCGATGGTTGCGGCAGTGAGTAAGGGACGAATAGAGCTGTGATCTTGATTTAATAACGCGGTCATCAAGTGAATAGGTTCGATAAATTGATTATCTTTACCCAAAGCAAGTGACTGCGCATCAGAAATAGCCATTTGAAATTTGGAAGTTAGTTGATCTAAGCGCATAGCGATGTCCTATCGGTGTTGAGCAAAAAGCAGATGCAGCAAGGCTGCTATAGTCGTGAGATATAATTATAGTCGTTTAATGGGTTTGGGGATATGTAATAAGACACTAATACCCATAGTTATGATCTGGGGATTATTTATTGAATTTCAAGGTAAATCAAACTTGCTTGGCGGCCTGTTTGGTGATCTCGTCGATAAGAATAGAATAAATCAGCTTCACGGTATGTACAATGATCTCCACCGTAAATATCAGCGGCATTCACTGTTAACGCTTGTAAACGTTGACGGGCTAATAAATAGAGGTCAGCTAACCATTTATCACCATCGGCAATAAAAGCGCTGCTGGCTTGCGGATCATGCGTAATAAAGGCATCACGTACCTCACTACCCACTTGAAAATGTGCTTGGCTAATTGCGGGACCTAACCACACTAATAAATCATTGGCTGTCGCGCTTAGTTTGGCAATGGTGTTTTCAATAATACCATCGAGCAAACCACGCCAACCGGCATGAATAGCAGCGATTTGCGTGCCAGCTTTATCGCAAATTAACAGCGGTAAGCAATCTGCAGTCATCACTAAACAAACTTGCCCCGTCATTTGGGTCACAGACGCATCAGCAGCAGGTAATTGTTCAGCGTTATGGGATTGCCCCACAAGCTGAACAACATCCGTGCTGTGCGTTTGATTCAACCAATATGGCTGTTGTGGCAAATGCGCAGCAGTCATTAACAACTGCCTATTTTGCCACACCAACTGACTATCATCTTGCACATGCAAACCTAAATTTAGGCCTGCATAGGGCACATGACTCACACCACCCTCACGAGTCGTACTTAGCGCCTTAACATTACTCGGCGCTGGCCAGTTTGGTTGAATAAAACGAGGCATCATTAATGATTAGCTAATGTAATCATCAACCATGTTTAACGCAGTATCTTCGCGTAGGATATGAATAAGCGTATTCATATCAGACGGACGTTCTGCGCGCCACATCATCATTTCACCTGTAACAGGATGCTCTAATCGCAACATACGTGCGTGTAGAGCCTGACGGCCAAATCCACGTAGTGCCAGGATTAGCGTATCAGTTGCATTGCCAGGTGGCTTTGGACGACCAGAATAAACCGGATCACCAACGATTGGATGCGTAATGTGAGTCATGTGTACACGAATTTGATGTGTACGACCTGATTCAAGACGCAGTCTTAATAACGTATGCGCACGGTATTTTTCGGCTACACGGTAATGGGTTTTAGCCGCTTTACCAAGTGGACGAACAGCCATTTGAATACGTTTCGTTGCATGACGGCCAATTGGCTCATCAACAAAACCGCCAGCAGTCATAGAACCAGTTACAATTGCTTCATACTCACGCGTAATTTTACGTGCTTGCAGTGCAATCACTAAATGCGTTTGCGCTGGAATTGTTTTCGCAATTACCATCAAACCAGTCGTGTCTTTATCCAGACGGTGAACGATACCAGCACGTGGTACATTCACAATTTCAGGGTAACGGAATAACAATGCATTAAGCACTGTACCATCTGGGTTACCTGCACCTGGGTGAACAACTAAGCCCGCTGGTTTATTGATAACAAGAATATCATCATCTTCATAAACAATATCAAGTGGCAGGTCTTGTGGCTCGTAGCGTACTTCTTCGTCAACTTCCGCGTTCAATACAATGGCGTCACCGTATTGCATTTTTCCACGTGCTTTAACAATAACTTCGCCATTTAAGGTAACAAATCCAGCAAGAATCCATTCTTTTAGACGTGAACGAGAATAATCTTGGAACATCTCAGCTAAAACTTGGTCTAAACGTTGACCGACTTGGTGTTCTGCAACAACGGCAGAAAGTTCTATTTGTTGGCTCATAGGTAGCAGGGACCCTCTTCGGTCCTAATTTTCAGTATAATTACAGGATTCAGGCTATTTTAGCCTTTTATTTTGCTGTAGCATATTAGCTACGTAATTATTTTCGCATTAAGCAATTTGGAATTTATCCAACCTAATGAAAAAATCAATAAAATTAGCAATAAGTTTATCACTCGCACTCGTTGTAGCTACCGGTTGTTCTTCAAAAACAGAATCATCGGTACCAGATAAACCAGCCATTGAGTTGTACAGCATCGCTCAACAATCATTACAAGCGGGTAATTTTGTTTCCGCAATTGAAACGCTTGAAGCGCTTGATACGCGTTATCCATTCGGCCCGCACACAGTACAAGTACAGCTAGACTTGATCTATGCTTACTACAAGAATAGTGACACAGCACAGGCATTGGCCAATATAGATCGCTTTATTCGCTTAAATCCAACCCATAAAGACATAGATTATGTCTACTATATGCGTGGACTTACCAATATGGGCGCGGATTATAACCTATTTCATGCCCTCTTTAATATAGATCGTTCAGATCGAGACCCAAGTTATGCAAATGCGGCCTTCAATGACTTCACTCGTTTAATCAAACGCTACCCAGAAAGTGAGTATGTTGCTGATGCGCAGAAACGTTCGATTGCGATTAAAAGTCGTCTAGCGCGTTATGAATTATCTGCCGCAGAATATTACATGAAGCGTAAGGCTTACATCGCTGCGATCCAACGTGCACAACACATTATAGACAATTTCGCCGATACAGAATCACGTACAGGCGCGTTAAAAGTAATGATTAAAGCCTACGATCTTCTAGAACAGCCAGCCCTAAAAGCCAACGCAGAAAAGATTTTAGCGGTTAACTTAGGTTAGTATTTAGTGCATATTTATAATGATTATAGCGTCTAAAAATAAAATATAAAAAAACGGCGTCTATGCAAATAGACGCCGTTTTTGTTTTGATTTACCGCATAAAGTGTACCGCTAAAGTATTAAACCTAGCGCGACAGTACTAAACCTAGTGGAACAGTACTAAGCGTAATCGTTATTTATGGTATTGCTTACTTAGTTCACCAACCGCTTCGATGAATACACCTGCTTTTTCAGGTTCAACATCTAAATGGATACCGTGACCTAAATTCATCACGTGACCATTGCCTTCACCAAAACCAGCTAAGATCGTGCTTACTTCTTCACGAATACGTTCTGGTGATGCATACAGCATTGAAGGATCCATATTGCCTTGTAGGGCAACTTTATCACCAACACGTGCTTTCGCTTCAGCAATATCAATTGTCCAATCAAGACCAATTGCATCACAACCTGTTGCTGCGATCTGTTCGATCCATTGACCACCGTTCTTCGTGAACAAAGTTACTGGTACTTTACGGCCATCGTTGAAACGCGTTAAGCCATCAACAATTTTGTGCATGTACTGCAGTGAGAAATCTTTGTAATCACGTGGAGATAATACGCCACCCCAAGTATCAAATACCATCACAGATTGTGCACCAGCAGCAATTTGCGCATTTAGGTAAGTGATCACTGAATCAGCTAATTTATCTAATAATAAATGTAACGTTTGCGGTTCAGCAAAGCCCATTTTTTTAATTTTAGTAAACGTTTTTGTACCACTGCCTTCAACCATGTAAGTTGCCAGTGTCCACGGGCTTCCAGAAAAACCAATTAATGGCACTGCGCCATCGAGGTTTTTACGGATAGTACGCACTGCATTCATTACATATTGCAGTTCACCTTCTGGATCTGGGTGACCAATTTTATCAACATCCGCTTTACACGTGATCGGACGTTCAAATTTAGGACCTTCACCTTCTGAGAAATACAGACCTAAACCCATCGCATCAGGGATAGTTAAGATATCTGAAAACAGAATTGCCGCATCAAGTGGGAAACGACGTAATGGTTGTAACGTTACTTCACAAGCAAGTTCAGCATTCTTACACAGCGACATAAAGTCACCCGCTTCAGCGCGCGTTGCTTTATATTCTGGTAAATAACGGCCTGCTTGGCGCATCATCCAGACGGGTGTTTGGTCTACCGATTCTTTGGCTAACGCACGTAAATAACGATCATTCTTTAACTCGCTCATATCCTTTCCTGAATTGCGGCTCTAATATGGAGATATTGTAACATTATTCAACAAGTGACAAAATATCTGACGCCATTTTCATGACTAATTTACCAACAAGTTGATCCCAACAGGACATTCTTTGCCAAAATACAAGCTTAGCGACCATAATTAGCGTGGAGGCGGAGAAAAAAACAACAAATTTGAACCACCATTAACAAGCTACTTTCAGCACATTTCTATTTAGGTAATTAATTTGCATAATTAACGTCAAGTTAATCAGAGACATCAATCACAATTACTTAACAAGCTTGATGAACAAAAGCAAAAATCAGTCATAACAAATACTTATGTGCTATCATTAGTCCTACAACAGTTTTAAACTCGTAACCGCACTTTAGTAGATATATCTGTTATTGCGGCGCTAATTAATCAGGTTTGACCAGATAAAATAGTGTTGACGTATTACGGTAAAAAATTTAGTAATAGGACACCTTAGTTTTTTAAGGGTACATGGAGTAAGTCATATGTTAACCAAATTAGAACAAGCGCAACAAGCTTGGGGCGGTACGCACAACGCCATTGATCATTGGCTAGAAGAGCGACAAGAACTGATTGTCGATTATTGCAAACTCGAAGGCTTACCCCCATTTAAAAAAACCGCCGCATTGCCCAGCAAAGATGAACTACAAGCCTTCTGCCAAATTTTAATCGATTATCTATCGACAGGTCATTTCGAAGTTTACGATCAAATCGTTTCTCAGTGTGCCGAAAACAGCACTAAAAGCCTATCCCTTGCTCAGCAAATCCAACCGAAGATCGTATTAACAACTGAAGCCTTGGTTGAATTTAATGATAAATACGCGGATGGAAATCAAGATGATGACGCCTTAATCAAGTCTTTAGATAATGACATGTCAAAAGTGGGTGAGTTATTAGAACAGCGTTTTGAATTAGAAGATCAATTGCTATACGCTCTTTCTACGTATCATCGCGAAGTCGTTGACGCAGAATAATAGTTGCGAAAATAGTACCGAATAACAGCCAATAAAAAACCCATTCACATAATCAAATATGAATGGGTTTTGTCAATATCACGAATAAAACAACAGTAACCGAGCTATTCGGCTACTGTATTTTAATGCGTTTAATTATTTTTATTGGCCAGCGATTTCTAGCAATTCAACTTCAAATACTAATGTTGAATTTGGTGGGATATCTGCACCCGCACCTTGTGCACCGTAACCTAATTCAGATGGGATGTATAATTTATACTTACTGCCCACGTTCATTAGCGCCACACCTTCAGTCCAACCAGGAATTACACGGTTAAGTGCAAATGTTGCTGGTTCGCCACGTTCTACTGAACTATCAAATACTTTACCATTTAACAGTGAACCTGTGTAATGCACAGTTACAGTATCGCTTGGCTTAGCTAGGTCACCAGTTCCGGCTGTTACTACTTCATATTGAAGACCAGAGTCTGTTGTAGTGATACCTTCTTTCTTGCCGTTTTCAGCAAAGAAGTTTACTGAGTCAGCTTGTGCTTTTTCACTTTCTACACGAGCAGCTTCAGTTGATAGCGTATTCATTTTTTCGTCATATGCTTTTAATACAGCTTGTAATTCTTCATCAGATAACTGCGTTGTTTCATTTAACGCATCAGTAATACCTTGAACGATGATTTCCTTATCTAATGGCGCACCTAGCTCTTCTTGACGCTTAAGGGGTGCAACCAAGTTGCGTGCAACGATTGAACCGATTGCATAAGCCGCTTGTTGATCTTCGCTGTATGCCTTAATGTCTGTTGCTTTATCTGCTTGTGCTTCTTGACCACATGCTGCTAACAGAGATACCGCTGAAGCGAGTACCGTTACTTTAAAAAATTTTTTCATCGAAATACCTAATTAAAATAATGCAGTGTAATTCCACAACTACGTTTTCAGTTACTTATACCTAAAAACAGCTTCAGTATTATCATAACTATTTGATGCTTCCATACAAGATATTAACAACTATAAATACAAAAAATGATAAATCACTCTACTTTACTTAGTTTTACATCTTATCTAGGCTAGTATTTCAGCTCAAATAAATCGACATTACATGTTAAACTTAGTTCATAAAATTAAGCCATCGCGGAAAAAACATGGAAATTCAGCAATTAGAAGAGCGTGTTGAAAACTTAGAAATGAAATTAAGCTTTCAAGATGACACTATCGAACAATTAAATAATGCCATTATTGATCAACAAAAAATACTTGAAGACCAGAAAGTACAGCTGACTTTTTTAATTAGTCGCATCAAAACTATGCAAGTGGGTAGTGGTTTAGCAAGCGAAGCGGATGAGACACCACCACCGCATTATTAATGCTAGAGTGAGTCGATAGAGACTGTTTGTGATAACCGATTAAGTCTAATTGCTTACCATAGATAATAAAAATGCCAGTCATCGTGACTGGCATTTTGCTTTCATTAAACCGAGATTTAATGATTATGTCGGGTCAACAGCAATAGCCAACCCACACTTAGTCATTGAGCACTAAAGACTAGTGACAACCGCCGCCGCAGCAACCGTCTTTTTTCTCTTCTTTTGGTTCTTCAGAACCACAACAGCCACCTTCATGATCATGGTCGTGATCGTGTCCGTGGTCATGACCACAGCCATCAGCGCCATGGATGTGACCATGTTCTAATTCTTCTTCAGTCGCTTCACGCATGCCAATAACTTCACCATTGAATTGCAGTGTACGACCTGCAAATGGGTGGTTTGCATCAACAACAATAATGTCGTCTTCAACAGCTGTTACGATAACAGTACGGTGACCCGCATCGGTGTCAGCACTGAATGCCATACCAGGTTCAACGCCTTCAACGCCTTCGAATAACTCAGCAGGTACTTCTTGTACTAGCTCAGGATCGTAGATGCCGTAACCTTGTTCAGGTTCAACTTTAACGTCAAAATCGTCACCTACTTTAAGACCTTCAAGCTCAGCTTCAAGACCAGGAACAAGGTAACCAGAACCCATTAAGAATTCTAGTGGTGATGAATCACGCGTATCATCGATAAGTTCACCTTTATCATCTGTTACTGCGAAGTGTAGTACTACAACTGAGTTTGCTTCAATAAACATATTTATTCTCTATTTCTAAATTAACTATTACAGTTTTCTTTAAGCAAGGTCATTATTAGTCTTGCTTAAAGACCCCTATCATCTGTTCAAAATCGCGGGTGGCGGTATTCACCTCTCCTTCTGCTTGCGCTTGAGTATAGCCACAACTGACACATTCAATTGTTTCTACCCCATTCACTTGAAATAGCTGGATCACATCTATTTCATTGCACGTCGGGCACTTAGCGCCGGCGACAAAGCGTCTTTTCTTCCGTTCAACCACTGCAACCTCCTAGTCTGTTCACGAGCTTAAGCATGCTCAACAAGCTGATTTAATAAACTGATATTAAGTCTATTAGCATCGTTTGACTAAGCCATTAGCATCGTTTAACTGAGAGTGTACTTTATTCTTAGTACAAATTTCAAAGTTTAACATTTTAAAATGGGCGTAAATCCGCTAAAATCGCCGCAATTATAGTTACTAATAGCCCTCATATGATCATAGCTAGCGATATTGAACTTCTGCGTGGCGGCAAGCCGCTTATTACGAATACCAGTGCCAAAATCAACCCAGGTCAAAAGGTTGGTTTAGTCGGTAAGAACGGCTGTGGTAAATCCAGTCTATTTGCCCTGATCCGCCATGAAATTAGTTTGGATAACGGTAGCCTAACCTATCCAACGGGTTGGCAAGTATCGAGTGTGAAACAGGAAACCCCTGCACTCGATCGCAGCGCCCATGATTACGTGTTAGATGGTGATATTGAATTCCGTCAATTAGAAGCGGATCTTGCACAAGCTGAAGCTGTCGATAACGGCAACAAAATTGCTGAAATTCACGGCAAGCTAGACGCGATTGGTGCTTACGGCATTAACGCCCGCTGTTCTGAATTGTTATCTGGTTTAGGTTTTAGCGAAGACAAACAACAACTACCGGTACAGAGTTTCTCGGGTGGTTGGCGTATGCGTTTAAACTTAGCACAGGCGCTATTGTGTCGTTCTGACTTATTACTCCTCGATGAACCAACCAACCACTTGGATTTGGATGCGGTTATCTGGTTAGAGAAATGGTTAAAACAGTATGACGGCACCTTAATGCTGATCTCGCATGATCGCGATTTCCTCGATGCTATTATTACCAAGATCATTCACGTTGAAGACCAAAAGCTCAACGAATACACAGGTGACTACACCTCATTCGAAAAACAACGTGCTGAAAAACTATCTCAACAACAATCTATGTTTGAAAAGCAACAGCGTGAAGTTGCCCACATGCAAAGCTATATTGACCGTTTCCGTTATAAAGCATCAAAAGCCAAACAAGCGCAAAGTCGTATTAAAGCGATGGAACGTATGGAGCTTATTTCAGCGGCTAATGCTGATTCACAATTTAGCTTTCGTTTCTTAGAACCTGATGCGCTGCCAATGCCGTTGTTAACAATGGAAAATGTGTGTGCAGGTTATGGCGACACCCTGATTCTTGATAACATTAAGTTAAATCTAGTCCCTGGCAGCCGTATTGGTTTATTGGGTCGTAACGGCGCAGGTAAATCAACATTAATTAAATTGTTGTCTGCTGAAATGATGCCACTAAAAGGCTCGTTAGAAGTTAATCCGAATTCAAAAGTCGGTTACTTTGCCCAGCACCAATTAGAATTCTTACGTTTGGACGAGACGCCCTTACAACACATGGTGCGTCTTGCTCCCGACAAAACAGAATTAGAACTGCGTAAATTCTTAGGCGGCTTTGGTTTCATCGGAGAAAAAGCATTAGATATTGTGCGTCCATTCTCCGGTGGTGAAAAAGCGCGTTTGGTATTAGCGTTGATCGTATGGCAAAAACCGAACCTGTTACTCCTTGATGAACCAACCAACCACTTGGATTTGGAAATGCGTCACGCGCTGTCAGTTGCCCTACAAGGCTTCGAAGGCGCGATGATTGTCGTATCCCATGATCGTCACTTATTACGCTCTACGACTGATGAGCTGTACTTGGTGCACGATAAAAAGGTATTACCATTTGACGGCGACTTAGATGATTACCATAACTGGTTATCGGAACAGCAAAAAGTTGAGAAACAAGCAACGCAAGTGATTAATACCAGCGTCAACAGTGCGCAAGGTAAGAAAGATCAAAAACGTAAAGCCGCTGAATTACGTAAAATAACGCAGCCTGTACGCAAGCACATTGAAAAGCTCGACAAGCAGCTGGAAACTTTAGGTGACAAGTTAACAGCCGTTGAAACCCAACTCAGTGAAACCAGCATTTATGAAGAGCAAAACAAAGCCAAGCTAAAAACCGCATTAAGCGATCAAGCGAAGTTTGTTGTGGCGATTGAAGAAGCTGAAACCACATGGATGGAATTGAACGAACAGCTTGAAGAAATGATTGAAGCAAGCGAACAAGCTTAAGCGATATTGTGAATAGAGGTTGATGTTATATCAGCCTCTATTTATTTTTACCTATTTCGACCACCTCTTCACTAACCTACATAATCCAGCAATAGCCGCTTCAAATAATTACCTGACTTAATACTCAGAATAAACTTTTCCATTGTTCAGTGTCAACGAACCAGCGCTCCTCATAAATTTTATCGCCTTCAAATCTGAACAACACAGATAATTGCGAGGACTCGACCTTATCGGCTTTCCATTCAACGATTGAGACAACTTCATTTTCGCCTTCAGTCTGACGTAGTTCAGTGATCTCAAAACCGGGAGGAAGTATGCCACCCAGATTATTTAACGCAGCACGAAACGTCTGCCGCCCCCTGATAATATCCGCCTGTCCCGGCATTACAAATGTCATATCATCCGTGTAATCGGTGATTAAGGAATCTAAATCACCAGCGGCAACGGCGTCCCAACCGCGCTGAACTATATTGGATAACTTCATTACTACAGCCTCTACATATCTTTTATCCTTTAACTATAGAGGCTATTTAGTCATCCCGCGCTAACCAATACTAGGCAAATGACGGATGATAATTTACTTCACCGGCGGGGATGTCAGCATTATTTTCACATAATAATTTTATTAAAAAGTATTCCGCAGGCACATCAGCCAATGTCAAATTTGGGTGAGCTTTAAAACCAAATCTGCCGTAATATTCAGGCTCACCAAGCAGCACAATACCTTCTGCATATTGTACTTTTAATATATCTAAACCTGCGTTAATTAACTTACCGCCAATGCCTTTACCTTGCTGCCATGGAATCACAGAGACAGGACCAAGTCCAAACCATGCACAATCAATACCCGCTATTTGTACTGGAGAAAATGCAATATGACCTATGATGCCCGTTTCGTCTTCGGCAACCAGAGATAGGGTCAGCGCGCCACTGTCACGCAAGTTATTCACGATCAAATGCTCTGTCGGTTTAGCACCGACTTCATGATGAGGATGGTTTTCAAATGCCGTGTAGGTTAACGCTGCAATCGCGTTAATATCTGATTTTATTTCGGGTCTGATTTTCATGTTTAGCCTTTATCTATTCACGCATGATATTAGTCATATATCGATTACTATACTTGACTACAACTGCCCTAACCACCCCTTACTGTAACCTTGATATTGCTTGGTCTGTAACAGCAGTAAATTATCTTTCGCTTGGGCTTTTTTACCTTGTTCAACCTGAATAACTGCTAATAAAAAACGCCATTTATCGGTTTTTAATAACGTCTTTTCATCCGCAGTTTTAACATCCGTATCTTGTAATAAATCAGTGCCTTGCAACAAATCAGCATATGCTAATTCAGCTTCCGACCAGCGCGCTTCTAAATACAATAACTGCGCTTGCTGTTGTTCGTGTTTGGCTAACATGATCCCTGCACGTTCAGCTTGGGCTAACACATCCAGCGCTTTACTGCGTTCACGTGCCATTAACCATGCATTACTCAAACCTTTGAAATAAGCCAAATCTAGTAATAATAATTTTTTCTCTGCGCCTTCAAGATAAACATCAGCCGCTAATCTCGGTTGCTGCTGTTGTAAATATAACGACGCTAATACCCGATAACCTTGTGCGGTAAGCAACCCTTGATTGCGGGTGATCGCCAATGTCGATAACGCGGCTTTATTCTGTTCTAAACTAAGGTAGCTATACGCCAAACGCTCCCAATAATCTTTTGATTGAGGGAAGTCGACTACCGCTATTTGCAGGTGTTTATTAAGTTGCTTGGTGTTCTCTAAGCGCTGTAATAACGCTAATAACAATTGCAGGTAAGATTCTTTTTTCGGCGCTAACTTATAAGCACGTTTTGACGGCGCTAAAGCAGCGGTTAACTTATCTTGTAAATAATACCCTTGGGCTAATAACGCGGCATTACTGGCTTGTTGATCCTTGCTGATCTTGTAAGTTTCACGCTGTTTATCATCAAGCTTATCCACCAGCGAAAACCAAGCATTAAGATGCTGAGTTACTAATGCCCATGATTTAGTGTTTGGGGTTTTATTTGCGCTTGCAGCTAGCTGCGCAGCTAATTGTTGGAATGTCAGTTGCTGTTCAAGTGCTAACGGTAAACTTAATAGCCGAGTGACGACTTGGTAGCTCTCCTTATAATCTTGTTTACCCAACAACACTTGCAGGTGTAAATTACTCGCCAGCAATTGCCGTTCAGTCGAATGCTCAAGTTGCTGTTGATAAAATTCAGCAATACCCTTGGTTAAAATTTTATTCGCTTCCGCCTTGGCTTTCTTTTGCTTATCGTCCTGTGCTGACATCTTCGTAAACGCAGTAGTTAAGGTGATATAACGGCTATAAACAGAGGCTGGTACTTGCTTCGCTTGCACCAATGGCATCGACAACAGTATGGAGAAAAACAATATCCCCGATAGCAATATTGAGCCCAACACAGCCCCTGACAACCGCGATGAACTACCCTGCTTCATTCTAGTTAAGTTCAAAGACCATTCTCCATTTTTTCCAGACTTCCGTGCCTACAGGGGCTTTTTCAAACTGCCAGCGACGCACTGATTTACGCGACACTTTACCGAAATAACCACGAGGGCTTTCTTCGATGATCTTGATCTCTTCACTGCGGCCTTCATCATTAATCAAGACATGTAACAGCACATAACCTTCAATTTTTAGACGTTTGGCTTTGTACGGATATTGCGGGTTGGTTTTACGTAATACTTTAGCAAAACCAATTTCAGGCTCACCAATTGTGGCTTGCTCGACATTTGCGACAGCAATAGGGGTAGCATCGGCCTGTGGTTGAATATGATTAGTTACATAGATCAGTTGCGGTGATACATCAAAGGTCGGCACCGCTAACGCAGGCAAGGTAATACTGCTGTTTAAATTAATATTACTGACATCAAATGTCGGCTGCACAGGTTGTGGTAATGTCACCATTTCTTGCTGTGGCTTTGGCTCTGGGATCACTTCTAGCTCAGGACTAATTTCCTGTTCTTCAACACTTGAATCAGTGAACTGACGAAAATCGATCGAGATAGGATCTTGTACTAGGGGTTTATTGCTGCCAACCGTTAACGAAAAAATTAATCTCGCTAAACTAACATTAACCACGACCGCCAACCCAAACGCCAGCAGCCAATGACCCTTACTGCCTCGCGGTTGCGACTGCAACATTGTCCACCCCTGCTAATCTGACTTGATCCAAGACTTCAATTAAACGGCCGGTATCGACACTGCGATCAGCATTCAACATCACTGAGGTATGATCGCCACTTAAGGTTTTAACTCGGCTACGTAATTTCCGAATATCAACCGGTTCACCTTCGATCCACACACCGTTTTCAGCATCGATAGACACCACTAAACTCACCGCACCTTGCATATCGTTAGTAGCGCCATCAGGACGTTGAATATCAATGGCATTCATCTTGTTAAACGATGCAGTAACCAAAAAGAAGATAAGTAAAATGAACACCATATCAATCATCGGCGTTAAATCGACAGTAAGCGCGTCACTGTTATTGCGACTAAATCGAGTTCTCATTTAAATTCCTTTCACAACTAATTTTTGTGCTAAGTCCAAGGTCAGCAAGTTCGCGCGTTTATGCAAACTGTGACAAAAAAACAACCCCGATAAACCCGTCACTAATCCCGCTAATGTGGTTAATAATGCTTGGGCAATACCACTGCTAAACAGCTCTGATACCCCGAGGCTGTCAGACAATACCGAGAAATTATCAATCATGCCATCCACCGTACCGAGTAATCCTAAAAGCGGTAATACCCCTGTTAAGGTTTTAATAAAAATAAGTTTACGCGTGAGCTGACTTTGTAATTCAGAAATAAAACCATCACGCACCGCCACTGCCAATAAGTGCGATTGATCTTGCCACTGTGCCCATTCCGCTTGGTAATGCTTACAGAGCGCCGGATATTGCCAACCATACTGTAAATAACAACGGGCGATCGTCCACCACATCACCACCGACAGCAGCATGATGACCCAGAAGATCAGCGATGCATTACCAAGGAATTCAATAAACGCAGGCATAATTATGAGTTACCTGCCGTTTGTTGCTGATGAGTAACCACTTGTGCTGACTGCAATTCATTGGCACATAAATTAAGACGTTGCTGACGTTGTGCCAATAACCCCGCACTTTGATGTTCGATTACATGCACTATGCTGTCACTTTTACTGGTTAATAAACTGTGTAATAACATCAATGGCACTGCCGCAATCAAACCAAATTTAGTGGTTAACAAGGCTTGAGAAATACCGCTGGATAATACTTGTGGGTCGCTATTGCCGTAAGCGGTGATAGCTTGGAAAGTCTCAATCATCCCCGCTACTGTGCCTAACAACCCCAATAAAGGTGCGATGGTTGCTAGAACTGCCAACGAGCCTAAGCCTTTGCGACATTCAGGTAATTCCGCCAAAATAGCTTCATCAATAAAACGCGCGAGTTCATCTACATTACTTTGCTCGTGACGATCGGCAACGCCAATAATACGGCCGAGTGAATTGTCAGTAAGTTTATTTAAGTTCTGCTTTTGAAATTTGATTTGCTTGGCTTCACGAGATAGCGCCAATAAACGGCATAAACCGATAGCCATGCCGATCACGCCGACGGCAACAATAATAAAACCAATAATACCGGCGTCAGAAAATATCTGCCACCACACGCGTTCTTGTGTCGCACGTTGCAGTAAACCACCCGCAGAGGGATCGATTAAGGTACTAACAAAACCATCTTGTGGTTGTGAGAACCCAGCAATGCGCGCGCTAATATCCGCCGAGTTTGACGGTAATAATTGATAGCTTTCACTCGCAGGTTGATACAGTAATGGTCCTTGCGCGGTAAACGCAGTAAAACCGGCGATTTGGGTAGCAGCTAACGTTTCTTTACTGCCATCCGCCATTGTTACTGGTATATCTGCGGTAGTGACTTTACTGCTTGCCACCATTTGCTCGGTAAACAATAACCATAAATTTTTAATCGCCGCTAAATCCGGTTCATAATTGGC
Source organism: Moritella sp. Urea-trap-13 (assembly GCF_002836355.1). Taxonomy (NCBI): domain Bacteria; kingdom Pseudomonadati; phylum Pseudomonadota; class Gammaproteobacteria; order Alteromonadales; family Moritellaceae; genus Moritella; species Moritella sp. Urea-trap-13. The sequence goes on from NZ_PJCA01000039.1 coordinate 32,958, forward strand.
TTCACTGTAAGGTGATAATTGAATTGAACGCCCTGGTAGCATCACGCTTAATGGGCTTTTATTTAATTGCCCACGCAGATCTTGACTGGCACCCCGAAATTCACTGAATACTTTATCCAGATCCGATTTTTCACTGTTGGCGAGTTTACGCTTGGCTAAAATCAGTTTGTTGTTGGCCGCAATCGAATCCTGTAACTGAGTCATTTTTTGTTGCAAGACTTGGTTACGTTTAGCTTGTTTGGCTAAGTTGGATTTTTGCGTTGCAAGATTTGCTTTAAAACGGGTTAACGCGGCGTTGTCTATTTGCGTTTCCGCGACATTGCTTTGCTGCACTTGTTTTAACAGATCATCTAATGGCGTGGCATTAACATTGAACATCAATAAACTCATCGCCATCATAATCACGGCATTAAAACGAGTCGATATGTTCTTCTTGATAGGCGTGTTGGTCATAGTCTCAATAGCCATTATAACCCCTCCTGCGATTTAACTGTTGCAGTAGAATGCGCAGCTTCTAATAAAGGTAGTGCTAATAATGTCGGTACCGTTTTATTATCGGCTACGGCATAAACTTGCTGCACTTTCGCTAACCACGTTTCTGACAACGTTAACCAAGTGCGGCTGCTGTTATCCCAATAACCCGCACTGTTATGATCGGGGGTCAGATAATATAAGGCGACGCGGCCAACACGGATAAGTTGCACTGTTTTGTCGGCATCACTTAACGGTAATTGGGCTTGCCATGTTTCGATGGTATCACCGTATTCAGTTTCGATTTGATAAGCTTCTAAGATACGGCGGTATTTATCGGCTACACTAATATTAGGGTTATCTAACAAGCGATTAAGCTCTGCTAAACGTAATTGACGCTCTTGCCATAAGAACGGAATATCTTGATCAACAAACAAGGTCAGCACTTGCACCATCTGTTGCATTAATGGCGTCAATTCCATCCGCGTTTCACGCACGCTCGCCATGTTATTCTCTAAACTGATTAATAACTGCTGCTGTTGCGCCACTTGTTTTTCAAGCTGATCGGTATAGGCCGTTAGCACTGCATTTTCACGTAATAAGCCGCGGTACTCAGCCACGGTTGCAGTGGTTTTTTCATCTAATTCAGCAATGTTATTTTGCGTGTACAGTGCTTGTTCCTGTGATTGTTGCTTGCTACTGATAACATTATCAAGCTCGCTGGTTGCTTGAGCAGGCATCATTAACGCGCCCGCAAGTAACCCGATTGACCAAATTGCTGAATAGTTCATGTTCTTCCACTGTTTATGCCGTGATGATTAATATAATGCTTAAATGTGATACTTAAATATATGTTAATATTGTGCTAATTATTGGTAACCACACTGCAGAGCGCAATTATGATCATTCCCTATAAGCAATTAGATAAAGATACACTAAATACCCTTATAGAACACTTCGTGTTACGAGAAGGTACTGATTATGGCACCCTTGAGATGTCGATGTCAGAGAAAGTCTGCCAGGTAACTAAACAACTTGAGACCGGTGATGTGGTCATCGTTTACTCTGAATTACATGACAGTGTGAACATTTTACCAAAGAGCGAAGTTCTTAAAAACCCACAATAATTGTGTGAATTTTATACTTGATCTCCGTTCATTTAACTCGTATAACATAGCACTCATCCCTTAAACTCAACTAGTTGGTCGATACAATGTCAGCAAAACATCCTATTATTGCTGTGACAGGTTCATCAGGCGCCGGTACTTCTACCACTAGCTTGGCCTTTGCTCACATGTTCAGCCAAGAAAACATCAAAGCCTCTTTTATTGAAGGCGACAGTTTTCATCGCTATACCCGTCCTGAAATGGATGTAGCGATCCGTAAAGCCCGTGAACAAGGTCGACATATCAGCTATTTTGGCCCTGAAGCCAATGATTTTGAGTTACTGGAAAACTTCTTTCAAGACTATGGTCGTGATGGCACCGGTAAATACCGTCGTTACCTGCATACCTTTGATGAAGCAGTACCGTATAACTTAATGCCGGGTACCTTTACCCCTTGGCAAGAAATCGATGCTGGCACCGATATCTTATTTTACGAAGGTCTACACGGCGGTGTCGCAACCAAAGACAATGACGTTGCGAAACATGTTGATCTGCTGATCGGCATGGTACCTATTGTTAACTTGGAATGGATCCAAAAGTTAGTGCGTGACACTGAAGACCGTGGTCATTCTCGTGAAGCGGTAACAGATTCGATAGTCCGCTCGATGGATGATTACATTAATTTCATTACCCCACAGTTTTCACGCACCCACATTAACTTTCAGCGCGTACCGCTGGTTGATACCTCGAACCCATTTAGTGCGACCACGATCCCAACTCTGGACGAAAGTTTGGTGGTGATCCGTTTCCAAAGCGTGAAGAATATTGATTTCCCTTATCTACTAACCATGATCGATGGCTCGTTCATTTCTGGTATCAATACCCTCGTCGTACCCGGCGGTAAAATGGCGCTGGCGATGGAGCTTATCTGTGCCCCGCTGATCCGTCAGTTATTAGTCGAAGGTAAAATTAGCTAATATAGAAAGTAAAAATAGACCGTAGAATAAAAACAAAATAAAAAGCAAAGGGGGGATGCTGTATGACAACATCCCCCCTTTTTGCTATTCGCTATTTAAATTTACTATTTAAATAGCGAATAGCCTGTCATTAGAGCGCCAAGAACAAACTAATAAATAACGGTGACGCGAGGCTTAATATAAAGCCACTGACAATTGCCAACGGAACATAACCATTACCACCAGACTTTTGGATCATCGGTAGCGTGAAGTCCATTGCCGTAGCACCAGCATAACCAATCGCGGTTGATGGATGTAACCGAATCAGTGATGGAATAATTAAAATAGCCACCAGCTCACGGCCTAAATCAATAATAAATGCCGCGCCGCCAAATACCGGCGACAAACCATCGGTGATCAAAATACCGGATAACGAATACCAACCAAAACCAGATGCCAATGCCAAGCCATTGCTTAACGGTATATCCAGCAAAAACGCCGCTAATAAACCACCAACCCAAGAACTCGTCATCATCACTAGCGCAATCTTAATGCCCCAGCTATTGAGTAATATTTCCCGTAACTTCATACCACTGTTACGCAGTTGGCAACCAATAAAGAGTAATAACAATACCAACGCACCTTCGGTGATGGTATCAATATCAATCAGCTCTGGCGACACAAATAGCCCGATAATGAAGCCAGCCGCAATCACAAAGATTAACTGCACCGATTCTAAAATAAGGTGCCATTTACTTAATGTCTCGCCCTCACCTTCGACTGTTTTCGATAAGCGTTTATCTAGCCCCCACAAGGCCAATAAATTGGCAGCAGATACACACGCCAACACAGTAAAACTGTATAAACCTATGTTCTGAATATTTTGCGCAAAATTATCCAGATGCGACAAACTAATGCCCATCAAGAATAAGATCACGTAGACCATTTTACTGGTGGATACGTTGACCCAATGAATATGTTTCTGTTGCGTTAACGCAACAAAGTAGCCCAATACTAAGGGCACGATGACAATCAAAAATCCTGAATACATCTAACGTCTGTCCTACATTAATTAAGCGATAACGATTAAGCGATAACACTCACCGCATTAAGCGTATTAGTGAGAGTGTTAAACTGTGCGCTGTCATTAATCAACAAACACACACGCTCACCTTGCTGCTGACGCGTTTGCGCTTGCGTAGCAAAATCAGCACTCAATATCGGATAACGTTCGGCATCACGACGGCATAACTCAATAAAGTCAGCCATGCTGTCATGACCATCTGCAACGTATAAGATCACATCGGCTTGTTGCATCAAACGCAGGGCTCTTAAACGTAATAAATCCGTTTCATCAGGTAATTGAATTAAGTAAACATCGCCGTCAACATCACCTTCAGGTGTCGCTAATTGCAGATCAAATTCTTGTTGTAATTGCACTTTATCAGTGGCTAGTGCAACCGCTTTAGAGCTGAAGAAGCGTTCCCAAAAACGGCGGCGTTCTGTCACGCTGCTAAATTGTTGTTTTACCCGATCACGTTGCTCACCAGAGAATGCACCAAGTAATCCCAGTGTTTCCGGCAATAAAGCTTCCAGCTTTTCACGTAAATAACGGATCAAGACGGGCGCAGTGCCACCACTGGAAATTGCGATTTGTAACGGTGAACGGTCGATTATAGAAGGGGTAATAAATTCACATAACTCTTGCTGGTCAGCAACGTTAACTAATAAGTTACGTTCACAGCAGTCTTGCCATACTTGCTTATTCAACGCAGTGTTGTCGGTTGTCACCCATACCATCACATAACGACTTAAACCATCGTCCAAGTAATTGCTGTTGTAACCGTCGATGATTGCCGTAATTTTGGCAGCATCACGATAGCGTTGCAGGGTATCATTTAAACGCGGAGACAAAACCGTGACCTTCGCGCCCGCACTCAATAACAAGTCAACTTTTCGACTCGCCACTTCGCCGCCACCGACAACCAGTACGTTCTTATCATCTACATCCATAAAAATTGGCAAATACTGCATGTTACATCCATTTAAAAGTGCATAAACAGTGGTTAGTATACGGCGCAAGCTGCTGATAGTCATCAACATCACGACTATAGAAAATAATTAATTTAGTGGCACAGAAAATGCTTACATTATTACTTAAATGAAATAACAGCAATAATGTCACGCGTCAGACAATTTTTTGACTCCGGTCATCAGTAGAAGGTTTATCATGAACGAACTTAAACAGTATATTCAAAATTACAAACAGATAAACATTGCCACCACTTGGTTACTGCTTGCAGCTGCATTAGTCTTACTATTGCCAACGACTGCACTGTCGGTATCAGGCTTAGAACAATGGGTCAGCCAATACCGTGGTTATATTTCGATTATTGTTATCTCTGCGATTGCTTATTTTATCGCATTACTGCTGGTTAAAACCGGGCAATCAGTACTTGAGAAGCAAGCCGAAATAGATACCATGAACAAGATCCATAAAATGGTGAAGGTAATGAATACCTCTGAACAAGCCGTGGTTCGTGAATTTATTTTTCAAAAGAAAGATATTATTTCCCTGCCATTAGAAGCGGCGGCGGTAGCTAATTTAGTTGAGAGCTGTATTTTGGTACCGGCATTAAACAGCCAAGAAATCATCGGCACAGGCAGCAAGATTAAATTGTGTATCAACATTAAAGCGCGGCCGTTACTGGATCATAAAGCCTTAGGCTTTCCAGAAGGCAAGATGACTGACTTACAGGCGAAAGCACTAAAATCAGCACGCCCTGCATTTGCCAAAGAGTTTTACGTTCGCCACTAAGCTGCGGTGAATAAGCAAGTTGCGATCCCTCACTGATTGAGCTGACGCCAAGACTCACGAAAGCCATACAGCAAAGTACATAATTTGGTGTACTTTGCCTTGATCATTACAGCGAATGATAATTATCCCGTCTTTTTACAATTCTCTATTCAGATTGCCGTCATAAACGCGTAAACTAGCCCAAAGTAATCCCATTTAGACGTTCATTGCGCCAAGTAGCGATGGATAGTAAGAGGTAATCCGTGTCTATTAAATTTATCGCATCTTCAAAACTACCAACACCTTTTGGTACTTTCACCATGCACGGCTTCGAAGACTCAGAAACAGGTAAAGAGCATGTTGCACTTACCTATGGTGAGTTAACGAGCGATGAAGTCATTCTAGGACGTATCCATTCAGAATGTTTAACCGGTGATGCACTGTTTAGTTTGCGTTGTGATTGTGGCTTTCAACTTGAAACTGCAATGAAAAATATCACCGAAGCGGGTGCTGGTTTTATTCTTTATTTACGTCAAGAAGGCCGCGGTATTGGTCTGTTAAACAAGATCCGTGCGTATAATTTACAAGATGCGGGTGCCAATACAGTAGAAGCCAATGAACAGTTAGGTTTTGCTGCTGATTTACGTAATTATGCTATGTGCAAACCTATGCTTACCCATCTTGGTGTTAACAAAGTGAAGTTAATGACCAATAACCCGAAAAAATTAGCGGCGATGGAAGAATACGGCGTTAATGTCGTGGCACGTGAGCCATTACAAGTAGGTAAGAATATGCATAATGAACATTATTTGAAAACCAAAGCTGACAAGCTAGGTCACATGATGACTGAAGAACATTTCAAAGAAGACTAATCAGCGTCACAGCAATCAATAATAACAGCAGCTATTCGCTGCTGTTATTACCTTTCACACGATTATTCCCGATAACAACTTCAAAAAAATCGTTAAAGCTCGCTCGTACGCTCAGCTAAATAACCTTCATAATCTGGTATTTCATGTTCATACTTGCTGCTGGTATGGATCGAGTCGATAATAAAATCTGCGGTTGCAGGATTGGTTGCCACCGGAATATTCCATACTGCCGCTAAGCGTAATAATGCTTTTACATCGGGATCATGTGGTACTGCATTCATTGGGTCCCAGAAAAAGATCATCATATCAATCTCGCCTTCTGCAATCAGTGCACCAAGCTGTTGATCGCCGCCCATCGGGCCACTAAACAAGGCTTTAACAGGCAGGCCAACATGTTTAGTCAATAAGGTGGCTGTAGTACCTGTACCGAATAAATGGTGTTTTTGCAGGATTTCAACACGGGCTTTTGACCAAGCAATTAAATCTGACTTCATATGATCATGGGCTACAAGCGCGATACGTTTGTTAGCTGCCATGCAACGGGTAATTTTTTGCATCAGTGACCTACTGTTAATTTTAAAATAATAACTTAAGACTATTTAAGACGATTCAAGATAATGAGGCTGATGATACTACTAAATAAGCGGTGATACACGGATAGGAGTCCCAATTCAGGCACTCAAACGAGTACCTGAATTGGGTTATTTATATTACTGCATTTATTGCTCGATTGATTACGCCATTAATTACGATCGTAATTAATGGTCGCCACCACCGAGTTCTAACAGGGTCGCGTTACCACCCACGGCAGTAATATTGATAGTACGTGTACGCTCGGTAATAAAACGTAGGATAAAGTGAGTATCCGTCACGTATGCCAATGCACTGCCACTGATTTCAGCCACCAGCTGCGCCAATAAACCATCACGTGTCGATAACGTGCGGTTAATTGTTTGTGCCGTTTGAGCATCACCGGTAAAGGCAACACCCGCTACTTTTGGCGATTCTATCAATGCTGTTAGCTCTGTTTCTTCAGCGCCTTGCACAACAAGATCAGGAATACCTGCTTTGTGTAGCGTATTAAGCAATACAAACTGCAATGCTTGCTGCGCTTGCGGCAGTGCCAATACCAAGGTATTACCTGCTAACAAGGCTGCACTGATATGACCAACGATGGCATTGATCGTGCTGCTTTGCTCTGCGTCTGTCGCCGCAACAACAAATAAACCACGTCCGGCACTGTAAAGTTCATTCACTTCACCTGTCGGTCCTGGCATTAGTTTTTCATCGCCGATTAGCGTGATAGCTTGGTGCTTTTGGTATTTTGCCATTTCACCGGCAAGTTTACCCAGTGCCGCTTCTTGGCTGATAATGTCGACCCATTTGCCAATCAACTCAGCACGGGCAATCACCCCAAGATCATTCCAGCTCGGCCATGCACCAAGGCCGGTTTCAATCAGCTGCTGCGTCTGTACTACTTTATTTTTTACAACCATGGTTTAACTCCTTAATTTACAATGACGCAGCTTAAGCGCTAACAACTTGCTTAGTGAAACGATAGAGGTAATGTGGACCACCCGCTTTTGGACCCGTACCTGATAATCCTTGGCCACCGAATGGTTGCACACCAACAACAGCACCAACTTGGTCGCGATTAATGTAGCAGTTACCCACTCTGATTTGACGTTCGATATCAGTGTAACTACGTTCATTACGACTGTGGATACCCATGGTTAAACCAAAACCAGTGGCATTAATCTCAGCTATCACCTTGTTTAAGTCAGCCGCTTTATAACGCACGATATGTAAAATAGGACCGAACTGTTCATTTTCTAATTGGTCAATACTGTTAATTTCAAATGCAATTGGGGCAATGAAATCACCAAAATTACATTCATCACTCAGCGTTACTTCACCAACAACTTTGCTTGTTGCACGCATTTTATCAATGTGCGCTTGCAGCTTTTTCTTCGCCAGTAAATCAATCACCGGACCAACATCGGTATGATGCTGTTGCGGTAAACCTACGTGTAACTCTTGCATTGCACCTTGGATCAAGGTGGTAATACGGTCGGCAACGTCTTCTTGCACAAACAATACCCGCAGTGCTGAACAGCGTTGACCCGCAGACGCAAATGCAGAACGCATTACATCACGAACCACTTGTTCTGGCAGTGCAGTACTATCCACGATCATGGTGTTTTGACCACCGGTTTCAGCAATCAGCGTCGCCACGTTAGTATCACGTTTAGCCAATGTACGGTTAATCACTTGCGCAGTTTCAGTAGAACCCGTAAATACCACTCCGGCAATACGTTCATCCGCTGTCAGTAATGAACCAACGACAGCACCGCTACCAGGCAGCAAATGTACAGCTTCTTTCGGTAGACCAGCTTCTAACATGAGCTCCATAGTACGCGCGGCAATCAAGCTGGTTTGTTCTGCAGGTTTAGCAATCACGGTATTACCCGCCACTAACGCTGCTGCAACTTGACCAAGGAAGATGGCTAATGGGAAGTTCCAAGGGCTAATACAAACAAAGACACCTTGTCCCTGACGTGTTACTTGCTGAGCAATACCATCAAAACGCACTTGGTTTTTTGCGACCGAGAAGTTTTCAGTGGCTTGCATTGCATAGTAACGACAGAAATCTACCGCTTCACGTACTTCATCTAAGCTATCATGAATGGTTTTACCCGCTTCTTTATGGCATAACGCCACCAATTCAGCTAAATTTTCTTCTAATAAATCAGCCACTTTATTTATGCATTCAGCGCGCTGTGCCACAGGTACTGCAGACCATGTCGGGAAGTAATCTGCTGCAGTATCTAGTGCCGTTGTTACTTCGGCAGGTGTTGACCACAATACTTGTCCGACGTGAATACGACGGTCGTAAGGCGCACTCACAGGCTTAGCATTATCTAATTCAGTGGTGATCACTTGACCATTAACCACTGGCGCTGCTTGCCACGTTTTTTGCATTTGCAAAGTAAGCTCGGTATTAAACGGCGTGATCTCGCTGATAATATCAACGTTGATGTTGCATGAGTTTTTACGGCCGGCAAAGATCTTCGTTGGCAGTGGGATCAAACTGTTGTGGAACGTTGGGCGACTTTCTAAGGTATCAACCGGATGTTCTGTTAATTCACTAATTGGACAATCAGCATCAACCAAACGGTGTACGAACGAGCTGTTCGCGCCATTTTCTAATAAACGACGAACCAAATATGGCAACAAGTCTTTGTGGCTACCAACTGGTGCGTAAATACGTACATCAACACCATACATTTCTAATGCGTGGTTATACAATGCATCGCCCATGCCGTGTAAGCGTTGGAATTCAAAATCTTTATGCTCAGCCATGGTCGCAATAGCTGACACTGTATGGGCATTATGGCTAGCAAACTGTGGATAGATACAACCACGAATTTGTTCACTTAATAAGAAACGTGCACAGGCAAGATAGGCAACGTCGGTGGCTTCTTTACGGGTATAAACCGGGTAGCCATCATAGCCATTTTGCTGTGATAGTTTAAGTTCAGTATCCCAATAAGCGCCTTTTACTAAGCGTAGCGGGATCACATCGCCCTGCTCTTTTGCTAATGCAGCTAACCAAATTAAAGTTGGTAATGCCCGCTTAGAATAAGCTTGTACTACGATACCGAATTTCCCCCAACCTTGTAGGCGTGGGTTACGGTATAATTTTTCAAATAATGCTAATGATAACTCTAACCGATCGGCTTCTTCCGCATCGATAGTAATGCCCACATCTAGATCACGTGCACGTAATAACAATTCTAATACCGTGTCGTGCATTTCAGTCATCACACGCGCTTCATTAGCCACTTCATAACGTGGGTGCAATGCTGATAATTTAATTGATACCGTTGGCGCAGGCGTTTTATCGTTGGCATATTTGTTTTTACCAACCGCTTCTACTGCTTTAATGTAATCATTAAAATATTTTTTCGCGTCAGCGGTTGTTAGCGCGGATTCACCCAACATATCAAATGAATAGGTAAAGCCTTTGTCACGTTGAGGACGGCCATTTTTTTGTGCTTCAACAATGTTACGACCCAATACGAATTGGTGCCCCATGATCTTCATGGCTTGGTTCATTGCTTGACGAATAATGGGTTCTGATACTTTATTGACTAAACGGCTAATGGTATTACCCGCAGATTTAGTGTCTTTACGATCCATGCTGACGACTTTACCAGTCAGTAATAGTCCCCATGTCGATGCATTCACAAAGGTCGAATCAGAATTTTTTAAATGCGATTTCCAATCTGCTACGCTTAATTTGTCACGGATTAATGCATCCGCTGTTGCCGCATCAGGAATACGCATCAAGGCTTCAGCAAGACACATAAGCAAGATACCTTCTTTAGTATCTAGGCTGTATTCCAATAACAAAGCATCAATCATTTGAATGGCTTGTTTATCAGCGCGCACGCGTTCGATTAACACAGTTGCATTGGTGGTGATCTGAGATTTCTCTTCTGCAGATGGGCGGGCCATTGGTAGCAATTCTGCTAACCATTCTGACTCATCAACCATATACAAAGGAGATATTAACTGCCAAAGTTCATCCATAGGACGATCTATAAACGACGGAGAAAGTGCATCTAACGCTTTAAACATACCAAGGGCCTCTTAACTTACGAAATTTAATGCTGCGAGAGTGTTACATTAAAGATACAGAAATAATATGAGTTAGTTAGCAGAAATAGAAAGAAAATGTGATTTATATAAAATAATTAGTATTTCAGTTCAGTTTAAGCAGTAATTTAAGTCTGATAACGATATAAAAGTCAGTAAAACAGTGATTATGATAAGCGTTGTAAGGATAGAAGGTGACGGCTAACAAGACAACCCGTGATCACTAATAGTATTTTCACCGCCCAGTACGGGGTAAAATAAATGGCTAATAACATCGCCAGCCACATGCTCGATAGTGAACTCCACAGTTGTTTTTTACTGATACCTTTACGCAATAAATAATTAGTGAGGTAAGGGCCAAGGTAGCGATGGTTAAACAGCCATAACTGTAGCTTGCGCGAAGAACGACTAAAACAAGCAGCGGCTAATAATAAGAATGGCACTGTCGGTAACAGGGGTAAAAAAATACCTAATACACCTAAAGCAACGGCAAGACAGCCAGCCAAAAGTAACAATGCCCGCCACGGTTGAGAGACTAAATAGTTTTCAGCCACTATCGGTTCACCAACAAGCGATTCATCAGTAACATGATTGGATTGATTTATATTTTGCTTGATTGTTGGTTTAGTCATACTCGTTTCTCGTCACCGTTTTATCAGCAATAAACAGCTGTATTGCTATGCTCTATGCCCCATCATAGAGCAGCTCTGGCATTGAATACTAGTTTAGTAACTATTTTAATCGTGACGAGTCCCCATGAAATTGAGGCATATTAATCTTAGAGAGGCGCTTTCATGGCAATTTGAGAGCAAATAATTGGACCAACAAGGTCTGTGCCATCAGCGCTAAATAAAGATCTGATGGCCCAGAAGCACGAGTCTAAGTTACTCAATCCCCATCAATAAACGCGGTAAAAACAGCGCTATATCAGGAACAAAAGTCACCAATAACACCATAGGTAAATGCCCAAATAATAATAATTTAACCGTCGGCACAATATATTTATTGAGCGGTAACTTAGCCACCCCCCCTGCCATATAGAGCATTGGCGCACACGGTGGCGAAACATTACCGAGTCCAAGGTTTACGCCAACAATGGCAGCAAAATGAATAGGGTGAATACCAAGCGCCTGCACAACTGGCAAGAAAATAATCGCCGCTAATACACCACCAGAAATATCATCGACAATCATCCCGATAAGCAGTAGTAATACATTGATGACTAACAGGATAACGAGTTTATTATCAGAAATTGTTAATAATGCTTCAGCAAGTTGTTTGGGGACTTGTTCCAAGATCATTGCCCGGCTCATAATAAACAAGAAAAACAATACGGCCATAATGGACCCGGTCATCGTCACAGCGCGAACGGTTGCACTGCCTAATGTTTTAAATGTCAGGCCCTTGTAGACCATCAAACTAACCGGAATAGCATAAATCACCGCAATGGCAGCCGCTTCTGTTGGCGTCGCAATACCACTATAAATAGCACCTAAAATAATGATTGGCATCAACAATGCGAACATTGCATTATATCCCGATTTAGCGACGCCACGCACTGCTTGGGCGAAAGGTAAAGGAGGGTCAACTTTTATCGATGTGTCGTTACGTAAAAACCAAAAATTCAAACAACAGTATATTATCGTTAACAAGATACCCGGAATAATAGTCGATAAAAAAGCCGCGCCGACAGACAGTCCACCGGTAATCGAAAAAATAATCATTGGGATACTTGGCGGAATTAACAATGCTAATACCGAAGAACAAGCAACTAAAGCCGTCGCATGTCCCTCAGGGTAGCCCTCTCTTATCATCCGTGGGATCATGATTTGTCCGATCGCTGCAATCGCTGCCGATGAACTGCCAGAAATGGCGCCAAAAAGCGCACAGGTCAATACAGTTACAGCACCCAAGCCACCCTTAAGGCGACCAACGATTGAATTGACAAAATCAAGTAAACGCTCAGAGATCCCGCCTTCGGCCATTAAAATCCCAGCTAAAATAAATAAGGGCAGCGCTAACAGCGCAAAACCACTCGCGGTATTAAAGCCATGCGTGACTAAAAATGAAATATCATTACCAGTCGCATAGGTAAATAAAATAGCGCCAATACCAAATGAAAATGCCACTGGAACTTCAGCTAATAACAAAATAACTATGACTAACATAGATAAAAGGAAGATAACCATAATGCTAGTCCTTGTCGTTAATTAAAGATTGATGCCCTAGGGCTTGAGATTGATCTTTCGCGGCTAACATCATCGCACGAAAGTCTTTGGCAGCATGTAATAGGAAATAACCTGCCATCATAAAGAAACCAAAGATCATGCTGGCACTCCAGAGTCCTTTAGGCCATTGTAAATACAGGCTCATGCGTCCTTTTTCAATCATATATAATCCGTATTTAGCCGCATAATAACCAAAGATACAGGCGGCAATAGCACAAATAACTGAGCCGATAAAACGGATCATTTCAATTTTAAACGGGTCGCTAACAACAAGGGTCACGATACCGCCGTGAATGTGCGCCCGCTGCTTAGTCGCATAACCCATACCAAGAAAGTATGTCCATACCGCCATTAAAATTGCAGCTTCTTCTATTCCCGCAAAAGGAGAATCGAGCGCATAACGCATGATGACTTGGGCGAACATTAATATAGCAAGTCCGAGACCGCTAAAGATCATCGCCGCTTTGAGACAGCAATCGAGCAAAAATTCAAACCGCTGCAGCACGGATTTTTTTACTTTATCTGGTGAGCCAACCTGCGGCGATAGAGTAGCGGATGCTAATTTGCTGGGATTCATAAATATATCCTCTTACATCTGAAATTTTTGGGCCAGGTCATGTAATTACAGACCTGAACCCAGATTAGGTATAAGAAGGGATTATTTAATACCAGCTATCTCACGCATCATATTCATGATATCGCTACCCACTTTTTTCTCCATATATGGCCATTCTTTTGCGTACAGGATATCTTTAGCTTTAGTACGCTCTTGGTCTGATAATTCGATAACTTTAATACCACTATCGCGAACCTTGTCTAAGAATCCATTATCGAGCGATTCAGCTTCCTGCCAAGCCCATTTTAGTGTGGCATCCGCTGCAGCTTGCATTTTCTCTCTCTCGGCCGTTGGTAGATCTTCCCACCAGTCTTTATTCACTAACCAGAAAGCATGTTCAAAATAATCACGGGTTAAGATGTAAGCTTCTAACACATCACGCATCTGATAGATTTCAACTGCTGGACCAAATGCCCGACCATCGACCGTGCCTAGTTGCAATGCGGTGTACAACTCAGAATACGGCATAGGAACAGCCGCAAATCCCCAGTTTTTAAAGCGTTCAATTGCAAGGGGTGACGGGATCACCCGCATTTTTATGCCTTTTGCATCTTCAGGAAAATTGGTTGGAATTTTGTCGACACCTTTACGGATAGTAATAGAACCAAAACCAGTTGGAATCGTACCGAGCGCCACGAGATCCATATCTGCAAAAATATCATTGTACACATCGAGCATCGGGCCTCCGGGGCCATAAACTTTACGTGCACTTTCCCAGTCATCGACCACATAACCCAGCCAAGTCAGATCGAGTCGGCCATCAAATTCAGACGCGCCATAAGTAATGGTCATGGGGATAACACCCATCATCGTTTGTTCAAACTGCGAGGTCCAATCACCGAGATCACCACCTGGATGATAATCCGCTTTATAAGCAGAACCCTGTTCATTTAATTGTTCGATAAATTTCTGAGAAGAGTGGTGGAAAATATGTTCGGTGTTATAAGCCTGGGCAAAAATAAACTCATCACCAGCCATCGCAGTATTGGTTGTCGACATGCTCAACACGGCGGCAAAGCTACAAGCAGTAATCAATCTTGTTTTAATACGTTTTGTTTTATTCAACACAATATTAATCCTCTATTTTAGATTTTATAAGCCTTACTTTAGAATGATTTTCATTCCAATTTAGGCGAGGTCAAATTGATTCTGCTCCGTTTTATAGTTTATATAAATTCAAGAAATCTTAACTAAAGTTAACTATTTGTTAACCTAATGTACACCGAGTGTTTGTCGGTTGTCTGAACACCCATGAACAACTTTATAAACTCAATTATCACTCATTTGCGGACTCTTACTTTGAAATAAGTAAAACAAGCAAACTATTACGCTAATACGACCAAGGTCACAACAAAGAAAAAGCGCCTAACATGGCGCTTATTCTCGTCAATTTTGAGACTGGAACTGTATTTTGAATGTGCTTGAATAGAGCAATATGATTTAGAAAGGGGGGTTATTTCACCACGGTATTAGCGAGTAGTTCCATGAAGGTATCGACAATAATATTTGAGCGTGCACTTTTTCTGGTCACCGCCGAATAACAGCTTTCGATGCGAAATCGATCCGGTTTTATAGCCCTAATTTTGCCATCTGCCACCCACTGCCGAGCAAAATGGTCAGGTAAGTAACCAATGTAGCGGCCGGTAAGAATCAAAAAAGCGATGCCTTCACGATCCGTGGCACTTGCTATGTTATTGAGTTTTTGCAACGACCGCTTAATTTCAGGTGTCTGTTGATAAGATAACACTACCGCATCAGACACTGAGATCATCGCGTTGGTCAATTGTTTATCGTCAAGATTAAAATACGGATGATCTTTACTGCAATACAGTAGTGATTCCTCTGGATATAACGGCGTGTAATTGAGACCGGGCAATAACCGTAGTTCAGGAACCGCACCGACATGTAACCGACCATCAAGCACATTAATTTCAATTTGATCTGGCGGCATCATCCTAATATTGATCTGAATTTCAGGCCCTAAATCTTTTAACGCCATGAGCGCATTAGTAAGCCTCATGTGCTCAATGGTAACCAGGTTATCGGTAATACCGATATTAAGTTCACCTTTCAGCTGCTGATTAATACCATTGACCTGAGTCCGGAATGTTTCTAACGCACTAAGCAGTTCGATAATAGACTGATAAACCTCTGCGCCTTCTTCCGTCAAAGAAAAACCGGTACGACCACGCTGACAAAGTTTTAAATTAAGCCGCTGTTCAAGATCTGAAATAGCAATACTGATCGCCGGACGACTAATATTTAATTCGACCTCTGCGGCTGAAAAGCCTGCACAATCAACCACAGTTTTAAATATACGTAATATACGCAGATCAATATTACTGACCTGTCCTGTAAAACCTCGTTTCTTAAATGTCATTTTTCACCAATAGATAAATAAATACTTAACTTAAGTTCATCACGTTTGAAGTTATTTAAGTAATTGAAGTTATCAGTCGTTCAAGCACCAGTCAGTTAACAAGATCACAACAATAATGCTAACATTCAGTTTTATGCTTTTTTAAATCTAGGCGGGTAATATAGAGGTGGGTAAATCGTTATTTTTTAGCAGCTTAACTTCCAATGATACATTATTAACACTCATCCGATGACACGTGAGTAAAGTAACTATGCAGTCGTAACATTTGGTTAAAGCACAGCTTAATATTTATTAAACTGTGCTAAGTCATTGTAAAATAGTAGTTGTAAGCTAAATGGTTGTCGCTAACTAGCTAGGAAAGGCGAAACTTGCACCTTCACGGACGCCACTTGACGGCCAGCGTTGCGTGATCGTTTTACGTTTAGTATAAAAACGTACGCCATCAGGGCCGTAGGCATGTAAGTCACCAAACAATGAGCGTTTCCAGCCACCAAAACTATGGTAGGCAACCGGCACAGGTAGCGGTACGTTAATACCCACCATACCCACTTGGATATTATCCGAGAAATAACGAGCCGCTTCACCATCACGGGTAAAGATACAAGTACCATTACCATACTCATGATCGTTAATTAACTGCATCGCCTCTTCCATGGTTTTAACGCGCATTACTTGTAACACTGGTCCAAATATTTCAGCATCGTAACTTTCCATTTCAGGCGTAACGCCATCAATTAAAGTGGCACCAACAAAGAAGCCATTCTCATAACCTTTCACCACAGGTTGACGGCCATCAACAACAATTTCTGCGCCCTGATTTTGAGCACTGGTGATATAGCCTTCTACTTTTTCTTTATGCGCCTGAGTAATGACCGGACCAAAATCATTGCTGGCATTATCATAAGCACCAATACTAAGATCTTTCATTGCCACCGTCATTTTTTTCACCAACGAATCAGCAGCCTCATCACCGACGGCAACAGCGACAGACAATGCCATACAACGCTCACCTGATGAGCCAAACGCCGCGCCCAACAATTGATTAACCGCATTGTCCATGTCTGCATCTGGCATAATGATCGCGTGGTTTTTAGCGCCGCCCAATGCCTGACAACGTTTGCCATTAGCACTGGCGGTGCTGTAAATATATTCCGCAATCGGCGTTGAACCAACAAAACTGACTGCTTTAACTCGATCGTCACTTAATAAAGTATCTACGGCTTCTTTATCGCCGTTAACCACATTCATAACACCATCAGGCAATCCCGCTTCTTTTAACAGCTGAGCGATCAATAACGTTGAGCTTGGATCGCGTTCAGATGGTTTCAGGATAAAGCAATTACCACAGACAATCGCCAGTGGGAACATCCACATTGGCACCATTGCAGGGAAATTAAATGGCGTAATACCGGCAACAACGCCCAGTGGTTGAAACTCGCTCCATGAATCAATATTAGGGCCAACATTCTTGCTGTGTTCGCCTTTAAGCAACTCCGGGGCACCGCAGGCGTACTCGACGTTTTCGATCCCACGCTGCAATTCACCTGCCGCGTCGTGTGATATCTTACCGTGTTCTTCACCGATTAATCGACAGATGGCGTCCGCATTTTTTTCTAATAATTCTTTGAAACGAAACATCACCCGCGCACGTTTTATCACTGGGGTATTACGCCATTGTGGGAAAGCAGCTTCAGCCGCAGAAATAGCTTGTTCAACGGTTTGCTTTGACGCTAAAGCGACTTTCTTTTCTGCGTTGCCAGTAGCTGGATTAAAAACATCTTGAGTACGGTTACTATCACCAATATTCGTGTCTACCATTTCACCATTGATTAAATGACCAATTACGTTATTCATATAAATTCTCCATGCGAGGTTATCAAACCTCATTATCAAATTGTTTAAGCTATTTCGTTAAAAGTCTCGCCGAGGGCGTTAATCAACAAATCTATTTCTTCGCGTTCACTGGTAAATGGCAGGCCAAGTTGAATCGTTGCGCCGCCATAACGAACATAGAAACCTTTCTTCCACATTTTCATCGCGATTTGATACGGGCGTAAACCGGCATCGCCCGCTATCGGCGCAATAGTAAAACCAGCAGCTAAACCATAATTACGAATATCAGTGACGTGTTTACAACCTTTAAGGCTATGGACCATTTCCTCAAAATAAGGGCTAATATCTTTAACACGCTCTATTAATTTATCTTTTTGCAGCAGCTCTAATCCTGCAAGCCCAGCCGCACAGGCAACAGGGTGTGCGGAGTAAGTGTAACCATGCGGAAATTCCAACATGTACTCGGGGCCGCCTTGCTCCATGAAGGTATCGTAAATTTCTTGTTTGGCGATGACAGCACCCATCGGAATAGCGCCATTGGTCAACTGCTTGGCGACATTAATAATATCAGGGGTGACGCCGAAAGCTTCTGCTCCGGTCTTTGCACCAATGCGACCAAAAGCACAAATCACTTCATCAAAAATCAGTAGAATATTGTGTTGGTCACAAATTTCACGTAAACGATTCAAGTAACCCACTGGCGGTGGAATAACCCCAGCAGATCCAGCCATTGGTTCAACGATAACTGCCGCAATATTCGAAGCATCGTGCAAAGCCACTAAATCAAGTAAGTCATTAGCAAGCTCATAGCCTGTTTTCGGCTGGCCTTTAACAAAGGTATTTTCACTTAACATGGTATGACGTAAATGATCGGCTTCAACCGCAGGTCCATATAATGCACGATTGGCACCAATACCACCGACAGAGATCCCACCAAAGTTAACACCGTGATAGCCCAAGCCGCGACCGATTAACTTAGTCTTAGTCCCCATGCCCTTTTTACGCCAGTAAGCACGTGCCATTTTTAGTGAGGTTTCAACGGCCTCAGAACCCGAACCGGTATAAAAAACGCGGTTTAAGCCTTTAGGCATAAACTCGACAATTTTTTCTGCCAGTTGAAATGCTTTCGGATGCCCAAATTGAAACGCAGGGGCATAATCCAATTGTTTTATTTGTTTACTAACCGCTTCGGTAATTTCCGGGCGGCTGTGTCCAGCGCCGCAGCACCAGAGGCCTGACAAACCGTCAAAAATTTTACGACCGTCAGCATCGGTATAATAGTTTCCCTTTGCAGAAACAATTATGCGTGGGTCTTTTTTAAACTCACGGTTTCCAGTGAATGCCATCCAGTGGGCATCTAGTTGTGCCTGGCTGATGCCATGCGTCGCTTGGTTGTTCATCTTTCACCTCAGCATATAATAAGAGTTAGACTTAAGAGTCAGACTTAAGATGTTGTTATTATCAACACTCTGTCAGATTAATAAATCTGTAATTATTGAACCTTGGTTAAGTAAAAGGTTAAGTAAATAATTAAATGAATGGCTAAGTAAATTATTACCTTATCGCGCAAGCTTACGATTGAAATAAATTAAATGAGACGGGCTGAAGGTGAATAACTAAGGGCGGGGGGAAATAGGGTATTACAAAAATGCGAAACTTGTTCAGCATCTATGAATGTCACTTTAATCACCGGTTTAATTTCGTGGGGGTCGGTCAGATTTTAATAATAAAAATGCAGGGGAATTTAATTTTTTCACCACGATACAGAAACGCATAAATACAATCAACACCATGCAGATAAGCGCAGCCAGTGTGATGCCCATATTTAAATTAACCAATAAAATATACAAACAACAACCTAAAATAATCGGCGTTGCATACAACTCGGTATTATTAAATAAGGTTTGACGGTGAGCTAGAATATCCCGTAATACCCCACCAAAAATAGCAGTGACGATACCCATAGAGACAGCTACATAAGCAGCATAACCGCCGCTGTATAATTGCTGGGTGACTAACACCGAAAATAGCGATACACCGATAGTATCAAACATAATGATCAGTTTTTTAAGGCGGTTTTTACGGATGTGGGTAATACTGAAAAAGCCAATGATCGCACTGATCAATGCAGTCCAAAAATAGCTGGAGTCGCGGATCCAAAATATGGTTTCGGCCGAAAGAATCAAGTCGCGTAAAGTGCCACCGCCTAACGCCGTGATCCAACCTAGCATCATGATACTGACAATATCTTTACCACGATTAGATTCAACTAATACGCCACTGAGCGCGAAGGCAACAATGCATATCATTTCTAGGCTATAGACCAACATCTGCAACTCCTTGTCGCACTCACTTAATTTATTAATACAATTTATTCATATAACAAAGCAATTAAGTTCGCAGTCTACCCAGTGATTTAAGCAACTGGCAACTGTTTTCACCTCATGAAAGATGATGTTCGCCCTACTCGTCACAATATCCACTGGCCAGAAACAACAAAACCCCAGCAAGCTGAGGTTTAGGAACTTTAATCAATAACAATACGACTGGCAGTAATACCGCTAATGCGAGGTCAGTATATTGATAATTGAATCATCAACATCGTTAATATATACCCCTTCGCCATACGTCCAGCCCCAAGGTTCAAAATACTGCGAGTAAGATATTTTAGCCTGCTGTTCTCGGGTATTCTTACCGTAATAAAAATAACCTGAATAACCCCCATTCTCGCGAGATACAGCTTCGGTATGTAACAGCTGGTATAGCTTTACGCCACTGATATCCATTTCATCTTTCACATTTTGATTGCGCATTTCAGCATTGTTAATTGATTCAAGGAGCAGATAATCGTCATTAAAAACAAAAATATAATTTTCATTGATAAGATTAATTTCATGGATCTTTTTAATCGCTTGCACCTGTGCTTGCGCAAGACTTAACTCGCCATCTAAATAGTCCTGGTAGTAATCATTAATGAGAGAACCGATAAATTTAATGCGGGGTTCCAATGCACATCGACGTTGTTCGATAACATTATTACGGACATATAAAAAATAACTCGTGCTTAACCCTATAAATAGTAGCGATAAGCTCGCCGCTATTAATAGCAGCTTTTTTTCTAGTGACATTGCTTTTAACATTAATTAACTTAATGAACGTCCACATCCTTATTAGTTCAACCTTCTGTTGCTAATGGACGACGGATCATACAGCACAAAAATAGAAATCGAAACAGCAAAAAAACGAACGGTCAGACCTGCCACAAAATCATTCTATATCAGCTTATTATGCTGCCCACCCACCTGTCAGATATAAGATAAGTTACTTATTAAAATAAATAATAGTCATGATGACATTTTAATTAAGCTGTCATTAAAGTGTCATAAAAATGCATAAAAGCTGTCACATAAAAAACATAACATGCACTGCGTACTTACTCACCTGTCTAGGAAGATAGAGATAATGAAAACATTACTAACCAGTACTACATTAATCGCAAGTTTGATGACTACAGTTGTAAATGCCAATGATGATCTTGATTCAGTTATTAGTGCAGCAAAAAAAGAAGGCGCTGTATACAGTGTCGGCATGCCAGATAGCTGGGCGAACTGGAAAGGAACTTGGGCAGATTTGGGCGAGGTTTATGGCTTAAAACACCAAGATACAGATATGAGTTCGGCACAAGAAATTGCTAAATTCTCTGCTGAAAAAACCAATGCAACTGCAGATATTGGTGACGTAGGTTTTGCATTTGCCCGTGTTGCAGTAAAAAAAGGCGTAACACAAGCTTACAAACCAACCACATGGGACAGTATACCAGACTGGGCTAAAGATAAAGACGGTCACTGGGCACTCGCTTACACCGGGACTATCTCATTTATTTCCAATAACAATTTAGTTAAAAATCCACCAACATCATGGGACGATATTCTCAAAGGTGATTATAGGGTCACAGTGGGTGATGTCGGCATCGCCTCACAAGCCAATAACGCCGTATTAGCGGCAGCCTTTGCACTGGGCGGCAGTGAAAAAAATATCAAACCAGCAATCAAATTCTTTTCTAAGCTTGCCAAACAAGGTCGTTTATCACTCAATGATCCAGGCTTAGCTAACCTTGAAAAAGGTGAAGTCGAAGTGGCTATTCTTTGGGACTTTAATGCCTTGAACTATCGCGATCAAATCGACCGCAGCCGTTTCACCGTATCAATTCCACAAGATGGTTCAGTGATATCTGGTTACACCACCATTATCAATAAATATGCTCAGAACCCCAATGCGGCAAAACTGGCGCGTGAATACATATTCAGTGATAAAGGCCAAATTAATTTAGCACAAGGTTATGCACGTCCAATCCGTGACAACGTAACACTACCAGCAGAAATCCAAGCGCAATTATTACCAAATGAACAATACAGCAATGTACATTCGGTAACTGATTTTAAAGCTTGGGAAAAAACAGCACGTAAACTGCCGCGTCAATGGCAAGAAAATGTACTCCTTCACATTCAGTAAAAGAGCAGCTAATGAACAATAAAGTCATCCTTGTTGTTCTCGATGGTCTTAATCATCAAGTAGCCCATGATTGCATGGGTTACTTGAATGCATTAATAGAGCAAGATCGAGCAACACTTTATCCGGTTATCAGTGAACTACCATCAATGTCACGGCCACTGTACGAATGTTTATTAACAGGGGTAACACCAGCACAAAGTGGCATAGTGAATAATGATATTGTCCGTCTGTCACACCACAGCAGCGTATTTAGTTTAGCGAAGCAAGCATCATTAACCACAGCCGCAGCGGCTTACCATTGGATGAGTGAGTTATATAATATCGCCCCTTACAATGCAGTGCGCGATCGCTTTACTGACGATCTAAGCCTGAATATTCAGCATGGTTGTTTCTATCATATGGATCATTACCCTGATGAAATGGTGTTTTTGGATGCCGAAAACTTGCGTCAACAACACCAGCCTGATTTTTTACTTATCCACCCGATGAACATCGATGATGCAGGCCATAAATTTGGTTTAGATTCGAGCCAGTATCGTAATACCGCGCGCCGGGTCGATATCATCTTATCTAACTATGTCGATGTTTGGTTAGACGCCGGATATCAGATCCTTATCACCAGTGATCACGGCATGAACAATGATAGATCCCATGGCGGTATATTACCTGAAGAACGTGCTGTGCCTTTGTTTGTTATCGGTGACGGTTTTAGCCACCAGCCAACAGCGATGAAGCAAACCGAGTTATGTGGCAACGTTTGCCAATTATTGGGATTAGTCGATCATGGTAAATCTTATAATTCAGCGCTATTAAGTACGCAAATAGAAAAGAGTGTAAATAGTCTATGAACACTATTTCAGTTGCCGCAGTGGAAACCTCAAATACCAAGTCAAATCGCAAACTGTTGCGATTAACTAAGTTTAAACCGGCATTAATCTTATTGCCGTTTGCACTGCTGTTTTTTATGTTTCAAATTGCCCCGATGTTGTGGGTATTGTTCAACAGTTTCATTTATGAAGATGAATTTAGCTTAGAAAATTATCAAGAGATTTTTGATTCTGCTTTTATTCTCCAAGGCTTTACCAATAGCTTGTGGTTAGCGATCACCTCAAGCCTCGTCGCTATTATCATTGCAGCATTATTTGTGTCTTCATTACGCCGTTTTGATTCTCGCGTACGAGACTTAATCGTCGCATTTACCAACATGACCGCCAACTTTAGCGGTGTGCCACTGGCGTTTGCCTTTATTATCATTCTCGGTTTTAACGGCGCACTCACCTTATTACTAAAAAAATACGGCATTATTGATGATTTTAATTTGTATGGTCAGTGGGGATTACTGGCTATTTACATCTATTTTCAAGTGCCACTGGCGACCTTACTACTCTACCCGGCATTCGATGCCCTCAGTGATGATTGGCAAGCAGCATCATCCTTGCTTGGTGCTAAAAATTGGCAGTTCTGGCGTTACATCGGTCTACCGGTATTATCACCAGCCTTGCTTGGTACCTTTATCATTTTAATTGCCAATGCCATGGGTGCTTATGCCAGTATCTACGCGTTAACATCCGGCAACTACAATGTTATTACCGTGCGTATTGCGAGTCTGGTATCCGGTGATATCTTCCTGGAACCGAACCTAGCAGCTGCTATTTCAGTATTACTTATTTTATTACTGGCGTTCATCACGCTTATAAACCAACTACTTATTAGTCGGAGTTACCATGCCAAACGCTAATTCTTCGCTGTACCATAAAGCCATTGTTTATAGCACGATAGCGGTATTGGTCATCCCGATCCTCGCGACATTTTTATATTCAATTTCATCGAGCTGGGGCGCAACTATCTTACCAAGTGGTTTTACATTTGATTGGTATAGCCAGTTATGGCAAGACCCACGCTTTATAGCTGCATTTGGTCGTTCACTGCTTGTTTGTATTAGTGCCTTATTATTAAGTGCTCTGTTGATCATTCCGGCCATTTTCGTGGTGTTTTATTATTTTCCTAAATTAAATGGCTTGATGAATATCCTGATCTTATTACCTTTTGCGGTACCGCCTGTCGTGTCATCTGTGGGTTTATTACAAATATATGCAGACAGCTCAATACAAATTGTTGGTACACCGTGGATCTTAATCGGTACTTATTTCACGATTGCTCTGCCGTTCATGTATCGCGCCATCGCCAATAGTTTTGAAGCGATTAATTTAGCTGACCTGATGGATGCTGCGCACTTACTGGGTGCGAGTACCGCACAAGCCTTCTTTCTAATTATTTTACCTAACCTGAAGAAAGGCTTACTGGCATCGCTGTTTTTATCTTTCTCGTTCTTATTGGGTGAATTTGTATTTTCTAATATTTTGGTGGGGACACGTTATGAAACCCTGCAAATATATTTATATAACATGCGTCAAACCAGTGGTCATTTCACGTCTGCATTAGTCATGACTTATTTCGCCTTTATCTTCCTTTTCACTTGGTTGGCCAGCCGTATTAGCCGAGGAGCTCAATAATGAGTTTTGTTACTGTAAAAAATCTACAAAAAAGCTTTGGTAGTAATACCGTATTTTCTGACATTAACTTCAGTATCGCACAAGGTGAATTTGTTACCTTACTCGGTCCAAGTGGCTGTGGTAAATCAACCTTGTTACGTAGCCTCGCCGGACTTAATAGTGTCGACAAAGGTGAAATATGGGTTGGAGAGCAAAACATTACCGACTTAGCACCGCAGAAAAGAGACATCGGTATGGTATTTCAATCATATGCTTTATTTCCTAATATGACCGTGGCGAATAACATCGCTTTCGGGCTTAAAATGAAAAAACTGCATAAAGATGAAATAGCGAAACAAGTGGCTCGGGTAATTGAATTAGTCGAATTAAAAGGCAAAGAACACCAGCACCCACACCAATTATCAGGTGGACAAAGACAACGAGTAGCCTTGGCGCGTGCCTTAGTCGTACAGCCAAATATATTATTACTTGATGAACCGTTGTCAGCGTTGGATGCGCGTATCCGTAAACATTTACGCCAACAAATTTGTGATATTCAAAAAGAACTTAACCTAACGACGGTATTTGTTACCCATGATCAAGAAGAGGCAATGACCATGTCTGACCGTATCTTTTTGATGAATGAAGGGTCGATTGTGCAACAAGGCAGTGCCGAACAAATTTATACCCAACCCCACAACGAGTTTGTGGCCGGATTCATGGGTAATTATAATTTATTATCAGCGCAACAAGCGCAAGACGTACTTGGGGTGAGCATTAAAAATAAATTAGCTATCCGCCCTGAATCAATTTATGTACGTGAATCAGGCCGTGATTATGGTTCGCATATTTCCCCCCCAACTCAAGGTATCATTAAAAGCCATCAATTATTGGGGAATGTGATCCGTTACCAGGTCGATGTAAAAGGCTGTGATATTACCGTCGATTTATTAAATCGTTCATCAGAACGGTTATTCGCGACGGGTACACCGCTAGAACTATTGTTTAACCTAAACGAATTACAACAGGTAAGTTAAGAGAGCATCATATGAGCCAACCACTGTATATTTTTGATTTAGACGAAACGTTAATTGGTGCTGATAGCGCCATGTTATGGCACGAGTTTTTAGTCGAGAAAGGTATCGTCACCGACAGCAATTTTTTAGCCGAAGATAAACGCTTAATGGGCCTTTATTCTACCGGTGAATTGGATATGCCAGAATACCTTAATTTTGCCATGGCACCACTTGCGAAACTGACTAAGCAACAAGTTGATAGCTTGGTTGATGAATGTGTCGAAAAATATATTATGCCTATGGTATTCCCGCAAGCACTGCAACTGTTAGAACAACTAAAAAAAGATAATATAACCACGGTATTAATCTCGGCGACGGTCAGTTTCATTGTTAAAAAAGTAGCGATAAAACTGGGTATTGAACATGCGATGGGCATTGATATGCAAATCGAAGATGGCAGCTATACGGCTAATATTCTGGGTGTTGCCAGTTACCGTGACGGTAAAGTCATACGTTTACAGTCTTGGTTGGCAGAACAAACTGAAATCTATACCGACAGCTACTTTTATACCGACTCGATTAACGACCTGCCGTTATGCTTATTTAGCCAATATCCGCATGTTGTTAACCCATGCCCGCAATTAGCCCTGCATGCACAAACACAAAACTGGCCGCAACTGTCGTGGCGTCTGTAAGTAGTTAAATAGATGACTGACTGAATAAATAGTTAAATGAATAGTTGAATACATAATTAAATAAATAGAATTTGATGACACAAAAAAGCCTGACAGTAATTAACTATCAGGCTTTTTTTTATATTATTTCAGCTTAGCTTAGTCGATTAAAATCGTGGATACAGCGCCGCTTTCTTACCTGTCACTTTACCCACCGGGAAGGAGAAATAAATCACCCTTTGTACGACCGAGGCATACTGGCTAAAGAAACTGCCGGTGTTATAAGCAATACCATATTTAGCCGCAATCACTTGCACTTCTTTCGACATTTCAACATAACGGTGTGCTGGCACTTCTGGGAATAAATGATGCTCAACCTGACAACTTAAATGACCCGTTAAAATATGGAACCATTTAGGGCCAGTTAAATTAGCTGAGCCTAAAATTTGACGATAATACCAATGCCCACGTGATTCATCTTCACATTCTTTTTCGGTGAAGGTATACACTTCTGTTGGGAAGTGACCACAGAAAATAATCGTTGAAGTCCAAAAGTTACGCAGTAAATTAGCCGCTAAATTACCTAGTAATACCATCACAAAAAACGGGCCAGCTAATAATGGGAAGATAACGTAATCTTTGAGAATTTGACGCGTTGATTTGCTATAAAATACTTTCTTTAATTGCTCAACATCAACGTGTGATCCTCGACCCTCTTTTTTCTTACCAAAGAATACGCGTTCACCAGCCATTTCATGGAATGCGATACCCCATTGAAATAAAGTACTGAGCACAAGATAGGTAACGAACTGCCATGAGTTACGCAAGCGCCAAGAGAAATCATCACTTAGACGTAACAAGCCATAACCAAAGTCGCGATCCTTGCCGACAATATTTGTGTAAGTATGGTGTTCGTAATTATGCACGCGTTTCCATGATTCCGAGCTACAGGCATTATCCCATTCAAACGTTTGCGAGTTCAGCGTTGGATCATTCATCCAATCATATTGACCGTGTAAAACGTTATGACCAATTTCCATGTTATCTAAGATCTTCGATGCGCTTAATAACAGCACGCCCACACCCCAGAAATACAACGACATAAAACCCAGTACCAAACAAATACGTCCAGCAATTTCTAAGGTTCGCTGCAGACGAACAATCTTTTTAATGTAACGTTCATCGGTACTACCAACTTGCTGCATAGCTTTGGCTTTTACGCCATCAAGATCTATCGCCAATTGTTCTAATTGTTGTTCATTTAACTTTTTACCAAACTTCTTATCTAATGTTGCCATCATCTTATCCCTATAAATTAATCACGACATCAGTCACTGGTACACTGATACAGGCTTGAATATCTTCTTCACCGGTATCTGAATATGTTTTTGTCTGGCTGTTATAAACCACACCACTTACTTTCTTACATTTACACTCTTGGCAAATGCCCATGCGGCAGCCATATTTAGCTGGGACCACATTATCCTCGGCTAGCATTAATAGTGTTTGCTGATTGTCTTCATCCACAACTATGTCTTTATTCGTTATTGCAAACGACACGTTACGCACAACATTTAGCTCCATATTACGAAAGCTTGCTAAACCAAACTGCTCAAGATGCAATGCGCTTTCAGGCAGTCCCATTTCCAGCAATAATGTTTTAGTACTATCCATCATGCCATTTGGGCCACAAATATAGGCTTCGCTATGCTGTAAATCGCTTGTCACTGCGTTGATATGCGCTGCAGAACAATAACCATCACGCTCACTTTGTAATAATTTCAAGGTGAAGTTGCTATGTTCCAGCTCTAATGCCACTAAGCTTCCGTTTAATGCATGTTGATTAACTCGGGAAAAATACAACAGGGTGAAGTTAATCGTCGGATTATTCGCAACATGCGATAACAACAAGCTGTGAAAAGGCGTAATACCACTGCCACCAGCAATAAATATCACCTCTTTCTTTGGTGCCATTTTTGATGAAGTGTTTGATGCAGCACTCAATACAAAATCACCTTTAGCAGGTGAAACACCTAACATTTCGCCTTTCTTAATCGCACTTGATAACCAAGGCGTAACCCGGCCTGCAAATTGCTTTTTAATGGTTAAGGTGATGGTTTTATCTTGCTGGAACTGCGCTAACGAAGATGAAATAGTGAAAGGACGTTTAATGTAACTGCCATTCTTTTTTACTTGCAGCTCAATATATTGACCAGGTTGGAATGAAAATACCTGTTCATTCACCTTGCCTGAAATCGCTAATGTTAATGAATACATGTCATTATTTTCAGTCTTCATTGTCACGACTGTAGCGGCAAACATCTCACCCATAAGTACGGCAATTGGTTTAGTCGAAAATGGGGCGAAGTAAGCCTTAAACGTATCGTTATTAAATAACGTCAGTGATAATTTATTGGTTAGAACATTAAGCATGTAGCGGTCTCCCTAAAAGTTGAAGTGAGCTTACACGCGTACTCTAGAATGATCCATCAGTATTTTAACTTTAATTTTAAATTTACATTAATTTAAATTAACCCATATTTACATGATGTTATAAACCTAACTCCATATTTAGCAGTGAAACAATAAGTGAACAAGTGTTACCTATATATCAAGATGGTAATTTAAATTAATACCAACATCATAAAATCTAATACTGACGAGCTGGATACGGTCATGTTATTCAGGTATTGTGGCGCGCACATTAATATTGCTAGAAACGATAAACCACCATACTGAAAATACTGACAACAATGCCACCTAATTTATTACTGCCGCTTGCTATTATCTTTGAGGTGATCGCCACATCGCTGCTACCAAAAACCCAACAATTTAGTCAGCCGTTAATAAGTGCGATCGTATTAATTTGTTATGCACTGGCATTTTTCTTACTATCTATCACCATAAAATCTGTACCGATTGGTATCGCGTATGCGATCTGGTGTGGGGCGGGTATCGTACTTGTCACTATGATTAGCTGGCTGTGGTATGGCCAACAGCTCGACTGGGTTGCCATTTTAGGGATAAGTTTGATCCTACTCGGCAGTGTTATTATTAATGTGTTTTCAACTACAATAACGCACTAGATCAAGGATAAGAACAAACTTTAACTTGGTTAATTTCAGGTAACAAAAGAGAAATACGAATACCGTACTTCTCTTTTTATATCAATAGTCTTTATTCAGCGCTGATTTTTCGTTCTAATTACACCACAGTAACACGGTGCAATTTACGTGGACTATCGGCATAATCAATCACCGCATAATGTTGAGTACTGCGATTATCCCAAATAGCTAATGAATTGGCCTGCCACTTAAAGCGCACTTGATATTCAGGTTGTCTGGCCATGGCAAACAGCTTTGCGAGTAAAGCATTACTGTCCTCACGATCCATACCAATAATATAACGGGTGAATTGTTCATTAATGAATAAGATCTCTTCCCCGGTTTCAGGATGGCGCGTGATAACAGGATGCGATACCGGTGGATTTTTTGCTGATACCGCAATGACATCTTTCTGCCAATCTTCAGTGATCTCGCTGCTTTCAATGCCGTCAAAAGCAAACAATGCATGCATAGCGGATAATTCACGTAACAGTATTTTATCTTGTTCTGCTAGTGCGTTAAATACTGCGGTCATCGAACACCACAAGGTATCACCGCCGCAAATCGGCACATGTTGGGCATGCAATACCGAGGCGATTGAAGGTTGCTGACGCCAGGTTAAATCCGTATGCCAAAAACTTTCTAATGGCGGCTTACCCTTGACCGTTTCAATAATACTGACTTGCGGAGCGTGCTCGACATGCGGGAAAAAAGGATGTGTCGGCTCCAATGTTCCAAAACGCGCAGCAATTACTAAATGTTGCTGCGGTGAAAATTTTTGGTCACGAAAAAAAATCACCTGGTGGGTAAACCACGCTTTATAAACCGCCGCAAATGTAGCATCATCACAATTAACAAGATCGACATCGTGGATCAAGGCGCCAATATGAGGCGTAAGCAACTCAATGTGCATGCTGATTACTCTGCAATATATGACGTCAGTGTTTCAACATCCGCATCCGTCGCAATACGATTTAAGTCAGTAATAATTTTATCTTCAACTAAACCATCGGTTAAGCCATCGGTCTCAATCAGTGCACCCTTCACTTTTTCTGTTAGGCTAATAATAAGCTCAGCCTGTTCGTTATTAATGACTTTTTGTTGGTTTAATTTATGACGTAGAGCATTATCAAAATACGTAATTTGTTCGATATAAGTGAAGCTCGAAATATCTTTTGCAAATAATTTAAATGCCACTGTCGCAATAGCATCACGATAACGTAAGGCAATTTTTTCACTTTCCGAACGATCGACACTGTTGATCCAATTTACTTCCGTGGTCACGTTATTAGCACGGCGTAAATCATCTTCAACTTTGGCGATAATAGTATCAAGAATATGCTGCTCGCGCGGCGCCAGTTCAATTGCATCTTTTAATTGCGTGATACGTTGCTGGATTTGCGCATATGTTTGCGGGATCAACTCTTGATCCAGCTTTTTCATTTTCTTAACCAGTGGCGTATAGAAGTTGCTTTTTACAATTCTAATTTCAAGCTGTAATAAACGCTCTTGTATCTTAGCGCTACTTTTTTCATAACCGTCTGTTGACTCATCATCTTCAATATCTGCAATTAAATCAGCGGTACTTTCATGAATATCATCTAATTCATTCTGCCATTGGCCATGAACGTGGGGAGATAAGTATTCCATATCAGCGAGTTGTTGAGTTAAAAATACAGACACTAATGTTTTGATACGCACAGCGTTATCTAACGCTTCTTGCGCTTCTTCAATTTTATCAGTTACTTTACTTTCTGAAGGGCCGCCAAAAAAGCCTTGATCGTTAGGATCAAACTTCGCCACTAAGGTACGCATTGAACGCACGGCAGAATTAATTTTTTTCCAACTATCCGGAGCAAAAAAAACGTAGTCTTCATCTTTACCCGCGTCATATTGTTGTTCAACATGTTCAGCTAAGGCTTTTACTTTTTGTATTGCCAGTGTCGCTTCATCCATGACTTCGACAGCATTGCTATTATCAACGCTACCTTGCGTTGATTCAGATGACGCACAACCTGACAATCCTGCAGCCGATAGAATCATCGCTGCACACAGGGTTTTCTTCATGTTGTTCATCCCATCTTTACAGTATAAAAATATGGATATTACCTAACACGCAGCAAGGTCACAATACAAAAACATGAAATCCGCGCGAATAACACATTTATAAGCACTAAACCGCCACCTTAAGGGTTATCCACCTCGAGTAAGTATTGCTTACACACGCTTACAGTTTATAACGATATATCGCACGATTATGCTGTCTTAACTCAAGTAGAGATTGAAATTAATATAGAGGCGATGAGCTAATGAATCAAAGAAATGGAGTAAACAACACCGGTAAGCCTGGATTAACAGGGTTAACTCGTATGATTAAAGCCACTCAATATTCGTTTAAAGGGCTACGCGCTGCGTTTAAATACGAGTCAGCCATCAGACAAGAATTATTACTGTTAATTATTTTCGTACCAATCGCCCTGCTATTAGACGTCACTAATGTCGAGAAAATACTGCTGGTAGCCTCATTGGTGCTGGTGCTCATTGTCGAACTCGTTAACTCAGCCATAGAAGCCGTTGTCGATCGTATCGGTACTGAACACCATGAATTAAGTGGCCGCGCTAAAGATATCGGCTCTGCCGCGGTGTTTGTTAGTTTGTGCTTAAGTGCATTTATCTGGTTCATAATAGTGGTGCTATAACGATGAAAAATTTCCGCATTAACCTCACCATGACTAAATTTATCTTGCTGTACTCATTATATTTTGGCTTTGTACTCAATATCCCGATTATCTCTCGCTTAATGGATATCACAGCCGATAGTAACCTCGGCCTATTTGTCTATTCCGCACCGCTATTACTGACCTGCGCCTTCGTGGTCATTTTTTCGTTATTTGCACTGCCTTATTTCGCTAAGCCATTTTTTATAATCGTTGTAATATCCTCCGCCGCCGCTTGTTATGCGACCTTAAAATACGGGGTATTATTTGACTACAGCATGATTGAGAATGTAATTGAAACCAATTCCGGTGAAGTTATTTCCTATGTGAATTTAAGCTCCATGAGTTACCTGTTTTTTGCGGGTATTGTACCGGCGATATTAATTGCCTTAGTCCGATTTAATACCCAAGAACCATTACTTACACGTATTTTAAAAAGGATCGTATTAATCGTTGTAGCTATCGTGATAAGCCTGCTAATTACAGTTTGTTTTTATAAGGACTATGCTTCTGTCGGCCGTAATAATTCTTATCTCAACAAAATGATAGTACCTGCGCATATATTTAACACCTTCAAATATATAAAAAATGAAGTATTTACTGAAAAGCTCGCTTACAAGCCCCAAGGTGAAGATGCGATGTTATCTCCAGCAAAAAATAGCAAGCCAACCTTAATGGTGCTCATTGTCGGTGAAACGGCACGTTCAATGAATATTGGTTATAACGGCTATGCACGTAATACCAATCCTTACACCCAAGATATGGGCATGATTTCATTCCAGGATGTTTCGTCTTGCGGCACTGCAACCGCGCTTTCATTACCTTGTATGTTCTCAAATCTAAACCGCAGCAACTACAACAAAAGCAGAGCAAACAGCCAAGACGATGTGCTAGATGTATTAAAACATGCCAACGTTGGCGTCCTGTGGAAAGACGATGATGGTGGTGATAAATCTGTCGCCAAAGGCGTTAATCTGATCAGCATAGATGCAAATAAAAAGACCGACCTTTGTAATGGCGAGAGCTGTTATGACGAAGTGCTGCTAAAGACATTTGACGATGACGTTGCCAAGATGCCTGGTAATAAATTAATCGCCATGCATTTAATCGGTAGTCACGGGCCAACTTATTTTAAGCGCTATCCACATCAACAAGAATTGTTCACACCATCATGCAACAAGAGTGATATTGAAAATTGCACTGACGAAGAAATCGTCAACGTCTATGACAATACCATTGCTTACACCGATTATGTGATTGCTGAAACAATTAAGAAATTGCAGGGTTATGCCAAAGATTACAACGTGGCATTAATGTATATGTCTGATCATGGTGAATCATTAGGTGAAAAAGGTTTATATCTACACGGCACTCCATACACATTTGCCCCAAAAGAACAAACTCACGTACCTTTATTCATGTGGTTACCGCAGCAATACGCTGATGCGAAAGGCATTGATAAAGG
This sequence comes from Moritella sp. Urea-trap-13, assembly GCF_002836355.1. Classification (NCBI taxonomy): domain Bacteria; kingdom Pseudomonadati; phylum Pseudomonadota; class Gammaproteobacteria; order Alteromonadales; family Moritellaceae; genus Moritella; species Moritella sp. Urea-trap-13. The sequence goes on from NZ_PJCA01000039.1 coordinate 66,859, forward strand.
CTGTTTAATGGCGAAAGCCAAACAAGGTACTTTCTCACACGATAATTTATTCCATACTCTACTGGGATTGTATGGTGTTGACAGTAACGTAATTAACCCGCGTTTGGATATTACCGCGAGTTGTCGTTTGTAGGTAATGCCTGCTGATAGAAATAATAATTTAAACTAAAATAAAGCCTTAACATCTGTTGAGGCTTTATCGCTTTAATTTAGAGTGATAAAGCCTTAACATCTGTTGAGGCTTTATCGCTTTAATTTAGAGTGATAACATAAATTAATTCAACTCTGCATGTAGCGTATAAGCGTGGCATGGTTATTATCGCAATTGGCGGCCATTTCTTTGTTAAATTATAAAAATATATTATTCGTGAGTATGTTCACCAGTTTTTCAGCATCGAGCACAGAGCATCAGTTAGCTGAGAACACGCTCTTCAATTGGTCTGAAAATATAGTAACCGAGTCCCTTGATGGTATTTTAAATACATTTGGCGCCAGTAAAACCTACGAAAAAGACCAAGGGTTAAATTCAAGTATTATTCCTACCGCTTATTACACGCCAGAGAAAGGACTTGGTATCGGCGCGCTTTATGTGGGGTTATATAATTTATCTGACGCAGCATTAAGCCAACCATCCTCTATATCACTCAATAGCTATTACTCAGAAAATAATTCTTATGGGGTTAGTCTCAAGAATAAAAATTTCTTTGAATCCGATAGCAACAGATTATTTATTAATGCCAATATCGCTAATGACGCGAGTTATTTTTACGGACTGTCGGGACAATCGGATAATGTCACTAATTACACCGCAGAACAATTTTCAGCTGATGTCATATGGCTGCAAAAAACATCATCTCATCTTTATATCGGCTACGGTGTTAAAGGTGCGTCGATTAGTCCTACAGATATTGAAAAAAATACGCTCAACAATACCGACATATTAGTAAAAGATAATAGTATTGGTGGCTCAATTAAAATTGATTATGACAGTCGGGATAATGTTGATAACGCCTTTAAAGGCATAAATATTGGCTTACAATTTAACCAAATGTACAGTTATTCACAATCTGAAACCTATGAACAATATCAATTATATTATAGCCAATATCATCATTTTAAAGATATTGTCGGCACACTTGCATGGCAAGTAAAAGGCGAATTTAATAGTGATGATACCCCCTTTGTACAATTAGCTAACTTAGGTGGCGATGATAAATTACGAGGCTACCTAGAAGGTAAACATGTAAACAACCAAATGGTGTTTAGCCAAGTTGAATATCGAGTACCTATTTACTGGCGTGTTGGCATGGTTTTTTGGACTGGAGCGGGTTCTGTCGCCAATGATGTCTCTGGATTATTTGCAGAAACATTAGTGAGCTACGGCACTGGTTTTCGCTTCAATGTAAAAGACCGAGTTAACATACGTGCAGATATTGGATTTGGTGATGACGGTGCTGAATTTTATCTAAACATTAACGAAGCGTTTTAAATCAGCATGTTTAAAACTTTATTGTTAATATTATCCACCGGATTAGTCCATATTTCAGCTCAAGCAAGTGAGCACATATCTTGTGAGCAAGAAATTGTTTATGACCTATATTTAAACGGTTTTTATACCGGTGAGTTACAACGCCAGATTAAACAACAAGGCAATACACTGTCTTTTTTAACGCGTAGTAATATGAATATTCTCGGTATAAGTACCACGTTTTACCAAACATCGACCGTCAACTATGAACCGCAAACAAAACGCTATCTAACTGACCACTTTCACCAAGTGATGACAGGATTTAAAAACCGTGAGATGCGCGTTAATATAACCAATGATGGACAAGATGCTCTCGTCGACCTTAATGGTGAAATAACACAATACCACAGCTCGAAGCTCCCATTACAAGACATGGATAGCATTACCATGCAACTTCAAGCCAATATCAAAAAGGGTAAAAAACATTTTTATACCTTAAGACAAGCGACTGATGAAATGGAGCTATTTGAATACCAAGTTGTCGGTAAAGAGGTATTATCTAGCCGTTATTTCGGCGATATCGAAGTAATCAAAGTAGTAGAAATACAGGATAACAATGCCATATTTTGGTTTGCCCCTTCTTTAGATTATTTAATGATTAAAGCCACAAATACCGAAGGCTGGATACTAAGAGGCACTACAGAGTTAAAGCGTTATTCTGGCACTTGTATATAAATCAAAAAATCTAGCTCATTGCCTATAAAAATAAAACCCCAACGTTCGTTGAAGCTTTATCCACATAACTAAATCATGTTACAAGTCGCACTATCTACCCTCTCGATCATCTCAGAGTTAATTTCATTATGTAATAGCAACTCAAACTCTTTAGCTGGTACCGGCTTACTGTAAAAGTAACCTTGCCCATACTCGCAGTTCATTGCAATCAAATAATCAGCATGCCATTTATCTTCAATTCCCTCGGCGACGACTTTCAAGTTCAACGCTTTTGCCATCGAAATAATGGCATTTACAAGCTCACGGTCCGAATCATTGGTTTGCATATTTTGTAAAAATGCACGATCAATCTTCAACCTATCAAAGGGGAATTTCTGTAGGTAACTAAGTGCAGAATAACCGGTACCGAAATCATCAATGGAGAGTTGGATCCCCATTGCCTGCAATTTATTCAATAAAATAACGACATCTTCATTATGATTAAGTAATAAATTTTCTGTGACTTCGATATCCAATTTATTAGCGGGTAATCCAGACACAATTAAGCCCTTATTAATCTGCTTAAACAGCTGTTCACAATATCTAAATTGCACGCTCGAAAAGTTAATCGAAATATGTAACGGCGTGATTTTTTGCCACTCAGCGGCCTGCATACAAGCTTGATTAATCGCCAATTCACCCAATTTGTGTATTGAACCATTTTTTTCAGCCAGCAGAATAAATTCATCTGGAGATACAAAACCAAATTGTTCATCATGCCAACGCATCAGCGCTTCAGCACCCACGATTTTATTTGAGGATAAATCCATAATGGGTTGATAATAAAGTTCCAGTTCATTATTGGCGATCGCTTGGCGTAAACGCCCATCCAAGTCTAACGCCCGCTGTAAATCGGTACTCATCGCCGAATGATAAAAGCTGAATGTATTGCGACCATCCTGCTTTGAGCGATACATAGCGGTATCAGCACTCGCCAGTAATTGTTGAGCATTATCACCATCTTGAGGATATATAGACATGCCAATACTGCCCGAAATAAATAACTCTTGATTATCCAAAATAAAAGGGGTGTCAAAGAGTGATAAAACCATTTTTGCTAAAAATTGCGCTGATTCACCCCCTCTTAATTCCGGTATAACCAATAGAAACTCATCTCCGCCTAAGCGCACGAGAATATCAGAGTCCCGTACCGATTCTAATAATCTTTCAGTACTCTGAGTTAAGATCTGATCACCAGCAAAATGCCCCAAGGTATCATTGATCTGTTTAAAGTTATCGAGATCCATAAACATGACTAATACATTGCTATTGGTTCTTTTCGCTTGCGCTAATTCTTGCTCTAAGCGCAAATGACCATAACTGCGATTCGGCAGCCCTGTTAATGCGTCATGTGTGGCTTGATGAGCAAGTTTTTGCTCTGAAGTTTTTCTTTTTTCAATTTCTTCCGTTAACAGTAAATTTTGCCGAGATAACATGCGCTCCTGCTTATGACTTTCTTGAAATTTAGTTGTTAATACAATATTGGCATTGTTGATGATGAAAGTATAAAAAAGACCAAAAAAGACTGGCACTGCAAGAAGAGATAAACCAGCAATAAACCACCCAGATGTAAAAATATCTTTTTCATTTACGGGTTCAAACCAGCTTCTTAATTGAAACGGCGTATTTTCAATATCAGTCTCGAAATAAATTTTATTCGCGAGCGAATTGCCTCCCTCAATGTCATACTTTCTGGCCAAAGAATCCCAAATAAAAATATCACCATCCGTCGTGATTAAATCCATTCGACTTTGACTATCTTCATGTTCTTGTGCTGTTAACTGGGCAACAATAACTTGTTTATTTAAGTCTGCAACCAAGAACGCAACAGGTTTACCGGCATAATATACAAGCTTAACAAGCTGAATATGGGTATCACCAGCATATTGCAACGTACGAATAATGAAGCCTTTGTCATTGATCTCTTGAGAGTTAACCATACCCAGCATAGAATCTTTAGTGGTATCTGTATCCGCGATCACTCTGCCATCATAACCAACTAAAGAAAAGCGCAGATAGACTGATTGTTGGTTTATTGCAGAATTATCCATTAAGTAATTAAGCTCTCTATTGAGCTTGAATAAACTTGCCCCTAAACCATACTTCATTGACATACCCGATGCTAAATTAGCAAAATATGTCATCATCGACTTATCACCCGCAATATTTGTTAATTCATCATTAGTTACATTAAAAAAATACTCTAACGTACTGGTATAATTTTGAACTTTAAGGTTGAGTTCTCGTTGCTGTGATTCTTTTAGCCGTGTCTGCCCAAGATTCGTCACAGCCAAGATTGACACTAAGTAAGCAGCGAGTAATACCGCTGCAATCATAATTAAACGAGTACTCGATAATTTTTGATTCAGTTGCATCATATTTCCGATTTATTGCTGAGATTAAAATAATCGCGATAAAAATAAGACACCGATGGGTAATGCTTTTCCACTAATATCAGATAAGAACCATCATTTTTTATATCATCTAAATATTGATTAAATGCTTTACGTAACTCAGGAGAATCTTTTCTAAATACCGCGCCCATTCTTTGTTCTTGAGATATTGGCCCAATCACCTTTATCTCACCCGGCCACTTTTCAAGTGCAATCAAACTATCAGCAACATCAAGCAGAGTGCTTTCAGCATCTTTGTTCAATATCGCAGGAACCATTTCACTTAACTGCAGATCTCGATTTGGTAAGATAACATTTGCGCCTGTTTTATAAAGATCATACAAATTTGGGTCGAGGCAAGAATGTTCCATCGCCAGTACATCTTTACCTTTGATCAGTCGCTTCACGTTAACAATATCTTTGTCGATAGAGCTTGAGGGGTTAATCGGTTGTAAATCAGAATCAGAACGCGCGATCAGCCAGACTGCGGAGGGAAAATAATGGTTTGAGAAATCGGCGAGTTGTGTTCGCCAGTCAAAAATAGTAACGCCATTTGCAATGATATCGCCTTCTATTGCACATTTATTACCAAATATAGTTTTATTGTTTTTGAACTGAGCATGTTGACCCGTTAGTTTACCTATCGCGTTACTCCATTTCGCAGGTACAAATTGATATTCAACACCTAATGATTCTGCAAAACCCTTAACTAATTCAACATCCAAGCCGCTCAAAGATTGAAAATCATCTTTGTGAATATAAGAGACAAAATTTGCGTAAGGCACACCAATATGACGTAACACACCTTGTTTTTTTATATCTTCTAAATCCATTGCCAAAATACTTTGACTAAAAAACATGGCTGAACACACAAAGAAAATATTATTTATTGTTTGTTTAAATCTTGTAACTCGCATCGACACACTCTATATAATTAGACCGCATTTTAAATCGCGCCCAGTGCTGCTGGGCGCTCAGGTATTAAGCCATTCGTTTGTACAACTTCTTAATCGCGTCAACTAAACCTTGCACATCTTTTTCATCATGGAAAAGGTGTGTAGATATTCTCAATGCGTAAGTATTAGCGGTATCTTCTTTATACAATTTAAAATTGGTTGTGCGAATAATATAACCATACTGGTTGCGCAGTCGATCCCGGAACTCAGTCAGCAGTTCACTGTCTTCCAGCTCAAACGGATTGAATGTCGTTAGCGCACTGGCAAGATCATCCACATTAGGAGAAAATATATAGGCATCAGGCAGCGCTTCAGCCAATAATGACTTACACAGCGCGCCCAGTTTTAATACCCTTTTTTCAATACGCGCTCGACCAATGTCATCCCACATTTTACAACTATCAACCAAAGCTTGCTTCGCAGGATAGTTATCATTACCTATGTATTGCATTTGCTCACAAAGATAATCCGCATGTGATAATGACGAATTAATAAGCCAGAGTGGATTAACGCGATCACTCCAATATTCATTTAAGCGCGTGGCATTATCACGTACATAGAGAATACCTGTCGCACCGGGACCACATTGCCATTTATGCCCTGAACCAGCATAAAAGTCACAATCCATATCGTGAAAATCTAAATCAAGCATACCAACCGAATGAGCGCCATCAACCAATGTCGGTATTGCATATTGTTTGGCTAATTCACAAATACGTTTCGCGGGAAGTTTTGTACCCGTTTTATAAGTAATATGCGAAAAAGTAATGAGACGAACGTTAGGATTTTCATTCAACGCAGTACGGAATGCTGCAATATAATCATCGGCAGTCACATCTTCAATACCAGTGTAAACAGGCAGCTGCACTTCAACAATTTTCACACCGAAACGCTGTTTAGCGACATTCATTGCTGTTGTCGCTGCCATATGTTCATGGTGCGTGGTAAGAATAACGTCGCCTTCTTCGAAATGAAGACCATTGATGATAGAGCATATTCCATCGGTAGTATTACGGCTGAGTACCATCTCGTGTGGCAGAGCACCAAAACCTGGTGCCACATCGGCAATCATTTCTGACATATAAGGCCAAGAACCAAATCGTTCATCCATGTCCCATGGGTATTTAGCAATCGCTTTATTATTGTCTGTAAAGCCTGCTAACACATGTTTTGGCATTGAGCCCGTTGTACCAACATTCATGTATGTTGTACGTTTATCTAATACAAATTGTTTCTGAACCTTATTCCAAAATTTTCTGTTATGGCTATGGTGTGAAGAAGGCAGCCAATCGGGATCTAATTCTGAAGCATTTACAGTATTGGCAAGCACTGAGCTGCTAAGTCCTGCAACCGCGACAGTCGCAGCGGTATTTTTAAGAAATTTACGACGATTAAGACTTTTCAGCCCTGTATCTATACTGTTCATCCACTTAATTCCTTGTTAAAACGCAAATATAGGCGTAGTAATAATGTCAATGACAAACATTATCAATAAAAATCTTAGTTATACTATTGTAAAATATAAATATATTAAATCATCGAGGTTAATATGATGATTGTTTAATAGTAAGCGGTTGATAATCCGTCATTAATCATGGAAATAGGCTAATTTTCACTCCCACGTTAATAACTTGGCAAAATGTTGATCTATAAGGAGATTAAACCATAGCGGTACAGCCTTGAGGGGAGAAGTTAAGGACAGGTAAATGCATCTTATGTTATAAGAAATTCCAAAAAAGCGATCGACAGAAGCGAGTTATATAGGGAATAAGGTGAATTTATTGAGGCATTATTTACCCTTGTTACAATAAAGAATACTATACCTAATTTGGCCTATACATTACGTCGCAGTACTATTTTATAGTGATATCACTAAGGTTTATATAATATCGCATTTGACATATTGTTCGTTGTCAATGTAGGTTATGAATACTGTCTTTTTCACCATTTTCATTACATAAATAATGACTCTGGTTTTCAGTAACAGACTTGACGGGCATATCCCAACGAGAGTGGTTCTCCTTTAATTTATCTCGCGAGTTAATTATTAACAGGTGTTTAATGCTATTGAACTTATCTTTGATAAGACTGTTATTTCCCCGTAATAAGCCCTTACCCTTGTGGCAACGACTCTGCCACAGATGCAGACAACTCCGGCTTCCACTATTACTCTGTTTAAGCCTCTCTCCTGGGGTAAGCAATGCGCTTGAAAATATAACCCTACAACTAAAATATTTACATCAATTTCAGTTCGCTGGTTATTATGCCGCATTGGAAAAAGGCTATTATCAGGATGCTGGACTTGATGTTGCTATCATCGAAGGAATTGACGGCAGCGAACCTGAACTAAACGTACTCTCAGGTAAAGCCCAATACGGTATTGGCAGCAGTAGCTTGATGCTATCTCACAGTGCAGGAAAACCACTTGTTGTACTTGGCGTCATACTCCAACACTCACCATACATATTATTGGTACCGTTACAGGGTGCGACACAAGGTATCCATCAAATAGTAGGTAAACGCGTAATGATCGCAGCACAAGCTGACGAACTTGTCGCTTACCTTCATAAAGAAGCTATTCCTCTAGAAAGCCTACAGCAATTACCACACAGCTTCGATCCAGAAGATCTGATCCAAGGTCGAGTCGATGTATTTTCAGCTTACGCCACCAATGAGCCAGATTATCTTGATCGCGCAGGATTCCGTTATCAAACCTATAGTCCACGCTCTGCTGGTATCGATTTTTATGGTGATAACCTGTTTACCAGTGAGCTGGAGATTGAAGAACACCCCGAACGAGTTGAAGCCTTTCGCCAAGCAAGTATCAAAGGCTGGAAATATGCATTACAACACCCTGAAGAAATTGTAGACCTTATCTTAGCCAAGTATTCACAACGTAATTCGCGTGCACATTTATTATATGAAGCGCGACAAATAAAACCATTGATAGAGTCAGTGTTGGTAGAAGTCGGTTATATGAATCCAGGGCGCTGGCAGCATATTGCCAATACCTATGCAAAGCTTGGCATGCTACCGCCAAATTATCCCTTTAAGAATTTCCTCTATGAACCTCGATCCCCCACCAATATGTTCTGGTGGTATGTAGCCCTATTCTCACTAATCGTAGTAATACTGACTATTAGCACTGCCCATTTCATCAGTCGGGTGAAGGAACGTAAACTTTCCCGAGAGCAGATGGAATTTAAAAATACCCTATTACACACTCAACAAGAAGCGTCTATCGATGGTCTATTGGCGGTCAATAGTGACGGTCGAATAATCTCAATTAACCAACGTTTTACAGATCTTTGGCAATTAACCCCAGAGGCTGCAGCACTTAAAACCGAAGCGGAACTACTAACTAAAGTCCTAGACAAAGTAAGTGAACCAGACGTATTTACACAACGAATTAACAAAATTAATCAGCAGCATCTCTTAGTTAACGCCGATGAAATCACTTTCAAAGATGGCCGTGTTTTTGAGCGTTACTCAGCACCCATGATCGCAGATGATGGCCAATATTTCGGTCGATTATGGAGTTTCCGTGATATCACTGAGCGTAAAGAAGCGGATGAATTAATCTGGAAACAGGCCAATTTAGACTTCTTAACGGGATTACCTAACCGCTATATGTTGCATGATAGCCTCAGCAGTGAACTAAACAAAGCCGAACGAACTGGAAAAAGCGTCGCCATATTATTCCTCGATCTCGACCATTTCAAAGAAATTAACGATACCCTGGGTCATGATGTCGGGGATAAATTGATCCAAGATACTGCCAAACGGCTACGTCGATGCGTTCGAGAAACAGATACTATTGCACGTTTAGGCGGTGACGAATTTACCGTTATTTTAGGGGGATTGGATGAATTTCACCTTGTAGAACGGATCACTAACAAGATCCTTAATCATATATCGCAACCATTTCAATGTGGTGATGAAATGGTGCATATTTCATCGAGCATTGGCATTACCATCTACCCTGAAGACGGCATTGCTGTCGATACCTTATTAAAAAATGCAGACCAGGCGATGTATGCAGCCAAAGAACAGGGCCGTAACCGCTTTCAGTACTTCACCTCAGCGATGCAAGAAAACGCCATTGCACGTCGATATATGACCAACGACCTGCGCAAAGCCTTAGCAAAAGATCAATTCATCCTCTTTTATCAGCCTATTATTGAGCTTGCGACAGGTAATATTGTTAAAGCTGAAGCCTTGATCCGATGGCAACACCCAGAACGAGGTTTGGTCAGCCCACTTGATTTCATTGCTATCGCAGAAGAGACTGGCATGATCAATGACATTGGTGATTGGGTATTCCAACAAGCGGTAAACCAATTGAGTCTTTGGCGTCAAAACCATTACAGCTCCTTTCAGATGAGCATTAACGTTTCACCGGTACAATTTTGTGCCAACAGTGACCTGCATGAGTGGTTTGAGTGTTTAAACAATCTGAACTTACCAGGTGATGCCCTGATTGTTGAGATCACTGAAGGATTACTGATGGAAGCAAACCACCTAGTGACAGACAAGTTACTGGCCTTACGTGATGCTGGGATCAATGTCGCATTAGATGATTTTGGTACAGGTTATTCATCACTTTCCTATCTCAAGCGTTTTGACATAGATTATTTAAAAATAGATCAATCCTTCGTCCGCAATCTAAAACCACTATCAGAGGATCTTATATTGTGTGAAGCGATTATAGTGATGGCGCATAAGCTCGGTATCAAGGTCATTGCCGAAGGCGTCGAAACCCAAGAACAACAACAATTGTTGGTTGGTGCAGGCTGCGATTGCGCGCAAGGGTTTCTGTATTCTAAAGCCGTTCCGGCCACTGAATTTGAGTTGCTATTAGCGGTCGAAAAATACGCTTAATGTACGTTATCGTGATAGCTCATCAAGATTTTTCATCACCTTTTTACTCGCCTCTTCCATAGCAAATAAATGTTCAATTGCGCGTTTTTTTTCTCCGTTAAATATTAGAACTAAAGCCTCAACACCGTTTCTGTGTACTTCTCGATGTGGTTCATCTAATTTTTTAAACGCTGATGTATTACCATAATGTTCAGATCCAACACCTTGATACCATTTACCTAAACGGCACATAGTATGGTCAGTAAAATCATCAATTGACTTGTTACTAACACCTGATGCTACGGCATAAATCTCACCCTTCCAAACAATATGATCTAATTTTACAGTCTGAATAAAAGTACGTAATGAGGCATTGTTAATTGTTTGATTCATTGACGTGCAGTGGCTAACAATCGAGGTGTAATCATCATTTAATTTCTCGACACCACCTGATAATTGGCTATTACTATTTTGGATATCATTTACTGACCCGACGGTCTCAGATGTCGATGCGATAATACCATTCACTAATTCCGCCACCTCGTTTGCAGATGAATTAGTATTGTTTGCCAACGCTCTAACTTCATCCGCTACAACACTAAATCCTCTTCCAGCATCGCCAGCGCGCGCAGCTTCTATCGCAGCATTCAGCGCAAGTAAATTAGTCTGATCGGAAATTTTTGAAATCGTCGAAACAAAAGTACTTATACTTGCGGCCATTTGTGACAACCCGGAAATATTATCCGTCATCCCACCCATCTTATGGGTTAAACCTTGCATTTCAGATACTATATGTTTTAAAGAATGACTTGAAACATCCAATAACTCTTTGATGCTATCACTCGATTGGCTTTCTAATTCAATGGCTTGATACGAAGATAATACGGTTTCCCTAACCCCTTCAACATGATTGATACACTCAATAGTACATTGCAGCAGCATATGCTTAAATTCTACATCTGGATTATTCAATGTATTATCCAACTGCTCAGATAGCGCTTGGTTTTTTAACTCCAAATTTCTATTTTGCAATTTTAAATCATTAACTTGATCCTGCAAATCTGTATTTTTTTGAAACAGAAAACTATATTTTGATTGTAGAACAAACATCCGAACCTCATAAAATATATCGTAAAACCATAAAGATAGCCTTTATTATATATAGCCTTAGAGTTAAGGGAATAATTTAATACCAATAAGTGGGTATTAACCATAATATTGTTACGCCATCATAATTTAGCTAATATGATTTAAGTTTATTCTCTTTAAGCATTAGCGATGACGTCATCAATGAATCTGGAATTATTTTCTCGAGAACCACAGCAACAGATCTTACCTTATGATGGTGAAGCTTGGCTCTATCCCAATTTCTTTACCGAACTTGATTTGGCTGAACTTAATTCAAGCATTCAATGGCAAACACAGCAACTCTTTATGTATGGTCAATGGGTGGTACCAAAACGATTAGTGTGTCTATATACCAATGAAAAACACAGTGATAACAGCATGACCCATCCAATCTTAGATTGGCCGAAGTCACTGTTGCAGCTAGCAGATAAAATAACCGCAGTACATCGAGAAAAATTTAATGCGGTGTTATGTAATCTGTACCGTGATGGCAGTGATTATGTTGGTTGGCATAGTGATGATGAAAATAACATGGATCAGAGTTGTATCGCGTCCGTGAGTATTGGTGCTACACGTAGTTTCAAATTTCGCCATAAAACAACTAAAGAGCAAGTTGCTGTTGAACTAGAACAAGGCGATCTACTGCTAATGCGCTATTGCCAACAGCATTGGCATCACGCATTACCAAAGAGACTTAAAGTTGATACTCCCCGTATTAATTTAACGTTTAGGCGTATTATTTAAGTGTTATAATGCTTGCTACACTTTGCTATCTAAATATAAAAAATATCAAAGTGTGATAACTTTGTGATAACTATCTCCTATATTTTATATCATCAATATTTTATATAAATAGGAATAGATATGAGACGCTTACTTATCCCATTAGTATTAATCACCTTCTTTTTGAGTGCTTGTGACGACTCAAACACTTCATCTAACACTAATATAAATACCCAAGATGACGTAGTTTATGAACTCACGTTTACCTCGAACTGGAATGGCGCTAACTTTCCTACTAACTACCCCGCCAGCGCGCACTTTTCAGGTTTGATTGGTTTAACCCATAATAATCAGGTTGATATCTTTAAACGCTCCGAGCTTGCAACGCCAGGTATAATTACCGTGGCAGAGACCGGTGGTAAATCGGTCCTGATTGATGAAATAAATGTGCATATAGCGACAACAAACTCAGATAAAGCTATCGATGGCAGTGGTATACCGGCAGGTAGTTCAACGGTGTCACTGACATTTTCAGCCAATACTAACCACCCTTACCTGTCTATTGTATCAATGGTAGCTCCGAGCCCTGACTGGTTTATCGGTATTGATAGTTTTAATTTATATGAGAATGGCCAGTGGCAAGATAATGCTACATTCAATTTAAATGTTTATGATGCGGGTAGTGACAGTGCTGATACATTTACGGCTGCTGATAGTCCGCAAATGCCAAAAAGTGTAATCACATTATTAACCACAGATTCTGCTGATACGGATTTTCTGGCTGGTGTACATCGTGATAATGGAACATTTATTGGAACGATGACATTAAAAATCATTACTAAAAATTAACCCTCTATAAATTTATTAGTGAGTATTTTTAAAATATAACGTGAGAGGATATCGTCGCAGCTTTTCATTATCTCAAATATGGCAAAGCCTCAACATAAGTGGAGGCTTTGCCATTTAAATATGATACTTGGGAAAAACCGGAATCGCTGTACTTTTCGGAGCAGTGATAAGAGCATAATTCTTTTGCTCAAAATCTAAATCGAACATGAGCGCCGACGTTAGATGTATCTAGATCATCATTGAATCTAGCCGAATAAAAAGCACCAACGCCAACATTCTCAGTCAAATAATATGATAATTTAGTTGTCGAAATAGTTGTCATTAATGAGTCCGAAGAAGAGTCAGATATAACAACTTGTGTCACAGCTTCAAGTTTATCGGTAAAACCATACCGGAGTCCAAAATGAGCACCGATAGCGGTATTTTCATGGCTGTAATGTGCACTACGACTCGATTCTTCGACTCCTACCCAGTCAAATTCGAGTTCACCACCCAATACCAAATCGAATTTTTCAGTCAGTGGTACTCGATATAGTAAGCCTGCATTTGCGGCTAACACAGTCGTCGCATCATTTATTTCCTCCCCTGAAAATGAATACTTCATTATCACTTTTTCGCTAAGCATTAATTCACTACCGATAGAAATAAATACGGTATCGATATCTTTATCAGCAGATTCGTAAGTTTTATAGCCAACCTCTACTTCTGCGAAATTGTAATTAACAGGTGTGTTGTAAGCCCTATAATCAAGATTTAAACCTGCATTAGCTACGTTTGAAACCAGTAATGCACTTAATAATAATATCTTTTTCATCGAGCCCTGCTTGGTTTGATATAGATTCGTATTTATAAGGTAGATAAATTAACGAGGGAATTCATCGAATTAAAATACCACTAAATAGCTACCTAGACAATAAATTACATTTTCATCAAAGATATAGAATACAAATTATTTTATATTAACTCATCACAAGTGAGTTGAAGTCTAGATTAAGAGTAAGACTCAACATAAGTGAAGCTTTATCATTTACATATGCAGCCCGAGAGCGAACTTGACCCCCCCTCCTTTCGGAAGAGGACTTTTAATATCTTGAGATACCTTTTGCAGTAGTGGTAAATGCTAGGATCTTGTTGGATGTCCTTGTTCATGAGCAAGGCAAGAAAAAACACGATATAAGCCCAAAGACCTTTTATTCTTCCTATACTAAATACAGTACTTTTAACCGTAAGATGCTGATATAAGGAAGACAATGGCCTCTTTATTTGATGTTGCTCGCCGAGTGATAACTAAACTTGAAATTGTGAGTAAAACCCTCAGTCTGCGTAAAGTACGCGGGGAGGAACCGAGCTATTCACCCTCGTCGTTGCCTTTGCCAGATGCCGATACTCTTGTTGGAAAAACGGTGTTGATCAGCGGTGGGTCGCGGGGAATTGGTTTAGCCATTGCGACCGCATGTGCTAAGGCTGGCGCGAATGTGGTGATTGCAGCAAAAACCACGCTCCCACACCCTAAATTACCGGGCACCATTTATACCGCGGCGGAGGAAATTAATCAGGCTGGTGCAGGGCGAGCAATAGCTATTCAGCTTGATGTACGTGATGAAATAGCGGTACAACGCGTGGTCGATGAGGCTGTTGCTGAGTTCGGTGGTATCGATATTTTAATCAACAATGCCAGTGCGATCCATCTAGATCAGGTTGAACATACGCCCGTGAAAAAGTTTGATTTGATGTTTTCTATTAATGTCAGAGGGACATTTTTACTGACACAGGCCTGTTTACCACATCTACGCCGTAGCCAACATGCCCACGTAGTGACCTTGTCTCCACCGATCAATCTCGACCCTAAATGGTTTAAACAATACGGCACATACACCACGTCGAAATATGCTATGTCATTATTGAGTCTGTCATTTTCAGAAGAGTTCTCTGCCGATGATATTGCCGTGAGTTCGTTGTGGCCGAAAACAGCGATCGCAACATCCGCGGTCGAAAACATGATGGTGGGAAAATTGATTGAAGGGAGCTGTCGCAAACCAAGCATCATGGCGGATGCGTGTCTTGCGTTGATTAGCCAGTTACCTTCAAACCATCAGAATGGCTTTTATGTTGATGAAGATGTGTTACGAGATCAAGGTATTAAAGATTTCGATGCATACAGCTGCCATCCGGGTAAACCGTTACAACGGGATTTCTTTCTAGATGATGACCCACAATAGCCGTGCTTTCTCAGTGCTGATCAATAAATAAAAGCCCGTTGACGGCTTGGTCACCTCTAATGGTGGCCAAAATTAGTTGACCACTACAGCTAGATACAACAAAGCCCAAGCTAATAAAGTCTATTTCATGATGAGATAGCATCTATCAAGTAAAGCAAATAAAAATACCGACACACTCTTCTTAAATTACATTTAAAATCTAAAAAATAGCAGTCGGTATTCTTTTATTACACCATCAAACTAGTGCTTAGAAGTCACGCTCAGTCGTTTCACCGTTAATAACTATCACATTTTGTTCCGCTACATGCAGGAAAAAAGCTGGATAATCCTCAGGGGTATTCGGTAACTCGGGATCATCATGTTGAGTTGTACAGGTATAGCCTAAGCTATAGTTATTGGCAACGACAAAACCAAATTCATAGTCATTGCTAATGACTTGACCATTATCATCAACCACAGGGTTGACTCTAGCTGCTGCAATAGGCGCAACCTTAGTTAACTCACCAGCGGCATCACGAAAATCATCCATATTGTCTAACGCGGTCGCTTCTGGATATAAATACACCGCAGAGCTAAATTCAGAGCTACCAAATGTAGCGGCTTTTGCTTCACATTCTGCAATGAGTGCAGCAGGCACACTACCAGCAATAGCACCTACATCTGCAGTATTTACCAGCTGCACAGAGGTGGGTTTTAAGGTCCAGTAATTTTTATTACCTTTTGGTCCTTGCAAACCTTTTTGTAAATCAAATTCAGCTACAAAACTGTTATTACCCGCAGCTATAGTGAAAGTTTTATTAAAGAACAAGCGGCCAGTATTGTCATCATCCGCGCCTACCCCTCCACAACTGCCGTTACTGTTGGTCGTTAAACCGGCAGTAGCACCATCCATTTTTTGCACATATGAGCTATCGGGATTTACGACTTCACTGTTTTCCATGTAAATACACATTTGGTATTCACCTACAGTGACATCTTGGCCACTTACCAGTGTTTCAACTGCAGAGCCTTGAAACTTTAATAAATCGACTTGCTTTAATTCGCCGTCATCGGAAACATCAAATGAAATACTGCCAGCATCATTTTTTAGCACTACTTGCTTAAACGCAATCATAACCTTTTCTGCATCTGCAGGATTATCTGAAACCCCTAAGTTAAACTTACCAGTTTCAATGTTAGAAGAATCATCATTACTGCCACAGGCGCTTAATAATCCAATGGTGGACAGAAGAAGAGCGATTTTTGAAAATTTCATATAGCACCAATGTTAATATTTGAATGTCGAGATATGACATCAAAAACAGCGTATTGTTCTAAGTTATAAGCGCTGACCAAGGTAACACCAGCCTATTACCTAAATGGTTTTTATCAAAAGTGATTTATTTCAATTAATTAATGCAAAGCAATCGGATGCGATAGTCAATAAAAATAAATTTTTAGCGATACCAAAATAGAGTGTATTTACTCTAAATTTAAAGATAAATTTAAAGATAAATTTAAGAAACACCAATGCCAGATACAACAAAGCCCCAACGTTAGTCTGAGGCTTCATGACTTAAATATGGTGCCCGAGACGTCAATAACATCAGCAGAGTAAAAAATTTAGGAGACCACGATTAAGGCTAACGAACTATTTACCCCTTTTCTCCCTCGTTTATGGGGTATAGATCAAAGGAGATTGGCGATATCATTGGAGTAATAAGGTTATTTATTGTGTTAGAAATCAATACATAATAATCTCAACTATACTGATCGCAATCTACACCATATTGATTGTAATACATACCATTAGTAATAATATACTGACAAGTGTCGACCTGATACTTTGACCTTGTCTGATAACATTTTTACTTTGGACCTCTAGGTCTGTTAATAAAATGCTTTAGTTCGTCAACACACATGATCTTATCGGGAGTTATAGTTAATGTCTGCTGATCAAACTTATTATTTAACGATTGCATTAATCAATATCATTTTAGCTTTTGCCGGTACACGGATTAATGACACAGAAGGAAAGACCCAGTCTATTCCGTTTTTGATCGGCTCATTTTTAGCATTCGCCATAAGCTGGTTTTTATATTCTTTAGAATTAAATATTTTTATCGAAGTCACATCCACAATATTATCAACAGTATTTGTATGGGGTATAACAGTTTTTAGTTTTAAACGCTGTGAAGTTAAAACACCATGGCGACTGATTAGCTGTTTATTTTTAGCCAACATCACAATTCAAACTTTTTTTACCATCGAACACAATATAAACTATGTATTACATACCGCGAGTATATTCACTCCGATTGCTTTTTGTTTAAGCGGGCATCTGTTCCTAAAAAAGAAAGCAGATAGAAGCCCTTCAGATATTATCGTTGCATACGCCTATTTTTCTCTGACCGCAGTAGTTATCACCCGCTCAATACTTTTAGAAACTTCGTCAGCGCTATTTAGCCTTACAATGGCTTCTTCTCAGATTATATGGCCTATTTTTTCGGTAATTTTAGGTGTTTTTTTCTTGTTGAGTTTCACCGAAGAAGCACAAAAAAAATTAACCACAGAGGTTATCACAGACACACTGACCGGATTGTTTAACCGTCGCATGTTCGATGAGCAATTTAAACGGTTATTACCCACTCTATCGCGCGATAAACATTTTGGTGCTTTAATATATCTTGATTTAGATGGATTTAAATCTGTAAATGACGAGTATGGACATAACATCGGCGATAAAGTGCTTCTTGAATTTGGGTCTAGACTTAACCAATCATCACGAGGCAAAGAAGTCATCGCCAGAATAGGAGGCGACGAGTTTGTTCTCTTAGTTGAAAACGCAGGACAAGATCGAACGACCGCTCATCAGAGCGCGCTAGGTCTAGCGCAACGGATACAGAGCTTGATGAAAGAGCCTATAAACATTGATGGACTAATGTTACAAATTGACTGTAGCATTGGCATCCACATTTTAACACCAGACGCAAAAAATGTACCTTTAGAAGTCAAGGCAGCTGATGCAGCAATGTATCAAGCCAAAAAAGATCAACACCACCGCATCGTCTTTTCTGACAATTTGAACAAGCCTAGATACAATATTCTCAACATAGGTATCGTGGAGATTGATCGTGAGCATCAGAACATAGATAACCTGCTCAACTCATTGCTTGAAAAAAAAACCGACCTAACCACTGGCTTTCCATTCTTAATTAAAATGGTCGATCTACACTTTAAAAACGAGGTAAAGATCAGCAAACGGCTCCGGCTAAACTTTAGCAAAGAGCACCATCTTCATCATACCTATCTCCTCGATTCATTAAAAAAAATCGGTCTAAAAGAAAGTGAACATGTAATTCGAGAACATTTACTGATGTTCATTAAGCTTCTTGAAGAACATATTAAAAAATACGATCGTAATTTAAATATAGAGGTCGTAGAAATTAAGAAAATGGGATAAATTTTTCTTAATGGTAATTACCCCCTACAATAAGTACTTCTAGCGATAATCAGTTACGAAGAAATGATGCAGCGACATTCAGCATTAATGAGTTCACCAAATTCCCCATACCGATTCCAAAGGACAGGAAAGACTTGGAGCCAATGAGGCTGCCTTGCACACAGGTTCTGCATGCGAAAGTACCGGATATGGACAAGAGCAAATTTATAAGGGTAATAAGATTAGTTTATTGGAGAGTATTTTAAAGGATATAGCGTAAGGAAATACGAGGTAAGCTTTTCATTATGCCAGATACAACAAAGCCCCAACTTTCGTTGAGGCTCTATTACTTAAATATGGTGCCCGAGGGCGGACTTGAACCGCCACTCCTTTCGAAATAAGATTTTGAATTCCTTGAGACGCCTTTACAGTAGTGATAAATACTAGGATCTTGTTGGATATTCTTGTCCATTATTTGGGATTTCGTTGGATCTAACTGGCTACCAATATGCACAGGGATGGGATGGCAGAGCTTCCTGAATCGCTTCTCATCAATACCCAGTTTTCTTACGACGTTTGCTCAGTAGTAAGTAGCTATCGTAGAAGAATGATTTAACCGTTGGATAATCAACTTGATTGTCACGTTCTGCTTTCGGGTCAATCCCATCCGCGATCATGCTTTTATACTTTCTGGCTACCTTTTCTTGCTTGGTTAATATCGATATCGGGGAATCTACCGATAGTGATACTGCATTTACGCCCGTTAAACTTATAACGTAATAGAAATCGTTTATTACCTGTTTTACCGGATAGGCATTTCAAACCGATGATTTCTGTATCGGATACTTCGAGTTCTGTTGATGATGAATTTGCTGAGTTGGATGGTAGGGATTTTAGATTGGCATTGGTGAATTTGAATTTCTTGGTGGTGATGTCAGTGCTATTAACTATCATGATTAATACCTTGTCTAGTTAGGGATACAAGGTATTAATATGTTCTTTAGGATTATTTTAGATTAACTTTAATCCAAGTCATGCGGTGATCTGAAGAAACGTCTTTGCCATTACCATATAACCCAATACGAGCATCATCGAATAACTTACGACCTTCCTCGTAAGATGCAGACCAATAGACACCAGTATCAATAACATCCAAGTTTGCAGAAGGTATAGCGTAATCAACACCTAATCCAAATGTTGAAGAAATTCGATTTGGTTTTGGGTGATCGCTTGATTTATCTACTGCATATTCTGATGCACCAAAGCTAGTAGGATATAACTCACCATTCATCACGCTTTGGTTAACCAAGTCATTATCATGAAGTGTTTGCATTACCGCCATTTCACCATCACCAGCAACTGGATCTAGGTTTTGATCACCCATAATGACAAACTTAGCACCGTCAGCTAACCCACCAGTAAGACCAGAATCATCATAAAAGAACTCTTTACCTTGAATATATTGATTCCAAAACTTAATTTCTGCTGCATTTTGCGCTTTATTTTTACCTGTATCGAACACTGGAGGTGTTGGATGAGACATTAGAAGGTGAATAACCTCTTCACCATTCGCTGTTGGAATAATGATTGGTGCATCTACATGGTTCTTAGAAGAAATACGAACTTGCTCCCATTCTTCCGCTGAATACCATTCATCGCCACAACTCATACCAACAGGAATTGGTTGTGAACCGTCACAAACAGTAATAGTTGGGATTTGTTCATTTTCAAGATCTTTCCATTTAAATTTCTGGAAAGCACGTGTATTTTTGGTATCAATTTCGTATTGCGACATCAGCGCAAACGCATATTTACCATGATACTGACCAAACCCCCAATCATCACCTAAGCCTCCAATCGTACCGTCATTATCTAGATCAAGACCACTAGCTAGACCCGTATTTGTTGAATAAGACTCAAAATAAGAGAATACTATAGGTTCTAGGTTTGCTCCTCCACCTGCACCATCAATGCTCTGTGCTACAGATAAGTAGTTGTCTTGAAAACCGATAAGTGCAGTCTTATCTTCACCAGTTCCGTCATTGTTGAACTCTGCCATCATAAGAATATTTGGGCGATTTTTCTGGATAACAGCTGCAACATTACGAATTTGGATAATCTTCTCTGCGATTTCTTTATCAGCAGCCTCAATTGAGCCGTCTAGATAAGCCGTAACAAGTTCTTTTTGTTTTGCAGGTAAAACTTGCATTTCAGCAACAAGTTCTTCGAATGTAAGACGGTCAAATGACAGGTTATAAGCTGCAATTTTAACTTCGACTGGTTGCACTGGAGTATCCGTATAGTTTATATCATTACAACCAAAAAGAATGGCAGAACTAACCACTAAAGCTAATTTAGAAAGTGTTTTCATCGGGATTACTTATTATTTAGAATAATTACACCAATAGTACATAAACCAATACACAATAAATACGATATAAATCTCATATTAGCAATTACTTATGTGTTGAATTCACAGAATCTTAATAGCTTCATCAACTTGGTTAGAGTGGAAAACTAAAGTCAAATCAACCGTTGGATAATCAACTTGATTGATATCGGTGTCAGATACTTCGAGTTCTGTTGATGATGAATTTGCGGGGTTGGATGGTCTGAATTTTAGATTGGTATTGGTGAATTTTAATTTTTTAGTGGTGATGGGATTGGGGGTGTTGGATGCTGTGTTGCTGTGTTGCTGTGTTGCTGTGTTGCTGTGTTGCTGGTCATATTAATACCTCGTCTGGTTAGGGATACAAGGTATTAATATGTTTTTAAAGATGAGTTAGATACGTTAACTACTAGGTAATAACACCGCTCTAATTAAGTATTCCTATTCTACTACTTATTGGGATTTATAGGTACGTAGGAACACAATCAGCTAAACGCTGAACCATGTTATTAACTTTTACTGTAGCATTAGTGTAATAGTTATCAATGCCATTATTTCCAGAATTAGCATTTGCATTTCTATCACCCCATTTGTTAGTAACACTTTGAGGTTTAAATATTCCAGTCTTGCCGTCAAACCTTACCGTTGCTCTAAATGGAAAATTGTACACTGCACCGTATGATTCAAAATTTTGACGGTCAGAATAAACAAAAGCTATTGAATTATTTTTTTCGCTTTGGAATGTAAACAATTGGCCAGTAAGCGGGGCTGTAACATTATCTAATACACACTGCTGCGCTGCATTATACAACTCCTCCGGGTTAGCACTTGAATTAACTTTTTTAGGGGCCAATTCAACATGTGGCAACAATGGCACCATTGTTGCGCAACCGGTCATAGACAATATTGATGCAGCCAGTATTAATTTTTTCATTTTATGAAGTTTCCTTTAGCTTTCAACTCCCGCATAAATGATTTATTTACTTATTAATTACACAGGGTATATATATTATTATTTTTATAACATTTACTAATATGTTCAGCTATTCATCAGAGTTCAAATATAATTTTGTGACTCAGAGATTGATGGCTAGCGAAGTGTTATATTATCATTTTAGATAAAGCACATGTTATAGAATATCAAATGTAGTCTCTATTATATCTATGAGTAAAAGCGTTTTGACTCACGATGTAAGACTAAGACCGGAGCAGGACAGTAATCTCACCCAACCTAACACCATGCTAATACTGCCAGTTAAAACCACCAGCAAAACTAACAATCTTCAAAGTACAGGACGGTGTTGGATCCATTAGGATTTTGTGAGATTCCCTTGCGCACAGATTCTGCATGCGAAAGTACCGGATATGGACAGGAGTTAATTTCTAAGGGTAATAACGTGAGTTTATTAAAGAGTATTTTTAGGGGTATGACTTAAGGAAATACGAGGTAAGCTTTTGATTGTGCTAGAAACAACAAAGCCCCAGCGTTAACTGAGGCTTCATTACTTAAATATGGTGCCCGAGGGCGGACTTGAACCGCCACTCCTTTCGGAAGAGGATTTTGAATCCACCGCGTCTACCGATTTCACCACTCGGGCATAGCTCAGTATTATACATAGCAAACGATCCCAAGCAAGGCGTTTTTGATAATACTAAAAACAACTGTTCAAAATTAAAGCAAAGTGCAGTTTAAAAGCATCAGACAGTAACCTAATCGATAATCAACGCCTTAGATATCAGTACTGTTTCCCTTGCACTCTGTCAGTCGCTGTCCACCAGCACAGACTATTTATCACTACCAAGGGCATTTTTTTTGCTACACTGTTGCCACTTTCGAGATAACCCTGAAGACATGGCTGGATTCATAATGGCGAAGAAAAACAAACTCAGAAAACCAAAACACACCTCTGCAACTGAAGCAGGCGAAACAGCATCAATTGCCAAGTTTGGCCCGCGTATCGGTGCGCTTGTCTATGATGCATTAATTGTAATTGGTATCGCAGCAGTTGCGAGTGCGGTAGGACTTGGTATTGCAGAAGCACTAATTGCATCAGGTATTGTCGATATTGCTGGCCGTTATGTTGATACTGCGGCATATGCAGGTCATCAAATTTGGTTCGCACTACTGGTATGGGGCTCTGTATGTGGCTTCTATCTGTGGTTTTGGACTCACGGCGGTCAAACCGTTGGTATGCGCGCTTGGCGTTTACGTGTACAAAATGCCGATGGCAGCGCCATTAGCTTAACCCAAGCACTTATTCGTCTGGCAACAGCAGCGTGTGGCTTAGGTAACTTACAAGTACCGTTTGATATGAAGAACCGCGCCTTTCAAGATCACTGGTCGAACTGTAATGTATTACGTTTAAGCAAAGAGCAAAACGGTTCATTATTACGTTATGCCGACAAGCTGAAACAGAAAAAATAATCGACTTATCTCTGCTTAACACCATGCAGAGTCGATAAGCAGAAACAAAAATGGCAACCAATTGGTTGCCATTTTTTATCGCTAAGCTTTATAGCTAAACTATCAACTAAACTATCAACTAAACTATCAACTAAACTATCAGCAAAGCCATCACCTAGCCATGTTTCCTTAACTGCACTATCGCAATCAAGGTAAAGAGCGCACTGGGGACCACCGCCCCAAGAAACGGCGGTAGCGAATACACTAAACTAATCGGCCCGAAGGTTTCACTGGCAAGGTAGAAAGTAAAACCAGCAACAACCCCCATCAAGATACGTGCGCCCATGGTAACCGTTCGCAGCGGTCCAAATACAAAAGACAACGCCAACAACACCATCACGCCAATCGATAACGGCTGGAATATTTTACGCCAAAAAGCCAACTCATAACTTGCTGCATCCTGCTTATTACTGTCTAAATAAGTAATATAAGAATACAAACCTGATATTGATAAATCTTCCGGATCAATCGTTACTACATCTAGTTTTTCCGGTGTCAGGGTCGAATCCCAGCGTTGTGAAGCCTTTTCAGTGACGGTAATACTTTCACGTTTGAAATCAGTAATTTTAAGTCCGGTTAACTGCCAGTACTTGTCTGCATACACTGCTTTATCGGCCTGTGTGGTTTTAACTAAACGCTGATTATCGGCAAATTCATAAATGGTGACATTATGTAATTCACTGCCATTATTGACGTTACCGATATTAATAAAGTTCTCTTTATCCTTTGCCCAGACCCCTTTTTGCGCCCGTATGATCGATTGACCAGAAATAGATTCACCACGTAGCTCAGCTGATTTTTGTTCTGTATAAGGGGCTACATATTCCCCCATCAACATCACTATAATCATCATAGGTATCGCCGTTTTCATTGCTGAAAGCACAATTTTAAAACGTGACTGACCAGCGGCTTGAATGACCACTAATTCAGACGAACTCGCCAGCGCCCCTAAACCAATTAGCGCGCCTAATAAGGCCGCCATCGGAAAGAAGATGGTGATTTCGCGTGGCATTTTCAGCATCACAAAAATGAGTGCTTCAACTAAACCGTAAGTGCCACGGCCAACAGCGCGTAACTGCTCAACGTATTTGATCACCGCAGATAAACCAACCAAGGTAAACAAACAGATCATAGTGGCAAATAAAATAGCCTTACCAATATAGATATCTAAAATTTTAAGCACTGTTGTTACCTCGAGATAAACGTAGTTTTAGCTTATGTACGGCATGGTGATACCAAGAGAAATTGGCCAGATTAAACCACACGGCCAAGGTCAGCACCCCGAGATGGACGATCCAGAAGCCAAATGCTAATGGTAATTTCTCATCTAAAATGGCAGAACGCGCAGCACTCAATAACATGAAGTAGGTTAAAAACATTAACAGCGCAGGGAACAATTTCGCATAACGACCTTGACGTGGATTAACCATCGCCAGCGGTACCACTAATAATGTCAACAGCGGAATAGCGACAACTTGGGCAATACGCCATTGCAGTTCAACCTTGTGTTCAAATTCATTGGAGTTCCATAACTCTGATGTTGGTAACGCTTTGGTTTTACGACCACGCTCACTCACATCTTGCTCTTGAATTAATACCCGATAAGCACTGAAATCAACGATACGAAAATCGGGTTGAGATAACTCACCTTCATAACGCAGGCCTTGGCTCAATTTCAGCCATTGTGAGCCCTGTTTTCCCGATTCCACATTACCTTTATCGGCAAGTACTACCGACGGGCGTTCGCCTTCTTGTGACGGTGATTTAGCGATAAATATTTTACGCAGTACTTTATCACTGTCATAAGATTCGACGTAGACCACAGCTCGACCACCATCAAGCGACTCAAAACGGCCTTGTTTTAGGGTCGCTAAACCTGCGTCGGCATCGACATTTTCTAATAATTGTACCCGACCTTCTTCTGCGGTAGGTGCGTAGACAAACGCGTTAAAAGCCACCAGCCCTATGGTCACTGTAGATAATAACAACGATGACATCAGAATTCGACTTGGGGTATAACCGCAAGCCGTTAAAATCACCATCTCACTTTCAGCATACAATCGCCCATGCGCAAACAAAATACCAATGAACAAGCTCACCGGTAAAATTAATGTGCCCAACGCTGGCATGGTATACAGCAGCATCTCCATCACTAAATTAGCGGGTAAAGCACCTGTCATTACCTTCGAGAGCAGCGCAACAAACTGCTGGCTCACAAAGATAAGTGATAAGATGAATAACACAGCGATCTGTGATTTCACTGTTTCAGCAAATAAATATCGGAAAATTATCACTTAAAACCTATATTAGACTAATGTTTTGTATGAAATGCAGCTCATAATTAGGTAGACTCAGCTACAAAGGCAGTATAAATAGTTAACTGCACACCCATTTTATCTGAAAATGTTTAGTTTTTGATTAACTAAATACGTATAACCCCCTATTATGTTATAAATATTTGATTTTGTCTTTAGGAAACCGGAGAGTCCATGGAGTTCAATGTAAAAAGTGGTAGCCCTGAGAAGCAACGCAGTGCTTGTGTTGTTGTCGGAGTGTTTGAACCACGTCGTTTATCGCCTGCAGCAGAACAACTTGATAAGATCAGTGACGGCTATTTAAGTTCCCTACTTCGTCGCGGAGATATCGAAGGTAAACCAGGCCAAGTATTACTACTTCACCATGTACCCAATGTACTAAGCGAACGTGTATTATTAGTTGGCTGTGGTAAAGAACGCGAATTAGATGAGCGTCAGTATAAGCAAATCATCAAAAAGACAATGGACACCTTGAACGAAACCGGTTCTATGGAAGCTGTTTGTTTCCTACCTGAACTTAATGTTAAAGGTCGCGATACCTATTGGAAGATCCGCTTTGCCGTTGAAACCGCACGCGAAAGTCGCTACCGTTTCGATCAGCTAAAAAGCAACAAAGAAGAAACCCGTCGTCCACTACGTAAAATGGTGTTCAACGTAACTTCGCGTCGCGACTTACCAACAAGTGAAAAAGCCATTGCTCATGGTTTAGCAGTAGCCAGTGGTATGCGTCTATGTAAAGACGTCGCAAACATGCCGCCAAATATCTGTAATCCTGTTTACCTTGCAAATCAAGCGCGCCAACTATCTGATGAAAGTGACAAAGTTACTGTACAGATTTTAGGTGAGCCTGAAATGAAAGAATTAAAAATGGAATCTTACCTTGCTGTATCTCAAGGTTCAGCAAATGAAGCTAAGATGTCTATTATTCATTACCAAGGTAATCCAGATAAAGATGCAAAACCGATTGTCTTAATTGGTAAAGGTCTGACGTTCGATTCAGGTGGTATTTCATTGAAACCAGGCGCAGGCATGGACGAAATGAAATATGACATGGGTGGTGCAGCAGGCGTACTTGGTGCAATGAAATCATTGGCTAAACTAGACTTACCACTTAATGTTATCGGTATTCTAGCGGGCTGTGAAAACATGCCAGGCAGTAATGCTTACCGTCCAGGTGACATTCTCACCACAATGTCAGGTCAAACAGTTGAAGTATTAAATACCGATGCTGAAGGCCGTTTAGTATTATGTGACGTATTAACCTATGTTGAACGTTTTGATCCAGAACTTGTAATTGACGTAGCAACCTTAACCGGTGCTTGTGTTGTTGCGCTTGGTCATCACATCACAGGTTTATTATCGACGCATAACCCACTAGCACATGAATTATTGAATGCATCAGATCAAGCAGCAGATAAAGCATGGCGTCTACCAATCACTGACGACTTCCAAGAACAAATTGAAAGTCCATTTGCTGATTTAGCAAATATTGGAGGCCCTGGTGGCGGTACGATCACTGCAGCATGTTTCTTATCACGCTTTACTAAGAAGTATAACTGGGCGCATTTAGATATCGCCGGTACTGCTTGGGTAAGTGGTAAAAACAAAGGTTCAACAGGTCGTCCAGTGCCTATGTTGACGCAGTTCTTGCTTAACCGTACAGAGCGTAGTGAAGTACAACAAGCTGACGAATCATAATTACATTCACGTTATGAGTATGTAAAAAGATCGCGTTATGAATATGTAAAAGGTCGCTGTTGCGGCCTTTTTTAGTTTCTGAGAAAGAATAACCCTGCTGTATATCCAGATATTACCGCAACAACTGTTTTTTCCGGCCCCCGCTTTGTGTTATTATACGCAGTTATGTTTTAAACTTTAACTGTTCGTAATTTGGCGTAAAACTACCGATGAAAAAAGTCACTTTTTATATCATGCAAGAACCAAAAAATGACGCTGAGACTACTATGTCACAACATCATGAACTTGCCTGTAAACTGGCTGGTGAGTTTTATCAGCAAGGACAACGCGTCTATATCCACACCAACGATGAATCGGCAGCCAATCAGGTTGACGAATACCTTTGGCAATTAGATGCGAACAGTTTTGTACCACATAATTTACAAGGTGAAGGTCCACGTAATGGCGCGCCCGTTGAAATCGGTTTTCAACCACCTCGCCATCGCTATCAGGTATTAATCAACCTGCATGATCTTACACCGCAATTTGCAGTCAACTTTAATCAGATTATCGATTTTGTACCGCATCAAGACGGTTTAAAGCAACAAGCTCGAGAGCGTTATAAACACTACCGTCAAACAGGGTTACAACTGTTAACTGTGAACGCCGAATAATCAATCCACCATTGAGAATTAGAAAGCAGACCTATGGAAAAATTATACAATCCCCAAGCCATTGAGCAAGCGCTTTACCAGAACTGGGAAGAGCAAGGTTACTTCAAGCCAAACGGCGATCTAACTAAAGATGCATACAGCATCATGATCCCACCGCCAAATGTCACTGGTAGCCTACACATGGGTCATGCCTTCCAACAAACGATCATGGATGCGCTAACACGTTACAAGCGTATGCAAGGTCTAAATACATTATGGCAAGTGGGTACCGATCACGCTGGTATCGCAACGCAAATGGTTGTAGAGCGTAAGATTGCTGCTGAAGAAAACAAAACACGCCACGATTATGGCCGTGATGCGTTTATCGACAAGATCTGGGATTGGAAAAACGAATCAGGCGGTACTATCACGCGTCAAATGCGTCGTTTAGGCACATCGGTAGATTGGGATCGTGAACGCTTTACAATGGATGACGGTCTGTCTGAAGCTGTAAAAGAAGTATTCGTACGTTTATTTAAAGAAGACCTGATTTACCGTGGCAAGCGCCTGGTAAACTGGGATCCAAAATTCCACACTGCCATTTCTGATCTTGAAGTTGAGAGCAAAGAAAAACAAGGCAGCATGTGGTACTTCCGCTACCCACTAGCAGATGGCGCAACTACGACAGACGGTAAAGACTACATCGTTGTAGCAACTACCCGTCCAGAAACTATGTTAGGTGACTCTGCGGTTGCAGTACATCCGAAAGACGAACGCTATGCAGCGCTTGTTGGTAAAGACATCATTCTGCCTATCGTTGGTCGTCGCATCAAGATTGTTGCTGATGATTACGCTGATATGGAAAAAGGCACGGGTTGTGTAAAAATTACACCTGCCCATGACTTTAACGATTACGAAGTTGGTAAGCGTAATAACTTAGTGATGTTCAACATCCTAACTGAAAACGCAGATATCCGTGAAGAAGCGGAAATCATCAACTCAGACGGCACAGAAAACACCGAACTAACATTCGTTATCCCTGCTGAATACCAAGGTATGGAACGTTTTGCTGCCCGTAAAGCTATCGTAGCTAAGTTTGAAGAACTTGGCCTACTCGAAAAAATTGAGCCGCATACACTACAAGTACCTTACGGCGATCGTAGTGGTGTTGTGATTGAGCCACTACTAACAGACCAATGGTATGTAAGTGTTGGTCCAATGGCGAAAGTAGCGTCTGACGCAGTAAAAGACGGCGAAATTCAGTTCGTGCCAAAACAGTACGAAAACATGTATTTCTCGTGGATGAACGACGTACAAGATTGGTGTATCTCACGTCAACTTTGGTGGGGTCATCGTATTCCAGCTTGGTACGATAACGAAGGTAATGTATTCGTTGGTCGTGATGAAGCTGAAGTGCGTGCAGAAAACGATTTTGGTCCTGAAGTTGAATTACGTCAAGACAACGACGTACTTGATACTTGGTTCTCATCTGCGCTTTGGACATTCTCAACGCAAGGCTGGCCACAGCAAACTCAAGATCTTAAAGTGTTCCACCCAAGTGATGTACTGGTAACAGGTTTCGACATCATCTTCTTCTGGGTTGCCCGTATGATCATGATGACCATGCACTTCATCAAAGATGAAAACGGCAAGCCACAAGTACCATTCAAAACAGTTTATGTAACTGGTTTAGTACGTGATGAAGCTGGCGATAAAATGTCAAAATCAAAAGGTAACGTACTTGATCCACTAGACATGATCGACGGTATCGACCTTGAGTCACTAGTACAAAAACGTACTGGTAACATGATGCAGCCACAACTTGCTAAGAAAATTGAAAAAGCAACGCGTAAAGAATTCGAAGGCGGCATTGAAGCACACGGTACTGACGCACTACGTTTCACATTAGCCGCAATGGCATCGACTGGTCGTGACATTAACTGGGACATGAAACGTCTTGATGGTTACCGTAACTTCTGTAACAAACTATGGAACGCAAGCCGTTACGTATTAATGAACACAGAAGAACATGATTGTGGCCAAGATGGCGGCGATATGGAATTCAGCCTTGCTGATCGTTGGATCCAAGGTCAATTCCAAGAAACAATCAAAACTTACCGTGAAGCAGTTGATACTTACCGTCTTGATCTTGCAGCAAACATCGCTTACGAATTCACATGGAACCAGTTCTGCGATTGGTACTTAGAATTAACTAAGCCAGTATTTGCTAATGGCACTGAAGCACAACTACGTGGTACACGTCATACCCTAGTAACGATCTTAGAAGAGTTACAACGTTTGATGCACCCTATCATGCCATTCATCACTGAAGAGATCTGGCAGCGTGTTGCACCACTTGCTGGTAAGCACACTGAAGGCGCAACTATCATGCTACAGGCATTCCCTGAGTTTGATGCAGACAAAGTTGATGCGCAATCAATGCAAGATCTAGAGTGGGTGAAGAAATTCATTATTGCTATCCGTAACATTCGTGGTGAAATGGACATCAGTCCAAGCAAACCAATCTCAATCTTGCTGAAAAATGTAGGTCCTGAAGAGCAACGTCGTCTAGACGAAAATCAACAGTTCCTTAGCTCGCTAGCAAAATTAGAAGCTATCACTATCCTTAGCGACAATGAAGAAGCGCCTATCTCAGCAACATCATTGTTAGGCGGCATGGAAATCTTAATTCCAATGGCTGGCCTCATCGACAAAGATGCTGAAATTGCCCGTATCAACAAGCAAATGGAAAAAGTCCAAAAAGACTTAGACCGTGTATCTGGTAAGCTAAATAACGAAAAATTTGTTGGTAAAGCACCAGAAGCAGTTATCGCCAAAGAACGTGAAAAACTGGCTGAGTTTGAAACTACCATTGCTAAATTCGAAGCACAAAAAGCACGAATTGAATCGATCTAGTCGTTAAAATAGTACTTACCTAAAAGGGGAGAGCTGATTAATCAGCTCTCCCCTTTTTTTGTTTGTCGTTTCTAATAAAGACGCCATAGACATCACAAATCACCCATCTATATCCGGTAAAACATTCCCATCCCAACACTTAAGATGTAAAGTATTTGTTATAATATTAAGTTGTAGTTATAAAAACACCAATAGCTTAGCTATAGATGTCAACACCAAGGAATGGAGTGATAGGTTATGGGTAGCACGGGTTCTCTGAATCATATATTAATTAATGCAATTCAGCATTTGCCGATTGGCATATTTTGGAAAGACATCCACGGCCAATATCTTGGCTGTAATAAACATTGTTTATCATTATTTGATTTACCATCAGAACAATTCATTATTGGTAAAACTGATATTCAACTTAAACCTGCATTAAAAGACAAGAAGCTGCCTAGTGAAGAGCTCTATCAAACCGATCAAGAAGCGCTAATCCACGGTCGCACTGTCATTGCCAAAACCATGCATATGGAAACTATTTATGGGCAAGGACAGTTTGAAATCACCAAAATTCCACTGCACAATCATAAAGGCAGTATCATCGGTTTGCTCGGTATTGCCGTTGATGTATCCAGTAAGTTTCGCTCAGAACAAAAATTACAAGAAAAAACCGCCTTACTTAACTCTATTTTTGATGCCCTTCCCGACTTTGTCATTTACAAAGACATGCAAGGCCGTATCGTTGAATGTAATCGTGCCGCACTCAAGTTAGCGAGAAAGAAAAAAGCCGATGTCATCGGTAAAACAGTTGAACAACTACTGCCAGAATCGACAGCAAAAGTCAGTGTTGACTATGATAGCCAATTAAAATCGAATAACAAAAGTGCTAATTACAAAATGGAATTTGAGTTAGCAGGCCGCCAAGTCTATGTTGATGTTCACAAACATCCTGTCATTCAAAATAACCAATTAGTCGGTACTGTCAGCATCTCTCGCGATATTAAAGAACGCCTGAATAGCTTAGAAAAAATTGCCACGTTAACCAAGCACGATCAATTAACCCAGCAATTAAACCGCCCCACATTTCTGCAAGAACTTGAAAATATCAATCAACAACACGATTGGGGCATGATCCTCATTGATATTAAGAAGCTAGGGAAATTAAACAGCCAATACGGTACAGAAATCGGTGATAAGGTGCTGGTTTATGTAGGTGAAATGATCAAGAAAATGGTTCCTAACTCAGCTCATTTAGCGCGAATACAGGGGGATAGATTTGCCATTTTAACCGATCAAGTAAGCTCTCCAAATCAGCTAAATTATCTGTGTAATAAATTAATAGACAGACTCAATATACAAATTGCGATCCAAGGCCACGTCATTGATCTAGCTATATGTATCGGCGCAGCTAACTATCCCGATACAGTACAGAATACCAACCAGTTACTCACCTGCAGTGAGCAGGCGCTATTACGCTCACGTAAACACAAAGAACAAAGTTACACCTTGTTTGATCCACAATTAGAAGCCAATGCCGAAGCAGAGAAACGCCTCATCGATGATTTAAAACAGGCTATCAATAACAAAGCCATCGACTTATATTACCAACCGGTCGTCGATGCTAACAGCAACGCAGTACTCGGGGTAGAAGCGCTTGCGCGTTGGCATCACCCTGAACAAGGCCTAATCATGCCAATTAAATTCATCGAACTGGCCGAAAAAAATAACTTAATAGGCCAACTCGGTGAAGTGGTATTAGAAAAAGCTTGCCAACAACTGGCGCAATGGCGAGCACTCGATATCGATATTTTCATGGCGGTAAACTTATCCCCGATCCAATTTAATGATCCACTGCTTATCAGTAAAATAAAACATTACATTGAATACTATGATATCCCTGCACACCGACTGGAAATAGAAGTGACAGAGAGTGCATTAATGGAGTCAAACCAAACTGCAGAACATATGTTAGAGGAATTAATTGAGCTCGGTGTACGCTTGTCTATCGATGATTTTGGTACCGGTTATTGCTCATTATCTTATTTAAAAAATATGCCTGCGCATAAACTCAAGATTGATAAATCATTTGTCGATGAACTTGAATTAGACAAAACCACAACCGCCATAACTCGCTCGGTGATCAGCTTAGCAAGAGAATTAAATATTACCGTAACGGCAGAAGGCGTCGAGGAAGAATCACAAATGCAGTGGTTACAAGCACAGCAATGTGATCAATTTCAGGGGTATTTATTTAGCCGCCCGTTGCCGAGCGACAAATTTTATCTGTGGTATAAACAACATAACACCACACACAATAATATTACTTATCAACAACCAACAAAAACAGCGATGCCTTTACAGGTATTATGACGCATCTTCTTCGAAGAAAGTGCCCCAACCGTCATAAGTAACATCTTGTTCGATAGACATTTTAAGTAGTTTTTCGATATCACGGGTGATGGTATCGATATCCAGTTCCGTTTCAACAACACAGTCGAATGCGAATACAATCTCGCCGTCTTCAAGCTCAACTTCTTCTGGATCAGAGACATCATAGCCCAGTTTAAATGCAGCGATAGCGGCTTTTTCTAACTGTGCAAAATCATCCCCAGCAAAGTGATGTTCAATAGAATATACAGCATCAGGATCACTGCCATCTTCTAATAAGTTATCAATAATCTCTTCGGCTTCAACTTTCAGCTCGGCAAATTCTTTTTCAAAATCCAAATCCACTAGGTTAATCTCTTTAGTTATGATGTATGAAGAATACTCTGGTTTTAATATTCATGCCATTAAATTATACCTCAAACATAGGGCCAGATAACGCGATAGAATGACTTAAATGGTATTATTATCACTCTTTCATAGCTATGACGGCACTTAACGAAAACAATTTTGTCTCATGCTAATATTGATTTTTTTTCAAATTATCCACACACTAAGGTTAATCATTTGGTGTGTTGCATTATGTATTAGGTTAAGAACTATTTTGATAAAAACTACTGTGATAAAAAAACGCGTTCCAATCCAAAACCCTGAAGAAGCGTTCGCGCTTTTTTCCCGTAGGACCGCCGCGTCTGTGTTTATGATCGTACTCATGACAGGTGTTTTATTAGCAAATTTATATCATTTGCAGGTATCTGGTTATAATAAATATGTGGGCCGCGCGAATAATAATCGCATTCGAATTGTGCCAATCCCGCCGAATAGAGGACTCATTTATGATCGTAATGGCATACTATTAGCGAAAAATGTACCTATTTATTCGCTTGAGATCATTCCTGAAAAAATAGCTGATATAGCGCTTACCTTAACTAAATTACAAAGCTTATTTGGCCTGAGTGATGACGATATTAGCGACTTTAAACAGTCCATGCAGCATACCAGACACTTTAAATCAGTAACGCTGGTTGACCAATTAACAGAACAACAAGTCGCTATGTTTAGCGTGCATAAGTACCAGTTTCCAGGCGTCTTTGTGGATGCTTTTCTTGAGCGCTATTATCCGTATAGAGAAAATTTAACTCACATATTAGGCTATGTCGCAAAAATTAATGATCGTGATATCAAACGATTAAAGCAACAACATAAATATAAACAGTATAGAGCGACGAGAACCATCGGCAAATTGGGAATTGAACGCTCTTATGAAGAGACACTGCACGGCCAAGCCGGCTTTGCGACAGTAGAAGTAAACAACCAAGGTCGAGTAATTAGGACATTGGAGACTGTCGCACCAATCCCAGGCAAAAATCTGAAATTGAATATCGATATTAATCTGCAGGTATATGCCAACAAATTACTTACCCAGAAAAAAATTGACCCTGTAACTGGGAAATCAGTGCTTAAGCATAAACGTGGCGCCTTAGTAGTATTAGACCCGAGAGATGATTCAATTCTAGCCATGGTATCAAGCCCAAGTTATGACCCCAATTTATTTGTTCATGGTATTTCATCTACAGAATATAAAGCGCTGTTAGCAGATCCTGACCGACCTTTATTCAACCGCGTTACCTTAGGCACTTACTCACCGGGTTCGACAGCTAAACCTATGATTGCTGCGGCAGCATTAGCTGAAGGCGTCATCACCCCCGATACCAAAAGAAATGATTCAGGTTGGTGGCGGATCCCTAATACTAAGACCCGTAAATGGCGTGATGATGTGCGCTGGGGTTTTGGCGAAGTTGATATTTATAAAGCGATAGAAAAATCGGTGAATACCTACTTTTACCCTATCGCCTATGACATGGGCATTGACCGATTATCAGCCTGGATGAATAAATTTGGTTATGGCCTGCCATCGGGCGTGGATATTAATGAAGATAGTCGCGCTAACATGCCAACTAGAGAGTGGAAACGGGCTCATTACAAGCAATCTTGGTATCAAGGCGATACCATCCCGATTGGCATAGGACAAGGGTATTGGACGGCAACACCACTACAAATAGCCAAAGCGACATCTGTTGTTGCCAATAAAGGCTTAGTACATAGACCGCATATCGTTAGCAGTATTATTGAAAATGATGTGAATACAGATATCGTCTTTAACGATTTTGCTAAACTTGACAGCGTAAAGCCTGAAACATGGAATATTGTCCAGGAAGGCATGCGACGTGTACTGGTAACAGGTACTGGTCGCAAAGCGTTTAGTCATACTGCCTATGTTGCCGCGGGAAAATCAGGCACCAGTCAGGTATTTGGTCTCGCTCATGGTGAAGATTATAATGCCGAGGAATTAACCGAGCGTTTGCGAGATCATGCTTTGTTTACTGCTTTTGCACCACTTAAGTCACCGAAAGTATTAGTGACCGCGGTACTAGAAAATGGCGGTTGGGGTAGACACGCAGCACCTATGGTCAGAAAGATAATGGACTATGTGTTAGTGAAACCAACATTACAGCCGCAATCTACACTGGTCCATAAGGCGAGTTAAATAAAAAAACCTCCGTATTGAGCGGAGGTTTTTATAGTATAAATTGATGTAAAACCTAACACTTAGGCTTTAAACACACCTTAGAAAATTAAGGCGTGAATACCACTTTTACCGAGTCATCAACTTCTGACGAGTCAATATAAGCAATCGCGTTCGCATGTGACGCGACTTGGCTTTTAATCAGTGACGCTGAGCCAATTGTCTTTGGTGGTTTACCTTTACCGGTAAACACTAAACGTGACCAATAAGCTTGTAGCTGAGAGTCACTTTTACCTGTCACACCATCATGAAATTCACCACGGATCGCACTACCTGTCGCCTGCTCAATTACTTGGGCTTTAGCACCATTAGGTAGTTTTTTAGATTTACCTAAATATAATTTAGATACTTGTTTTTTCGATAATGCATCAGGGCCCATAGGGTTAGCAATCACGACAACACTTGCTTGTGCGACACCTGAGATTAATGCTGCTATTAAGGCAACTTTAGCTAATAGTTTCATCAAAGTTATCCTTAAAATACTGCATCAAATGATACGGTGTAAACAATAGTGTCATCGTTCTTAGCAACAATATTTGAAGTCAGGCCACCAGAGGTATCACCAAAGTCAGTGGCGTACGTCACATCCGCTTTTAGTGCTAAGTTTGAGCTAATATCATAACGAGTACCAACGCTGTAAGCTGTACGCTGCCAATCAAATAAAGCTTTTTGCAGGCCATCAGCAGGGTTAACTCGCTCACTATCATCCGTTGTTTCAAGGAAAGCATAAGTCACATAGGGAGTGAAATCACTAATACGGTAACCGAGGGTAATATAACCAGATTGAGTATCTGAATACTGACCTTCAACATCAGAAACAGCAAACTCTGAGATAGCAAGTAATGAGCCATTATCATAACTCAGACCAACACCAGCAAAATAACTTTGTTCATTGTCAAAGAATTGTCCCAGCTGGCCAGGTGTTGTTGTATTAAGTGTAGTTTGGTAATAAGTCGTGCGGAAAACCCACTCTTCATAAGAAAATGATGCTGAAGCACCGAGAATATCTTCGTAGTCCACTTCGCCAAGCGTTTCACCTGTATCACGATCAGCGTGACCATAACTTGCTTGTAGGGCTACAGCTACCTCGCCTAACTCAAAGTCATAAATAACATCAACACCATCAAACGATGACAGTGGCACAATACTATAAAGTTCACTTGGTGGTGAAGCCCAAGGTTGTGCGTAACCCACTTCTAGATAATCTGAATACATGTACAGCGGCACACGCAAACGACCGATACGAGTAACAAAACCATTATCAAAATCATGGCTTAAGAATGCCCATTCCATTTCGGTAGACCAATCATCACTACCACGAGCAACAAGCTGAGCAACAATTTTTGTTTGCTCTGTTAGTGCAAACGAACCTTGAATACCAAGCTTACTACCTTCAGAGAAATCAGCCTCTTTATCATATCCATTGTATCCAGCATCGTTACTAGCTACACCGACTTTACCAGTGAAGAAACCATTAATAGACATCCGATCAGACAACGAGTCATACGAGATCGCTTCTTGTAAAATTGCTAATTCTTGCTCAAGTTGAGCAAGACGCTGCGAATCAGTCGTGTCTGCCATCACAAATTGTGATGCACAGGCAGCAGCTAACGGTAGCAATATAAACGCTTTTTTCATCTAAAATCTCCTTATTTTAAAACACTTAGTCCATTTGGCGTTGATTTAGCACTGGTCATACAAGGTTTAAATTCACTTTAAAATATAACAACTTAGTATGACGATATTATTCATGCTTACGGATTTATTTTAGAGATGCAGATCACATTACAACAACTTGTTATGAATATGTGACTGGTTAAATTGAACTTTTCACCTATGCACATATAAATTAACATGTTCGCATCATTGTAAATACCTAAAACGCTATAAACCTACTCCATTTCAATAAGGATTTATATCTTAATTTATGGTTAGAGTTATCACTCTAGTTACTCTGTTAAGTATTTATCTATAAATCGCAGTTAAAAAAATACCGAGCCTAGTGCTCGGTATCATTCAAATCTATCATTCGCTCAGTGATTAAGGCTTAAATCCCACTTTCACTGAAGCATCAAGGTCTGCTTCATAATAATTTGCTTGCTCACAAAACGTCTTCTTAGAGCTTTCATCTGGCAATCAAATTGTCGTTACTTATTACACACTAAATTGATTTGTTGCTTGCCTTAATTTTTGCGTGGCAGCTTCAATTGCTTGGGTGATCTCGTCCAGCACTTCGGTATCTTGAGATACTTGCGTTGCAATCGAATGCGTTTCATCGATATAACCATTTATCAGTTTTGACGTTTGTGCCTGCTCTTCCGTAGCGGATGCAATTTGCTCATTAACTACGTTGATGGCCTCAACTTTAACCGAAATACTTGTCAGAGAATCGCCAGCACTAGATGACTGTTCTACGCCCATATCCGCTTTACTCATCCCACGTTGCATCGCTTCCACAGCTCCTCGTGAAGCACGTTGCAATTCTTCCAATACTTGTTGGATTTCTTGAGTTGAGTCTTGTGTGCGAGATGCTAAAGTCCGAACTTCGTCAGCAACGACAGCAAAACCTCGTCCTTGTTCACCCGCACGCGCCGCTTCAATAGCTGCATTTAATGCTAACAGATTGGTTTGATCGGCGATGCTGCGGATAGTGTCGAGGATCAGCCCGACATTACTAGTGTGAGAGTCTAATTCGTCGATCACTTTTGATGCAGTTTTTACTTCATCAGCCAGTTCGTGTATGGCCTCGATGGTCTTTTTCACAACCACGGTTCCAGTCTCCGCTTCGTTGTTTGCACTGCTCGCTTCTGCCGAGGCATTAGATGCATAATCAGCAATATGTCTGACAGTATCAAACATCTCATTCATCGAGCGAGATACCTGATCAATCGACTGACTTTGCTCTTGAATTCGGGATTTAGACGTGCAACTTGATGTCGCTAATTGCGTCGATGCTTGTGATAACGAATCGATTGAATTAATGGTTTCGCTGATGCTGCCATGCAGTTTATCCAAGAACAGATTAAACCAATGTACCAACTCACCCACTTCATCTTTATTGGCGTAATCAATACGTATTGTTAAGTCACCATCGCCTTGCGCGATCGCTTTTAAAGAATCAGATACTTTACGAATACTGCCGGTGATCGATACTGTCAGCCAATAACACACCGCCAACACTAAAATGATCACCCCGACACCTAACATCACACCGCGATTACGACTCTCATCAGAGCTCGCTAATGAGGTTTCAATCAAGGCTGTGAAGTCAGCTTGACTGTCTTCTTTAAATTGACCAAGGTCAGTCAATAATTTTTCTAAGTTAAGGCTATTTTTTTCTGCCAGATTAGACAGGTTATCCATAGATATAGTGCCACTAATCAATCCATTAGCTAAATATTTTGCGGAGTTATAATATTCTTTGGCTTCACTTTTAATTAACAATAGCTCGCTACGTTTATCCGGGTGAATAGAATTAATTAAGTCTAATTGGATAATGAGGTCGGCATACACTTCATCAGCACTGAGTAGCATATCTTCATCGCCAATAGTTACTGATGTTTCAATTGCTTGGGTTATCTCGGAAATTTTACTGTTACTGATCGTGGCCGCTTCAAGTACTGGATAATAAATTGCAGACAGTTGTGATAAACGTTCTTTATTTTCTTTCACCACGAGAATATTGGCGAACAGATAAATTAAGAAACTGACGACAACAACCGCCGAAAGAATACCGATCTTATGCTTGATTTTTAGTTGGGTGGAGAGTCCCATTTAATACCTCTGTAGCGTTTGTAAGTTAGTTTGATATAATGACAATACCAATTCAGTCCCTTTGATCTAACTTATAGATCGGACAATATCCTCAAAGTCTCTAATAACTTATCGGCCTGAAAATTAAAATCATGACCGTTTTTTGTATATTAGATGTTATCTAATCGTTAATATTAGACTATTCATACTACCTGAATAAATTATCCCAAACGAGCCTCAGTAGTTAATAACTACCCAGTCCTTAAAAATCATACAAAAAAAAAGCTTATTATATAAATTATAATAAACTTCATTGTTTTTAACTGTTAAATTAATACCTTAGCATTTAGGCACTATAACTTTTTAGTCTTTAGGAACTAATAGCAATGCTGCTTGCACAACCTCAACACCTGCACCTTTTTTATGTCCTTGCTCACTGAGGTGACGTTTCCACGCTCTTGCGCCTGGCAAGCCAAGAAATAGGCCCAGCATATGACGATAAATATGCGTTAAGCTACCGCCATTACGAATATGATTGTCAATATACGGCAACATTAGCTCGGCATAATCATGACGGCTTAGCGTCGATTTTTCTGCACCGTAAACTAGCTCATCAATTTGGCTCAGTAAAAAAGGGTTATGATACGCTTCGCGCCCCATCATTACACCGTCAACATGGCCTAAGTGTAATTGCGTTTCAGCTAATGTTTTAACACCACCATTAATGCCAATGAAGAGTTCAGGGAAATCCTGTTTAATATCATAAACTCGTTGATAATTAAGTTCAGGGATCTCACGGTTCTCTTTCGGGCTTAAACCACTTAACCAAGCTTTACGTGCATGTAAGGTAAAGTCATTACAACCCGTTGCAGCAACAGTCTCAATAAACGTGTGTAAAAATTCATATGAGTCTTGTTCATCAATACCAATACGGGTTTTCACTGTCACAGGAATATCAACTACGTCTTGCATGGCTTTAACACAGTCCGCCACCAGCGTTGGTTCCGCCATTAAACAAGCACCAAACTTACCACTTTGCACCCGATCTGATGGGCAACCCACATTCAGGTTAATTTCATCATAGCCACGTTCTTGTGCTAGCTTCGCGCTTTGTGCTAAGTCCACAGGATTACTACCGCCAAGCTGTAACGACACAGGATGCTCTTCATGGTTATAAGCAAGGTAATCACCGCGCCCATGAATGATCGCTCCCGTGGTCACCATTTCGGTATACAGTAAAGTATTCTTGGTTAACAAGCGGTGGAAGTAACGGCAATGACGGTCTGTCCAATCTAACATTGGGGCAATAGAAAAACGCCCAGGGGCATGAACACTGGTAATAACTGACTTGGTCATTGCTTTAATATCTCTTATCTGGATGCGCAGTAGCGCTAAATTTCATTAGGTTGCTTGCCAACTGGTACTACAGTCGGCTAAAAGCAAGGGGGCGATCATACACCCTGCGTCACATAGTTTCAAAAATAAAGATCTTGTTCAAATAAACGCTTGTCGATGACGTGCAGAAGGAGAGTGTAATGAGCGAGCCCTTTTCCAAACTCGCCTGACTAAATTGGATTTAAAAATAAAATAACCATACATTACTTATTGATATACAGCCCAAACATAAAAATACTTATAATTGATTATAACCACCAGAGATAAGCCAAGCAAATACACTAAAAACCACTATAAAAGTCAATTACGTCGCTATTTGTAGGCTATTATAATTAGAAAAGCGCCCCTAATGTGTTAGCATTATCCTTTCGCAGCGACTTGATGAGCCCTATGACTGAATCAGCGAACAATTTACTCTACAGAGCGCAGCAACTTTGTATTACACGTGCGGTTCGCTTCACTCCTATTAGGCAGCAAATTTTTTTGTTAATGGCACAGCACAACGCCATGATCAGCGCTTATGATCTGCTTGCTCAGCTACAGCAATTAGAACCCAACGCCAAACCGCCGACAGTATATCGTGGCCTCGATTTTCTACTAGAAGAAGGTTTTATCCATAAAATAGAATCAAGCAATGCCTTTATTTTATGTCCTCATTTTGGTGAAAAGCATCCCTCACAGCTGCTTCTATGTAAAAGTTGTGGTGGGGTTATTGAATTACACAATGCCGAAATAGAAGAGTTGCTACAATCACTTGCCGATGAACACGGTTTTGCAATTACGACTAAGACAGTTGAAGCGCACGGTATCTGTGCTGATTGTCGTGAATAATTAAATTTCAGGAACAACAAACTATGCGTGTAGAGTTTATTAATCCATTTATTACGTCTTTATTAAACGTATTAAATACCATGGCTCAACTTGAGTTAACACCGGGTAAGCCAAGACTAAAAAAAGATGATAAAGCCAAAGGTGATATTTCCGGTATCATGGGAATGATGTCAACCCAAGCTAAAGGCTCGTTCGCACTGACATTTGATGAGTCACTCGCATTAGCAATCATGAATAACATGCTTGGTGAAAAACCCGCTAAAATTGATGCTGAAGTCATTGATATGGTTGGTGAGATCACCAATATGGTCACTGGTGGTGCCAAGCGAATTCTAGCTGACAAGGGTTTTGAATTTGATATGTCGACACCGATTGTGGTATCAGGCAAGGGCCATACTGTGACGCATAAATCTAAGGGGCCTAAATTATTACTGCCGCTGACGAGTGCGTTCGGCAATGCCTCGATTGAAATCTGTTTTGATAGTTAAGCACTAGCTAAGCAATAACAAATAAATGTGCAAACAGCAGATACTAAAAAGCCAATCTCAATGAGATTGGCTTTTTTATTAAGACTTAATTTTTACTCAACAAGTTAAGTATTAATTAAAGGTCTTTAGCATTTTTAGTTAGGTATTTAGCAACGCCTTCTGGAGATGCGTCCATACCTTCTTTGCCAGCTTCCCATTGTGCAGGACAAACTTCACCGTTTTTCTCGTGGAAGTTTAGTGCATCAACCATACGTAGCATTTCGTCGATGTTACGGCCTAATGGAAGGTCGTTAACAACTTGGTGACGAACAACACCGTTAGTGTCGATTAGGAAAGAACCACGGAAAGCAACACCAGCTTCTGGATGTTCAACGTCGTATGCTTTACAGATTTCGTGCTTAACGTCAGCTACTAGTGGGTATTTAACTGGACCGATACCGCCATCTTCGATAGCAGTGTTACGCCATGCGTTGTGGCTGAATTGTGAATCAATTGAAACACCGATTACTTCAACGCCGCGCTTTTGGAATTCTTCAAGACGGTGATCAAAAGCGATTAGCTCTGATGGGCAAACAAATGTGAAATCAAGAGGGTAGAAAAATAAAACTGCTGATTTACCTTTAGTGAATTCAGTGAAGTTAAAGCTATCAACGATTTCGCCGTTACCTAGTACTGCTGCAGCTGTAAAGTCAGGTGCTTGACGTCCTACTAAAACCATTTTAATCTCCTAAATTAATTAAATATTTGCTTATTTACGGCATAATTTTTACATTAAATATAATCTTAAACCAATTGCTTTACTCAATCATTTTGATAGGTTTAAACTATCATTGATTTGGTAATCATAAGATATAAATTATTGAAATATAACCATAGCACCGCACTTTCTTATTGTCATCTTGTGTAACTGGTTTTTATTAAGCACTGTGATAATGACAGCGCTTAATGTGGTTATTATCAAGCTTACAGTGATCCTGAAATTACAATCCGCGTTGCCATTCTTTACGTAGATGACTTTGTTCCGGGGCTTCAATTGCACTGCGCACTTGCGCTAATAACTGCGCTTTATCTTGCCCTAACGTGCCTTTCAAAGACAAATAGTTAGAAGCATGGTCAGACCTGAATACGGTATTGTTTAATTCTAAATTTTCTAACAGCATCTGCATTTCCAAAAATAATCCCTGTTGGTCAGGCAATTGGAAACCATTCTCAAAATTCTTCGAGAATTTAGCTTGTCCTAACGGGAAAGACACCACTAAAGTAGACAAATAATCCGGTTGTGCTTCATTCATCAAGCGTGCCGAGTTTAATGCATGCTGCTGAGTAAACTCAGTACCACCCAGACCATTTAAGATCATCACTGAGGTTTTAATACCTGCGCCTTTAAGTTTATATAACGCATCGAGTTGCGAATCGTAGGTTTCGCCTTTCTCAACGAGCGCTAATACTTCATCATCACCGCTTTCACAACCTACATAGACGATACCTAGCCCTAAATTACATAACTCATAAAGCTCTGCTAGTGATTTACCCTTAATGTTGCGAGGCAGGCAATAGGCACTGACTCTTTGTACATCGGGCATGTGTTTACGGATCAGCAGCAAGATCTCTTTTAAGCGTTTAAACGGTAATGTCATGGCATCACCATCCGCAAGAAAAACCCGCTGGTGCTTTTGACCACTGGCCACAACACTTAAAATTTCAGCTTCGATATCGGCTATCTTTTTAGCACGAAATTTTTTCTGTGGTTGGGTATACATATCGCAAAAACTGCACTTATTGTAAGAACAACCGTTGGCGACTTGTAATATTAGTGAGCGCCATTCACTCGGCGGACGAAATACAGGTTCAACATAAGAGATAGGCATGTCACAGTTCCATTATTTAAGCGTCAGCATCCATTGCTAATCGAGGGAGAGGACGTGCAGTGCTAATATGCAGCACTGCGTATTTATTCTGTGATGATTCTGGGGTGTTAACTTTCAGCAGTAAGGTGAGCATAATGAGTCAAGTATACCGTCGCTAAGACTTTTGCTTCGCGTACGTATTTATCCGCTAATTCAGGTTCTTGAACTGCTAAACGTAAAATAGAACCGACGGTACGCGGTAAGATAACCGAGATCATTTTGATTTGCTCGCGACTGATTTCATCAGAGACAATGTTAGCCATCTGTTTTTGAATTACC
This sequence comes from Moritella sp. Urea-trap-13, assembly GCF_002836355.1. Lineage (NCBI taxonomy): Bacteria > Pseudomonadati > Pseudomonadota > Gammaproteobacteria > Alteromonadales > Moritellaceae > Moritella > Moritella sp. Urea-trap-13. The sequence goes on from NZ_PJCA01000039.1 coordinate 111,674, forward strand.
GCAGAATGAAAATCCAGTGCCGACTGATCTATGCTTTTCAATTCCGGCAGCGAGTCAACACCAGACCAAACCGCCATGTAACCCGGTTCTTTACGGTAGAATTCAGCGTATACTTCGATAATTAACTCAATACGTGCTTCCAGCGGTAAATCACTTGGCACTGCTGAAAAGCGTAATTGCAGCGCTTCTAGGTGACGTTCTGCTAATGCGCGAATTATTGATGCTTTATTTGGAAAATAACGGTAAAGCGATGTTCTGGTTAAACCCGATGCTTTGGCAATATCAGAAGGCGTCGCATTAGCAATACCAATCTCATCAAACAAAGCTGCCGCAGAGTCAATTATTTGCTTTACTCTTTCAAGACTCCTTTCCTGTCTAGGAAGGTTTCTTTGCGTCGTGTTATTTTCTGTCATATGCCCTCATAATTGTTGCACAAATTAAATTATAAAAAGTGAGATAAACCAAGCTTAATAATAACCCTTAGTCACATCAATCAAATTTACACTTATTGCTGAATATCGACGAAATAAAACAATAATTTACTATTATCGATCCTGTTATAGCCCAAATTGAGTATATAGAGTTACAACTCTAGACCATGATAGCCTAATTAATTCACAAAATGCAGATAATAAATACAGGTATTCTTTCGTTCATTGCATTAATATTCATGAGCAGATGTTATTTACGCATATAATGGCTTGATATAACTTAACTTTAGTTGATTTATAAAATAATGACATCGGCATTACAGTTAACTGATTTTTATAAATATTTAAGCGTAACCCGTTGCGTAAGCTTAGTTACTAGTTCATATGCGATGGTACCTATGTGCTCTGCCACCAATTCTGCTGGCAAGCCCGCGCCCCACATAATCACTTTATCACCGACTTGATCTTGGCAATCAGCACCTAAGTCCACTGTCAGCATATCCATAGATACCCGGCCCACAATCGGTACAATACGACCATTAATTAACACTGGTGTACCTTCGGGTGCCATACGTGGATAACCATCACCATAACCAACAGCAACAACGCCTAGTCGCGTATCTTCAGGTGCACTCCAAATACCACCATAACCGGTAGTCTCACCTTGTTTAATATCATGTACGGCAATCAAGTCAGTAGTTAATGTCATCACTGGCTTGAGGTTATGCTCAACAGCAGTTGCACCGATCATCGGTGATACGCCATACAGCATGATGCCTGGGCGGATCCATTCTCGACGCGCCGCCGGCCACGCTAACACACCGGCAGAATTAGCAATCGAATGTTCACCCTCTTCACCAGCCACTAATTCATCAAATAAATCGATTTGGCGTTGGGTGATACTTGGGTCCGCTTCATCAGCGCAGCTGAAATGCGTCATCAACCGTGCAGGTTGCACCACATTGCTATTGTTCTTCAAGCGCTCAATCGCACGCTTACAGTTATCCGGACGTATGCCCAAACGATGCATGCCCGTATCCATTTTCAACCATACATGAATTGGCGCATCTAAATCGGCTTCTTCGAGTTCAGCAAGCTGTTGCTCGATATGTACCGATGTTTGGATGTTATTCGCCACCAAGATAGGTAATTCATCTGTCGAAAAAAAGCCTTCCAGTAACAAGATCGGTTTTACAATCCCGCCACTGCGCAGCATTAACGCTTCTTCGACACGCGCCACTGCAAATGCATCAACCGCTGTAAGCGCCCTTGCGACTGCAAGTAGACCATGGCCATAAGCATTCGCTTTTACAACGGCCATTATTTTACTGTTTGGGGCGATATTTTTTATCTGTTTAACGTTATGCTGCAATGACTGCAAGCATATTTCAGCCGTTGCTGAACGCATAGCTATTCCTTAATAATCATCATCATATGCAGGGCCAGTAAAGTTATCAAAACGCGAGAATTCACCGTTAAAGGTCAATCTTACTTTACCAATCGGGCCGTTACGTTGTTTACCAATAATGATTTCGGCGGTGCCTTTATCTGGTGAATCATCGTTATAAACTTCATCACGATAAATAAACATAATTAAATCGGCATCCTGCTCAATAGAGCCTGATTCACGCAGATCCGAGTTAACAGGGCGCTTATCAGCACGTTGCTCCAACGAGCGGTTCAACTGAGATAAGGCAATTACAGGACATTTAAGTTCCTTGGCAAGAGACTTCAATGAACGGGAAATTTCGGCAATCTCCAAGGTTCTGTTTTCACTTAATGCTGGTACGCGCATCAATTGCAGGTAGTCAATCATGATCATACTGATACCACCATGATCACGGGCAATACGGCGTGAACGCGAGCGAACCTCGGTAGGTGTCAAACCAGAGCTATCATCTATGTACATTTTACCCTGCTCCAGCATGCTCTTCATGGTCGCAGATAAACGCGCCCAATCATCATCATCTAACTGGCCGGTACGTACTTTGGTTTGGTTAATTTTACCGAGTGACGCGAGCATACGCATCATGATCTGTTCTGCAGGCATCTCCAGCGAGAAAATAACCGCAGGTTTGTCTTCATTCAATGCCGCGTGCTCACACAAGTTCATCGCGAAAGTCGTCTTGCCCATTGACGGACGTGCAGCCACAATAATCAAATCCGACGGTTGAAAGCCGGTTGTCATGCCGTCAAGATCACCATAACCAGAGGCTACGCCGGTAACACCGTCATGTGGGGTTTGGTAAAGTTCTTCAATTTTATCAACTGTTTCTTGCAGTACGCTTTCGAGATTTTTCGGGCCTTGGCCTTCGCTCTGTCTTGATTCTGCAATTTGGAATACTTTACTTTCAGCTAAATCCAGTAGATCAGTACTTTTACGCCCTTGTGGATCGTAACCTGATTCACTGATATCGCTAGCAACCGCAATAAGTTCACGGACCACAGCACGTTCACGCACAATGTTGGCGTAAGCGGTAATGTTCGACGCACTTGGGGTATTTTTGGTAATATCACCCAGATACGCAAAGCCACCTGCATCATCAAGCAGTTCTTCGTTATCTAACCATTCGGAAACGGTAATAATATCCAGTGGAATATGTTGATCCACCAGCTTAGCCATTGCTTCGAAGATAAGTTGATGTGGGCGACTATAAAAATCTTTAGCCACAATAAATTCGGTTACACGGTCCCAGGCTTCATTATCAATGAATAAGCCACCTAAAACTGATTGCTCAGCCTCGAACGAATGCGGCGGCACTTTCAGTGCATCTACGGCACTGTCTTTTCTATTTTTATCTTTTGAAAACTGATTTTGAAACTGGTTTTGACGTTTGTCGGCCATGCTAGCGCTCACTAAATTTAGTGTGATTAACCATTATCCTAAAAATATCCCTGTAGGGGAAATGAAATAACCTGAGAAGTAGGAATAATTTAGTTGCAGGAAGGTTTTGACGATTTATTGGTTAATAAAAAAGCCTCATCACGAGGCTTTACTATTGACTGGCATAGACACTAATTAGACTTAGCGACTCACGGCTATTATTTCAAGCTTGAGAAGTATGCCGCTACGTTGTTAATGTCAGCATCAGACAATGCCATCGCTTGGCCAGACATCACAGGTGCCATACCACCAGTACGTTGACCTGTTTTATACGCTTTTAATGCATTTACTAAATACATTTCTTTTTGACCCGCTAGGTTTGGGTACATAGGAATAGCTGAAATACCAGCTGCGCCATGACAAGCTGCACATACAGCTGCTTTTGCTTTACCAGCAGCAGCATCGCCACCAGCAGCCATAGCTAAAGAAGGCACTAGACATGTTAACGCTACGATCATTGTTGTAATTTTTTTCATCATATACTCACTAATTGCATCCTGCTGTGAAGCAGTATAGGGTTTAACTTTATTATTTGAGCCAAATTTTAGTCCGCATACTCGCAAAATGAAAGAGCTGAGTATGATAAATCATGTGTTTAGACTAATTTCTGTGAACTCGATTCTCTGCACACTCTCTATAAACACTCGGAGTTTGTCCCGTCCAGCCCTTAAAACTGCGAAAAAAAGAACGCGTTTCACTAAAACCTAACTGCATGGCTATATCATCGACTGGTAATAATGTGTCCGTTAGATATTGCTGAGCCAGTAATAACCGCGCCTCATCCAGCAGTTTTTGATAACTGGTTTGCTCTTGCTGCAGTTTCCGCTGTAACGTCCTTTCACTCATATTTAGCTGCCCAGCGACCATATCTTTACGGGTTATACCCTTGGCTAATAAGATGCGGATAATATCTTTGACTTGAATACTAAAACTATGCGCGTCACCAAGCGCTGACACTTGCCCAGCGGCATGTAACTCAAGTGTTTGTAATAAGCTATGATCTGGCTGTCTTAACGGTATATTGAGATACTCACGCGGTAAAATAAGGCTGTTACTTGGCTGAGAAAAGAGTACTGGACAATTGAAGACCTGTTGATAATGTTGGCGTAGTTCTAGCGTCGGTTCTGCACGTTGTAAATGCACTTCCAGCGGCCCGAGGTCTTGCCCTGACAACCAGCGTGCATAAGCTAGCCAAGAAGCAAAGACGTTATCCACCATCTGCTCGCGCACATCTTCAAAGGTATAAGCACAATGCCAATTTATAGCTAATCGTTGTGGTTGATAATTAATGGACGTCACGCCCATATCACCCACCAGTTTTTCATAAGGTTGGATACGTTCGAGCGCTTGCTCCAGCGTTGCACATGTCATGGTGATATAACCCAGCACACTGTACGAGCCAGGTTCAACAAAGGCACCACTTTTTAAACCAAACAAGAGATCGTCAGTAGCAATTATGAGGCTGGCTAAAAAGGCCTGTAATTGTTCGCCACTAATGCGTTCATTTTCTTGCGTCAACGTCGCTGCTGATATGTTACTACCCAGTAATAATGCTGGTACATCAATATCCAATGTTTCAACATAACGTAAATACTGTTTCACCACTGGCACTGATACCGAACCTAGCCCCACCATAACTGAATCATCCTTTATCCAATACGTATGAATAAGTATAACCAGCTTTATCCTGAGGTATTGTGAGTTAGTCCTAATTTGATACTTATGTTGGCTTAATACGACAATGCTATCAACTGACCTTGCTCTTAAACTGATGTTATACCTAAATATGACAAAGGAATTAAGATCATGAAACGTTGGAATGGTTGGGGCGATGAAGCCAATAAATTAGATTTACCGAGCAGTGCAGATGCTTTTTTATTAGCAAAAGTAGGTACTACAATACCGCTTGTTGATGCTCAACTTGCTGATGTAATAGCACAAGTACCCGCATCAAGATTACCGCATCATCCATTATTTAATCGGGATCCTGAAGTGCGTATTCGTCATGCTCGCGGTCAAAGCTTACCGGACTGGTTAGCCATGCGCAGTGGTGATTTTGAATATTTCCCCGATGGTGTGGCATTCCCAGAAAGCAGCTATGACTTAGTCGCTATTATGGATTTTTGTCAGCAACAGCATATTCTGGTTATCCCCTACGGCGGTGGCACCAGTGTTGCAGGGCATATCAATCCGTTTGCCTCAGAACAAGCCATTTTAACCGTCGATATGGGCCGTATGAATCGGTTGATGGAACTTGATACTGATAGCCAAATAGCGACGTTTGGCGCAGGCACGCCGGGACCACAAGTGGAAGCGCAATTACGGGCGCAAGGTTATACCTTAGGTCATTTCCCGCAGTCCTTCGAGCTTTCCACCATCGGCGGCTGGGTTGTCACCCGTTCTAGCGGTCAGCAGTCTTTGCGTTATGGTCGTATCGAAGAATTATTTGCCGGGGGTGAGGTCATCACCCCAGTGGGCCGCTTAGATATACCGACCTTCCCTGCTTCTGCTGCAGGCCCCGATATTAAAGCGCTATTAATGGGTTCTGAAGGCCGTATTGGTATTTTATCAACAGTCAAAGTACGAGTGCGTAAGCTCGCTGCGCAAGAAAATTTTTACGTGACGTTTTTCCCCAGTTGGCAGCAAGCCAAGCAAGCCGCCAAAACCTTAGTCCAGTCTGACATTCAACTATCGATGCTACGGTTAAGCAATGCGATTGAAACCGAAACTCAACTCGCCTTAGCTGGACATGAAAAACAGATAGCCTTACTGGAGAAAGCCCTCGCGCTATTTGGCACCAAAGAAGGCAAGTGCATGATGACCTTTGGTTTAACGGGTACAAAATTTCAATGCCGCAGTGCGTTAAAGCAATTAAAGAAAATAACCAAAGCACATCAAGGTTTATATACAGGTTCCTTCATGGGCAATAAATGGGCGGAGAAACGCTTTACCATGCCCTACTTCCGCGAAGCCTTATGGCAGAAAGGTTATGTCGTCGATACCCTAGAAACAGCAACCGACTGGCATAATGTCGATAACCTATTAACCAAAATAGAAACTAACTTACGCACGGTATTAACCCAAGACCCGAGTGCTGGCACACCACAATTACATGTATTCACCCACCTATCTCATTTTTACCAACAAGGCTCTAGTATTTACACCACCTACATATTCAAAGCTGGTGACAACTATCAGCAAACATTAGCGCAATGGGCCAAACTAAAACACAGTACCTCAGAGATCATCGTCAATAATCAAGGTACGATCAGTCATCAGCACGGTGTCGGTAAAGATCACCAGCCTTACTTAATCAGAGAGAAAGGCGAATTAACGATCCGCGCAATCCAGTCGTTGTGCGATACCTTTGATCCACTACAAATCATGAACCCACATTGCCTGATTGCATCAACATCGGCCTCAGCACCAATGTCAGAACAAGTGTCAGAACAAACGCAAGCAATCAGCTTGAACGAAACGCCAGTTCAAGAACAACAAATAAGCTAAAAGGGTTCTTGTATGTGTCAGCCATTAACAAGTTTGAGTCGAGCGCAGCAGTTAGAAAAAATTCAACAACATAGTGATAGTACAGAATGGGATATGATCGTCATTGGCGGCGGTATTACCGGTGCCGGTATCTTGTTAACCGCCAGCCAAGCCGGATTGAAAGTCTTATTAGTCGAACAGCAGGACTTTGCCTGGGGTGCATCAAGCAAATCATCAAAAATGGTCCACGGTGGACTGCGTTATCTCGGTAGTGGTCAATATAATATGACCAAAGATGCAGTGACAGAAAGACAAAAGCTGCTTAACGAGTTACCCGGTTTAGTCACACCACTGCAATTTTTGATGGGTCATTATAAGTACCAATTCCCTGGTCCATTAGTATTTAATAGTTTATTGAGTATTTACGACTGGATTGGTGGTAAACGTAATCACCGTTATATTAATAACGGTATTGGCAATTTTCATGCCCCGGGGATTGAGCAAAGCAAGCTCCAAGGTGCCACGCAGTTTGCCGATGCGGTTACTGATGATGCAAGGTTGGTAATGCGGGTATTACAAGAAGCACAGGATCTTGGTGGCACAGTTATGAATTATCTTAGCGCTGAACAGCTGATTAAAACCTCCGATCAAGTCACTGGGATTCGCGTCGCAGACCAAGTATCTGGACAAACATTTAGCTTGACCGCAAAAGTAGTCGTCAATGCGACAGGGCCTTGGACCGATAAACTACGCCAGCAGTTGCAAGCCAAAAAAGCCATACGACCTTTGCGTGGTAGTCACTTGATCGTGCCGAGTTGGCGGTTACCGCTAGCCTATGCCGTCAGCTACTTCCATCCGAATGATAAACGCCCTATCTTTGTTTTTCCTTGGGAAAATAGCTCTGTGATTGGCACCACAGATCTTGATCATGATGAGGACTTAGCTCAGCAGCCTTGCATTAGCCAAAGCGAAGTGGACTATCTACTTAGCGGGATCAACAAACAGTTTCCGCAAGCCAATATCAGCGAAGCCGATGTGATATCGACTTATGCAGGGATCCGTCCGGTCGTCAGTGACAACGTCAGAAACACCAAACCGTCGAATGAAAAACGCGAGCATTCGATATGGGATGAGCAAGGCTTGATCAGTGTCGCGGGCGGTAAACTCACCACCTTCAGATTAATTGCGCTGGACGTATTAACAGCGGCGCAAGGTTATTTGCCCCCTATTGATCTTACGGCATTACGCAATCAACGTTTGTTCAAACATGTCGATGATATTCATGACGGTAGTTTCTTAAGTCAATCACAACTCCAACGATTACAAAGCTGCTACGGTCAACATTACCCTGACTTAATCAAGCATGCCGCTAGCCATGAATTCAAGCCCATAGCTCATACCAATACTTCACTTGCGGAACTAAAATGGGTGTTGCAGCACGAAATGGTGGTTCACCTTGATGATCTATTATTACGTCGCAGTCGTCTGGGGTTATTATTACCGAAAGGTGGCGAGCAGCTATTCACGCAATTACAGCCACTTTGCCAAACCGCATTACACTGGAATGATAGCCAATGGCAACAAGAGGTTGAACGCTATCAAACAATGATCCAACGCTACTATAGTTTACCAAAGAGTCGTTTACCAAAAGATGCTTTACCGAAACATAGCAAAGCTTCTGTAAACAACAGTGATAGCGTGGTCAAAAATAACGATAGCCCAGCGACCCCCGTTGCCAGCTAACCCAGTCGGAGATAATTTACATGGATAGTCGACCACTAACATCAGCACCGCAGCAGGGTTATTTGCTCAGTATTGATAATGGCACGCAAAGTGTGCGTGCATTGTTGTTTGATTGCCAAGGCAATTTGATCGCCAAAGGGCAACAAGTGATCAGCCCATACTTCTCGGCGCAACCGGGATGGGCGGAACAGGATCCTGATTATTATTGGTTAGCAGTAAAACAAGCCTGCGACTTACTCTGGCAAGATCTTGCCCAATACCCAGAGGTCAGTAAACACGATATCGTCGGCATGTCGATCACCACCCAGCGAGGCACAGTGATCAACCTCGACAATGAAGGCAAGGCATTACGTCCGGCGATCATCTGGTTAGATCAACGCCACGCCCAGCAAGAAAATATTCAATGGCCTTGGAACTGGTTATTTAAAATCGCCCGCGTCGAGGACATTATTCAACGTTTCCAAGAAAAGTCACAAGCAATTTGGATCCGCCAAAACCAGCCTGATATTTGGCGTGATACCTCCAAGTATCTGTTGCTGTCTGGTTTTTTAAATTATAAATTCACCGACAATATTGTTGATTCCATCGGTAGCCAAGTCGGTTATATTCCATTTGATTATAAAAAATTGGCTTGGTTAAAAAAGTCGGATTGGCGCTGGGATATGCTAGCGATTGATCCGGGCATGCTACCTAAGCTCATCGAACCCGGTGAGCTTGTAGGTCATGTTAGCGAAGAAGCCGCAAGCCATACCGGTATTCCGACAGGTTTACCGGTTATCGCTTCGGCCTCAGATAAAGCCTGCGAGATCATTGGTTCTGGCGGTAATCGCCCGCATATCGCTTGTTTAAGTTATGGCACCACAGCGACCATCAATATCACCACAGATAAATATGTCGAAGCGACGCCGCACTTACCGCCTTTTCCCTCGGCAATACCGCGTCACTATTCATCTGAGATCATGATTTATCGCGGCTTTTGGTTAATCAGTTGGTTTAAAAAAGAATTTGGCTTACGTGAACAGCATATTGCTGATGCCGAGGGGATCGCTCCTGAAGTTTTATTCGATCGTTTAGTGGCCGAGATCCCACCGGGATCTATGGGACTAATGCTACAGCCTTATTGGACACCGGGCGCGCGCGATCCAGGACCTGAAGCCAAAGGCGGTATTATTGGTTTCGGGGATGTGCATACGCGTACGCATATCTATCGGGCGATATTAGAAGGCTTAGCGTACGCATTACGGGAAGGCAAAGAACGTATCAGCAAGCGTAACAAGGTCAAGATAACCACACTGCGGGTATCCGGTGGCGGCTCGCAAAGTGATGTCGCCATGCAGTTAACCGCAAACATTTTTAATATGCCTGCAGAGCGGCCGCATACTTTTGAAACATCAGGTTTGGGCGCGGCAATTGTCACTGCGGTTGGATTGGGGATTTATGCTGATTTTGATCAAGCTATTACTGCGATGACCCGAGTAAACACTGTGTTTCAGCCACAACCAGAAGTCGTCAAAACGTATGATGCGCTATATAAGCAAGTATATTTGAAAATGTATAAACAACTGCAGCCGTTATATAAATCTATTCGTACCATCACAGGCTACCCAAAATAGTACCGGTTATCCAAAATAGGACGTGATTCACAAGAACGGTTTAGTCTTGCTAGCCGTTTAGTTATGAGTGAGACAAATGTTATCGTAAAATACTAAATCGCAGACATAAAAAAAGCCATGACCTAGGCCATGGCTTTATTCTGTAGTTAATCTAAAGTTAAACTTTAAATTAAGCTTCAGCTACGATTTGTAGGTTTACTGTAGCGAATACTTCGCTGTGTACTTGGATGCTAACTTCGAACTCACCAAGAGTACGTAGAGCGCCTTCAGGAAGACGAACTTCGCTTTTAGCAACTTCAACACCAGCAGCAACGATCGCATCAGCGATGTCACGAGTACCAATAGAACCGAAAATCTTACCTTCGTCACCAGCTTTAGTTGCAATTACAATAGCTTCTAGAGCATTGATTGTTGCAGCTTTAGCTTCAGCAGTTGCTTTAACAGCAGCTACAGATGCTTCTAGTTCAGCACGACGTGCTTCAAAAGATTCAACGTTAGATTTAGTTGCTAGAACAGCTTTACCTTTCGGTAAAAGGAAGTTACGAGCATAACCAGCTTTAACGTTAACAGTCTCGCCTAAGTTACCTAACTTAGCGATCTTGTCTAATAAAATTACTTGCATTACCTTTCCTCAAAAATATAGAGTTAGTCTTGACGACCAAACAATAGCTTACTTATGTAAGTCAGTGTATGGAAGTAGAGACAAGTAACGTGCGCGTTTAATCGCACGACCAAGTTGACGTTGGTACTTAGCACGTGTGCCAGTAATACGACTTGGTACAATTTTACCGCTTTCAGTTACGTAATTTTTTAACGTAGCGATATCTTTATAATCAATCTCCGTAACACCTTCAGAAGTGAAACGACAGAATTTACGACGACGGAAAAAACGTGCCATAATGAAAATCTCCTAAAATCTTCTCAACAAATTGGATAACTAAATGTTATCCAATAAACAATACCTATAGCTAAACGCTATTATTCAGCAGCAGCTGGTGCTTCAGTAGCAGCAGTTGGCGCTTCACGGCGTTCTTCTTTAGCTTTAGCCATTGGAGAAGCTTCAGTAACTACACCTTTAGTACGTAGGATCATGTTGCGGATCACTGCGTCGTTAAAGCGGAAGTTATTTTCTAGCTCATCAATAACATCTTGGCCAGCTTCAATGTTCATAAGAACATAGTGAGCTTTATGAAGTTTGTTGATTGGGTATGCTAATTGGCGACGACCCCAGTCTTCTAGACGGTGGATAGTACCATTTGCTTCAGTCACAACTGCGCTGTAACGCTCAATCATGCCTGTAACTTGTTCACTCTGATCTGGGTGAACCATAAATACGATTTCGTAATGACGCATCGTAAGCTCCTCACGGGTTTAATCAGCCTCGGCTCTGGCTTAGTCGGTCCATCGAGGCAAGGAACGTATAGAAAAATGACTAATTTCGAGACGGCGAATTATATAGAGTCACTCACCATAATACAACCACGACTGGAAGATAATCGTAAATATCTACAAAACTAACTTTCACGGTAGCGCATGCCAACGTGGGGAATTCCATCTTCCAAATATTCAGCCGTAACAGTCACAAATCCATAACCCTGATAATAATGCTGTAGATGCGCTTGTGCGGAAAGGTATAGGTCCTGCTCAGGCCATGCTGATTTTGCAGCACTAATACCACGCTCTAATAATTGATGACCAAGTCCCTGCCCACGCGCTGACGCCGCAGTAACCACTCGGCCAATCGCGACATCAGGGTAACTAACACCTGCCGCTAAGATACGCAGGTAAGCTAATAGTTCCCCATTGCCATTATAATGCAGTACATGACGGGTTTCAGGATGAATATCCAAACCATCAATATCTTGATAAGGACAATCTTGTTCAACCACAAAAATAGCCGCGCGTAATTGCAATACATCATAAAGCTGCAAACTCGACAACTCACTAAACTGACAACACATCCAAGTCATAACCCATCCCTTATACTAAAATTAAACATCTACTAGCATAATAACAATAATCTTTACCCTGTGAATCAAAACTTGGGTTGAATAAACTTGGATTGAATAAATAAGTGCGAGTAGATCTTGATTGTTACGCTAAGGATTGATTATCATCTAGGTCTGAACTCCAGTTAACTAACTAATTTATAGAAGCCATATGCAACCAGAACCTTCATCATCTCGTCAATATGTGGAACTTGCTACGTTAGCACAACGTTTTCAAGCCGCAGTATTAGATAAAATCGTTTTTCCGACGATTATGTTAGTGCCGTTTATTCTCGGTTTTGATTTATTGAATTTAAGTGCCGGTATCGATGAAAATTTCACGATTTCATTCGCTACTCAAGTCAAAGTTTCGTTACTTGAAATACTGCTATTTATGGCATTAAACAGCTACCTGCTAAAAGAGTACGGTCAAACCTTAGGTAAACGTATTGTTGGTATTGCGGTGGTCGGTGAGAATGGCCAACGTCTGAGCTTGCAAGACATCATCCTTAAGCGTTATCTGCCATTTTGGGTTGCGGCTTACCTGCCATTTTTTGGTTTTATCATTACTGTCAGTAACTTCCTGGCTATTTTCAGAGGTGATAAACGCCGTTGTCTGCATGATGACTTAGCCAAAACATTAGTCGTTAAGATGCCAAAAGGCACTAAAATTGCTAGCAACGACGTGCACGTCAATAGCGACGGTAAGAGCGAAGCGTCAGATGTAATGGATGCCTAGCAATACAGAACATCAATATAGCGCGTCAGCACTGATAGCCTGATGTAAAAATAAAACCATAGTTAATAAGAAAGCGTCCAAAGGACGCTTTTTTTATCTCAATTCATTGTAGTTCAACTTAATCGTAAAACTACAATTTATCGTTATTTAGCTTGGCGTTGACGCACAACTTCAAACAAACAAACACCAGCTGCTACTGATACGTTCAAGCTTGAAATACTACCAGCCATTGGGATGCTAACTAGCTCATCACAATGTTCACGCGTTAAACGACGTAGACCTTTTTCTTCCGCACCCATCGCAATTGCTAATGGACCCATTAGTTTAGGCTGATATAAATCTTGCGTTGCTTCGCCCGCAGTACCGATGATCCAGATGCGACGGTCTTGTAGTTCACGCATGGTACGTGCAAGGTTTGTCACCGCAATCAGTGGCACTGTTTCAGCTGCACCACATGCTACTTTACGTACCACAGATGTCAGTTGTACTGATTTATCTTTTGGTACGATAACAGCGTGTACACCAGCCGCATCAGCACTACGTAGACAAGCGCCTAGGTTGTGCGGATCAGTAACACCATCAAGAATCAATAAGAATGGGTGTTCTTCTTTCTCTTCAATACGGTTAAGTAACGTATCAAGATCTGATTCGTTTAGCTTTTTGCCTTCAATAACGCGTGCTAATACACCGTTATGACGGCCACCGTCGCACTTTTTATCCAGTGTATTACGATTGACTAATTGCACTGCAATACCGATATCATTTAATTCTGCGATTAACGGTGTTAGACGGTCATCTTCACGACCCTTCAGTGCATATACTTCAATGAAGCGCTCTGGTTCATGCTCCAGTAATGATTTAACTGCATGAATACCGAAAATTAGTTCACTGCTCATTGTATCTCTCTACCTTATTACTATTATTACTATTGCTATTTGTTTGCTTTTTGCTTTGAACGTTCGGCTCTACCGGGACGCGACTTAACTTTAGCTTTTACTTTCTTCTTAGCTGGTTTAGCCTTGCCCTTCGGTTTAGCGTCATCAAACGGTGATGCGCCTTTTTCAACAGTATCAACAGTTTGCGGCTTTAACTTCGCAGCAACGCGCGCTTTATCTGCCGCACTCGCCACGACTGCATCATCCGTTTTCAACTTCAATTTAGTCTTTTTGACCGGCTTTGCTTTTGTGCCTTCAGGCTTACGTTTACCAGAAAATGCAGCAGGTTTACTTTTGCTACGACGGCTGTGTGTTACCGCACCCGCAAGCTCAAGATCAATCTTCTTGTCGTTCATGTTGATCGCTAATACTTTAACTTCAACTTGATCGCCAATGCGGTATTCAACGCCACTTTTTTCGCCACGCAATGTTTGGCGTCCGCCATCAAAGTTATAATAATCACCACGTAAGCTAGATACATGTACCAAGCCATCGATGTTTAAGTTTTTGATACGAACAAAGAAACCAAAGTTTGTTACTGCAGCGATCACACCATCAAAGGTATCACCAAGGTGATCTTGCATGTATTCACACTTCAAGAAGTCTGACACATCACGCGTAGCATCATCAGCACGACGTTCTGTTAATGAGCAATGCTCACCTAATGTCTCAACATCACTCACCTGGTAGCAATAACCACCCGTGCTAGTCCAACGTTTCGTTAGTGGCGAACCAGCTTTAACTGCAGCTTGGTTAGCAAGTTCAAACTTGATTGCACGGTGTAATACTAAATCAGGGTAACGACGAATTGGCGACGTAAAGTGACCATAAGCTGTTAACGCTAAACCAAAGTGACCGTTATTTTCTTCTTGATATACCGCTTGTTTCATTGAACGTAGCAGCATAGTTTGGATAAGTTCTTTATCCGGACGATCTTGAATACTGCTAATCAAAGCAGCGTAATCAAGTGGTGTTGGTTTCAAACCGCCACCCAGCTCTAGGCCAGTTTCACTTAAGAAGCTTCTGAAGTTAACTAGCTTTTCTTCGCCTGGAGTATCATGCACACGTAATAACGCTGCCGCTTTATGCTTACTCACAAAACGCGCTGATGCAACGTTTGCTAAGATCATGCATTCTTCAATTAATTTATGTGCATCGTTACGTACAACAGGTACGATCTTGTCGATTTTACGATGTTCATTAAAGACGAAACGCGTTTCTAACGTTTCAAATTCAATTGCACCACGCTCAGAGCGTGCCACTTTCAAGACTTTGTACATGTTATGCAATTCGTGAAGATGTGGCACTACCGCTTGGTATTCAGTGCGAAGTTCAGCATCACCATCAAGAATGTTAGCTACTTTGGTATAAGTTAAACGCGCATGTGAGTTCATCACTGCTTCATAGAACTTATAACCAGATAAACGACCAGCATCAGAAACTGTCATTTCACAAACCATACATAGACGATCTACGTGTGGGTTCAATGAACATAAACCATTTGATAATACTTCTGGCAGCATAGGCACAACTTGCTCAGGGAAGTAAACTGAGTTACCTCGACCTTGTGCTTCCAGATCTAAATCTGAATTAGTTTGTACATATGAACTTACGTCAGCAATCGCTACCCATAAACGCCAGCCACCGCTTTTTTTACGTTCACAGAATACCGCATCATCGAAATCGCGTGCATCTTCACCATCAATCGTTAGCAAAGGTAAATCACGTAAATCAACACGATTTAGTTTCGCGTCTTCAGGTACTTCTGGTGACAATTCTTTCATGTCATCAAGAATATGTTCCGGCCATACGTGCGGAATATCATGTGTGCGGATCGCCACTTGAATTTCCATACCGGGTGCCATATTTTCACCCAGCACTTCTACAACTTTACCAAGTGCAGGTAAGTTATAAGTTGGACGTTTTAGAATTTCAGTCACAACCATTTGACCAGCTCGAGCACCAAGACGCTCTTCATCACTGATACGTATTTCTTGTTTAATACGGCTATCATCTGGACGTACAAAGGCAACGCCTTTATCGAGATAAACACGACCAACAAGTTGCAAAGGTTCGCCATCAAGTACACGTACAAAACGTGCTTCTTTACGGCCTTTAAACTCTTCTTTTACTGGTTGTGCCAGAATACGATCGCCATGGAATAACGTCGACATTTGACGGATAGAGATAAATAAATCTTTACCACCGTCATCTGGGCGGAAAAAGCCAAAACCATCGCGATGGCCTAATACTAGTCCTTCCAATAAATCTAAGCGTTCAGGTAATTCATAAGTTCTGTTACGAGCGAAAATCAACTGCCCATCACGCTCCATCGCACGTAAGCGACGACGTAAAGCTTCTTCGTGTTCATCACCTGCTAATTTTAATCCAGCAAATATTTGCTCACGATTAATCGAATTTTCTAGGCTACGAAGATAATCAAGAATAAATTCTCGACTAGGAATTGGATTGCTGTATTTTTCCTGCTCACGCGTATGGAAAGGGTCTTTACTCATAGAAGGTCCAAATTGGTAGGAATATCGTTCGGATTATATACCCAAACCACATTAGGATACAGTTTTGTACCCTAAGTAAGTCGGTATACGAGAAGGATAGTAATAAATGAGCATAGGATCGAATCGAAACTAACTCTAATTGACTATTCAGTTAGCGCCGATAACATATTTAATGCCCTGTGGTTACTGATATTTAGCAGCATTCTTTGCTGCTATAACTACACGTTCAGGCATTCTATTTTCTAATTGGGCTAATAATCGGGCTAATTTTTCGTGCATCTTAGCATCTGCCGTCACGGTATTATACAAATAACTGTAGGCGGTTTGATAATCATAAGGGCTGCCATAACCTCGTACGAGCAACTCGGCCCACTGTATTTTAGCAGGTAAAAAACCGAGTTTCGCCGACTGCTCAAATAACGGCAGCGCCCGGTCGATATCTTGTTGCACAAATTGACCTTGCACATAATAACGACCCAGTTGCTCTAATGCTCTAGGCTGACCTTGACTGGCAGCAGCACGCATGAAGTAAACGCCGAGTTCGGCATTCTTATCTACACACACACCCCAAGCTAGCATATCACCCCATAAAAATTGATAGCTTGGCAACTTCACTAATTCAGCACGGACTTTAATATCAGCAACAAGCTGACATTCATCTGCACGCACTCGTTGTAGATGGGTATTTGCGCCGATTAATTGGTTTAATTCATCATCACTATATAACTCAACCGCACTGGGGAAATCGCTATACTTAGTTTTAGTGTTACCGGCTTCTTCAGCTGCAACAGCGCGCTTGCCACTGTCGGTGATACGTTGTTCTTTTTCGCCAACCGGTTTACTTGCTAGCGACTTACTTGCCGCCTGCTTGCTTGAAACTGGCATACTTGATATTAGCGAGTCACCGCTGTTTTCCGCTGCAAGCACATTAACACCAGACACAGATACACTCGCTATTACCACGCATAATACCGCTTTCACGTGACGGTAAATTGTTGTTAATTTCGTTATCGGTGTTGTAAGCATATCAATGAACCTAAGCGATTATGTGTGGCGATCACAATTACTGTGATAATAGACTGTGGTAATAGATATATCGGCCAAAGTATCGTTTTCTTAAATAAAAAAAACCCAAGTTACGATAACTTGGGTTTCAATTTTAATCACCATTAACCTAAACGGCTAATAATAATGATTAACCAGCAACGAATTCTTCACCTAAGGTGATGTTCGCTTTTAGTTCTTCTAACATTGCATCACGTGCGTTAGCTTCAAATTCGCTTAACTCGCCGTATGCTAATACTTCTTCGACGCCGTTTTTACCTAGTAGTACAGGTTGTGCGAAGAATGTAGCGTGATCAGAACCACCGTCAACATAAGTACACTCAACGATACCTTCTTCACCTTGTAGTGCGCGAACAAGAGATAGACCGAAACGTGCAGCTGCTTGGCCCATAGAAAGTGTCGCAGAACCGCCACCCGCTTTAGCTTCAACAACTTCAGTACCCGCATTTTGGATACGTGATGTTAATGCAACAACTTCTTCAGCTGTAAATTCAACACCTTTAACTTGAGAAAGTAACGGTAGAATTGTAACGCCTGAGTGACCACCAATAACCGGTACTTCAACGTCAGCAAGTGAGATGCCTTTAAGCGCACTAACAAAAGTTTCAGAACGAATCACATCCAGCGTGGTAATACCGAATAATTTACGTTTGTCGTAAACACCGGCTTGCTTAAGTACTTCTGCAGCGATTGGCACAGTCGTATTTACTGGGTTAGTAATGATACCGATACATGCATTTGGGCATACTTCAGCACATTTACCTGCTAGATTTTTGATAATGCCAGCATTGATATTGAATAGATCTGAACGGTCCATACCTGGTTTACGAGCAACACCCGCAGAGATAAGAACAACATCAGCACCAACAAGTGCATCCGTTGGATCCATACCAGCAAAACCAGCAATAGTAACGTCTGTAGGGATGTGGCTTAAATCAACAGCAACACCTGGAGTTACTGGTGCGATATCATAAAGTGATAAATCAGAACCAGCAGGTAGTTGAGTTTTCAAAAGTAGGGCTAAAGCTTGACCGATACCGCCAGCAGCACCTAATACAGCGACTTTCATAGACGTCTCCATTATCTTAATTGTTTATGTAGAATACAATATTCACAAATTCCTTGAATCACTGCTACCTTACTGCAACATTGACGAAAAAACAATTAACAACGCCGATATGCAGGGTAAATAATGCATTACACTGGCGTTTTAAAGCGTTGGCTTTCTATCTGACAGGAATTGGCTTTCAGGTGAAATGAATATACTGGTTCATCTATTTCGCTGCTAATCAGCAATGACGAAATAAATGAACCGATAACAACATCAATTACGATTGAAACGCGAGGGCTTTTTTCTCTAACTGTTTAAAGATTAATACTAAAATACCATTCATGCCTAAGTAGATAATACCCGCAGCAGAAAAGGCCATTAACGCATCATAGGTTTGGCCATTGATTTGATTAGCATAACCCATCACATCCATGATGGTAATTGAACTGGCTAATGACGTGCCCTTCAGTACCAAAATCACTTCGTTAGAATAAGACGGTAATACACGGCGCAGCGCATGCGGCACGATAACCGCGAGCGTTTGTCCCCGCGTCATACCAAGGGCTTTACAGGCATCCCATTCACCGCGTGGCACAGATTCAATCGCACCTTTAAATAAAAGTGATGAATAAGCCGCGGTATTAAAGGCTAAGGCAATAATAGCGCAAATTTTCGCTTGGCTTAGGTAATCCCATAAAAAGCTATGTCTAATCACTTCAAACTGCGATGGGCCGCTGTAAACCAAAAATATTTGGATCAGTAATGGCGTACCAGTAAAGATTAAAATAATAGTCCGGGCTAATAAATTTAATCCAGGGATCTTATTGACCATCGCCAGCGTTAAACCGACCGCAAGGATAGAGCCAAATAATAAACTAAAAAAGGTAATTTCCAGCGTCGTGCTCAAGCCGTTAAATAATAACCAGAAGTGATCTAACGTCATTTTGCTACTCCGGCATCAAAACGGTTAATGTGATTATCAAGGTGCTTTAACATCCATTGACTAATCAAGGTAATAATCAGGTAAATCGCCGCCGCCGCAACTAAAAAGGTAAATGGCTTATAAGTACTGCCTGATAATAAATCCGCTTGCTTCATCAAGTCTGTCACACCAATGAGGGAAACTAAGGCGGTATCTTTTAATAATACCATCCACTGATTGCCTAAACCCGGCAGCGCTAAACGCCATGCTTGCGGTAAGGTAATACGCAGGAAGCAACGAACTGGGCCCATACCAAGTGCTTGAGCGCCTTGTTGCTGACCTTTTGGTACTGATTGAATCGCCGCACGCAAGGTTTGCGAGGCATAAGAAGCAAAGATAAGCGACAAAGCAACCACACCACTCCAGAACGGACTGATGTCATAAAATTCATCGGTTAATAAAAACAGAATATGGGTGCCACCGAAGAAGATAAAGAACACAATCAAGATCTCAGGTAAGCCACGCAATATCGTCACAAACAAGCTAATCGGCTTGGCAATCAATGGGTTCTTTTGCATTTCTGCAACACAGAATAGAATAGCGAGAACCAAGCCAACCAACAAGGATGTTAGCGCCAGGCCAAGGGTGATTTTTGTTGCATCCAATAATAATTGAAGCTGCAAAAGATCCATAAAAACTCCGGAACGTAAAAACAAAAAGTGCCCCTAAAAGGCACTTTAAAATGAATTATCTCGTGACCACAATAACTTGACTATTATGCCCTGATATTGCAAACCAAATCAGGTCGAGATTAAACACTGTTATCTGTTATTTAGCAAAGTATTTTGCGTAAATCTTATCGTAAGTACCGTTCGCTTTAATTGCTTGCAAACCTTTGTTCAGTTTAGCTAATAATTCAGCGTTATCTTTACGTACTGCGATAGCAAAACCAGCACCAAAGTATTTCGCGTCAGTCACGGCTTTACCAACTGTTTCGTAGTTACCATCACTGTGCTTGCTCAACCAATCATGGGCAACAGCAGAGTCAGCGAACACACCGTTAATACGACCATTTTTAAGGTCTAGAAATGCTTTTTGGTATGATGGGAAGTTAAGTAATAATACTTTTTCATCCGCATATGTGTCAGTCATGTAAGCTTGGTGAGAGGTACCATTTTGTACACCTACTGCTTTACCTGATAAATCAGCAACAACATTATACTTGCCTTTTTCAGCAACTAATACCGCTGAGTTCTCGTAATAAACATCAGAAAAATCAACTTGTTTTTGACGTGCTGGTGTTACATCCATTGCGGCAATAGCGGCATCATAACGGCGGAATTTCAGGCTTGGGATCAAACTATCAAACGACTGATTAGCAAAACTACATTCC
Source organism: Moritella sp. Urea-trap-13 (assembly GCF_002836355.1). Lineage (NCBI taxonomy): Bacteria > Pseudomonadati > Pseudomonadota > Gammaproteobacteria > Alteromonadales > Moritellaceae > Moritella > Moritella sp. Urea-trap-13. The sequence goes on from NZ_PJCA01000039.1 coordinate 132,440, forward strand.
GCTTTTAATTCACTGCAAACTGCGCGGGCGATATCAATATCAAAACCTTGGAATTCGTTGTTTGCATCCATCATTTCAAACGGAGGATACGTTGCTTCAGTAACAAATTTGATTTGTTCTGCGGCTGTTACTTGCGCGGCGGCTGAAGTTAGAATTAATGCTGTTAATAGTTTTTTCATTTGGGTCGTCCTATTCCTAATATTTTTAATCATCTAATGTTTTAAATAAACTAATGTGTTAGATAATGTGTGAATTGTGGCGTTTGCGGTTTCTGGAAGTGCTCTGCACCACCAAATTCAACAATTTCACCGCTTTCAAGATAACATACCTGACTAGCGACCTTACGCGCGAAGTCCACTTCGTGCGTAACGACAACCTGAGTAATACCTGTGATTGCCAGTGATTTAATGATTTCAGCTACTTGGTTGGTCACCTCTGGATCTAACGCCGCAGTAGGTTCATCAAATAGCAGTACTTCTGGTTTCATCATTAAGGCACGTGCAATCGCCACACGTTGCTGTTGACCACCGGATAAGGCTAATGGAAATACATCGGCTTTATCCGTTAGTTGTAATTGCTCAAGGATCTTCATGGCCTCTTCACGAGCATGTTGTTTTGTTTGCTTTAAAATCTTAACCGGTGCTTCAATTAAGTTATCCATCACAGACATATGTGGCCATAGGTTGTATTGTTGAAAGACCATACCGACTTTCTGTCTGAGCATCTGACTACGCTTGATTAATTTTTTATCACTGAGCTTGGTAGAAAAATCAAATGTTTCACCGGCAATGCTGATTGAACCATTATCTGGCGTATCAAGTAAGTTAAGGACGCGCAGTAAAGAACTCTTACCGGCACCACTTGGACCAAGCAGAACTAAGGTCTCGCCTTTGGCACATTTAAGGTCGATGTTTTGTAACACATCAAGTTGACCCCAAGATTTACAGATGTTTTTTAATTCGATGCTCATAATGATAACTGAATATAATTGCACTAGATGCGATTATAATAACCGAATAAACTTCTAAATCAACATATATATTCACTTTAATTCGTTTTTTATGCAAAAAATCCGAATTAACCAAATTAGCTAGATAAAATATACCCGGCTGGTATCATATGCATAATTATTCAGTTCATCGCGACTCAAGTTCATTTACTATTCACATGAATGATTTAGTCACTGATTTTATAAGAAGTTATAAAACAGTTATGAATAGGCTATAAAACTAGCCAAGGTTTCATTATAAAATTACATTGAATTTAGCATTAGCAGCTTGAATTATAGATGAATCAACTGACATGGTAACAAATATGAGTGAAAAACAAGATCAACTAGTAAAAGCATTTAAAGGTTTATTGAAAGAAGAGCATCTGGGCTCACAAGGCGAGATTGTCGATGCGCTTAAAGACCAAGGCTTTGATAGTGTCAATCAATCAAAAGTATCACGCATGCTCAGCAAGTTTGGTGCCGTACGCACCCGCAATGCCAAAGATGAAATGGTATATTGCCTACCTGCAGAGTTAGGTGTGCCCACCATTAGCAGCCAACTAAAAAACCTAGTATTAGATATTAGCCATAATGAATGCTTGATTGTGATCCAAACAAGCCCAGGCTCAGCGCAATTGATCGCACGTTTATTAGATTCATTAGGGCGTACAGAAGGTATTTTAGGGACGATTGCGGGCGATGATACTATTTTCATTACCCCAACTAGCACCAGTATTATTACCGAAGTAGATAACGCAGTAAAAGAGTTATTCGAATATATCTAACAGTAAGCACAAACAACTGCGAAGCTGAGTTACATGTTTGGCGCTGATATTTATCACGCCAAACATGTCTCTTTATAAGTCCTTAGCTGTTTAAAGTCCTCAACAACGAAAAGCCCTTAGCCATTAATCACGATCAAACAACACCAAATCATGTTCTGCCACCGTCACATTGACCATATCGCCAACCTGCATAGGTTGTTGCATCGATACCGATAATTCCAAACACCCCTCCCCTAGCGTTTTATCTGCTAAACAGATCGTACAATGCGTCGTCATGCCTAAGAATTGTTGTTGGCTGATAGTAGCAATACCCTGCTCCACGACTTGTAACTGTAATTGCTGTGGGCGTATTGCTAACAGTTTATGCTCACCAATCGCTGCGGTTAATGCTTTTTTACTGGTGATCACACCTAATACCGTTTGCACACTGTAGTCATCTAATACCACAGCATCTAAGTAATTCACCTTACCTAAGAAATCAGCAACAAAACGCGTGGCGGGCTGATTATATAACTCGCTTGGCGTACCCAGCTGCTCAATTTTACCTTGATGGAAAACAGCTAAACGATCCGCAAAAGCAAACGCTTCTTCTTTACTGTGAGTAACAAAAATAGCGCTCATGTTATGCGACTTAAGCAATCCGCGCATCTCTTCAATCAAGTGATGACGTACTTGGCTATCAATATTAGAGAAAGGTTCATCGAGTAATAACAACTCTGGAGAACTGGCTAACGCACGGGCAATTGCCACACGTTGTTGCTGACCACCAGATAGCTGATGTGGATAACGGTCAGCGAATTCGCTCAAATTAACTAATTTAAGCACATAATCCAGCGTCTCTTTTTGCTTTGCCTTGGTTTGTTTATATTGGCTAAACAAGACATTATCTGTCACCGTCAAATGTGGGAATAATGCGTAATCCTGAAAAATCATACCGACGTTACGCTTTTCAGGCGCCAGATTAAGCTCCGAATTATCAACCACCTGACCATTAATCTCGATACTGCCTTGAGTTGGTGGTAATAACCCAGCAATCAATTTCAATGTCGTGGTTTTACCACAGCCGCTTGGCCCTAATAAACACAAGATTTCATTTTTGCCTAAATCTAGATCCAGTCCCGTTAAAATATCAACGCCAGCATAACTACAATGTAGATCTGAAATACGTAAAGCAAGTGAAGAAGATGTAGTCATCAATGCTGTTGCTCCAAAGAACGGTTTAAGAAAATAAGCGGAATGAGTCCAACTAACACGATCACAATTGCCGCCAGTGCTGCCTGCTCTAACATTTCATCAGAAGCAAACTGGAAGACGTAAGTAGCGAGTGTTTCATAGTTAAACGGACGTAATAGTAAGGCAGTTGGCAGTTCTTTCATTGATTCAATGAACACCAACAAAAAACCAGCCAGTATACCTTTACGGATCAACGGAATGTGCACTTTACGGATCATGCTATGCGGACTGTGTCCCAGTGTGCGCGTCACCATATCCAACGACGGTGATATCTTATCAATACTGCTTTCAATCGAGCCCACCGCAATTGCTGAAAAGCGAATAAGATACGCAAAAATAAGCGCAAAGGTGGTGCCGGTAAAGACTAAACCAGGGGTCCAGTCCCATAACAGCTCAGTGATATCATTGAGTAAAAAGTCGGCCGAGGTCAACGGGATAATAATACCAATCGCCAATACAGTACCAGGCAACGCATAACCCATGGTGCTAATACGTGCCGGGATAGCCGCGTATTTAGTACCGACTAAACGACGGTATAAACCCAGTAATACCGCGCAAAAAACCGCTAAGCTAGCCACAATAACCGCCAGAATTAAACTGTTGGCGCTGTATTGAAAAAACTCTTCGGTCCAAGACTCAGCAAAATAGTGCCAAGCATAATTCACTAACACCGCAAACGGTAATAAGAAGCCAGCAAATACCAGCAACCAACACCAAGTCATTGCTAATACTTTCGCACCGCCAGTTAACTGATAACGCACTTCTTGTTCATGTAACATGCTTTTTTGAAATACTTGCTGTTTACGACGCGCGAAACGCTCTAAACCGACAAATAATAAGATCACCGATAATGTCATCACCGATAATTGCGCTGCCGCCGTTAAACTGCCATAACCAATCCATGTATCGTAAACCGCGGTGGTTAAAGTATTAACCGCAAAATAGTTCACCGTAGCAAAATCAGCCACCGTTTCCATCGCCACTAGCGATAAACCCACCGCGATCGCAGGACGTGCCAGCGGCAGAGATACCCGTAGACAACTCGACAAGGGTGAACTGCCCAACATACGACTGGCTTGAATAAGGCTGGTTGATTGTTCGAGGAATGAGGTACGGGCTAATAAATACAGATAAGGGTATAACACCAAAGCTAAAACAGTTGCCGCGCCAGGAATGGTACGAATATCAAAGAACCAATAATCACTGGCATTTTGCCAACCAAAGACACCACGTAAAGCGATTTGCACAGGGCCGGCATAATCAAACATATCAGTATAAATATAAGCGACGATATACGCAGGCATGGCCATTGGTAACATCAACGCCCATTGTAAGCTTTTACGGCCAGGGAAATCACACATGGCAATAAGCCAGGCAGCAGGTAACGCAATAATGCTACTGATTAAACAAACCAGAAACACCAGAATAAGGGTATTTTGAACATAATCGAGGAGAACGGTATCAATAAGATGTTGAAAAACATCTGCACTGGGACCTATAGCTTGATAAAACAAAGCTGCAATAGGTAGCGCTAACATGATCGCAATAAACCAACTACTAGAGTGCCAAGAAAAGGCTAACTTATGATTCATGAACGGAAAAATAACTCCTGTTTAGATACGCGAAAAGGTTGGCGAGTTACAAAGTAACTTTACCAACCTTTAAATCAGTCTATTAACAACCTATTAAGCTGCAACATCAACTGTTAACCCCATCGAATCTAGGGATATAGTATTCTACAAGTCGAACTTAACTTCATCAAGTAGTCTTAGTGCAGCTTTACGATGTTTTGCAATTTCTGCGACTGGCATGTAATCCGCATTGAATTCACCCCAAGATGAAACTAACTCAGATGCTTGGATACCGGCTTTAACTGGGTATTCCATGTTAACGTCAGCATACATATGTTGAGCTTTCGCGCCAGATAGGTATTCCATTAGCTTAACGGCATTACCTTTGTTCGGTGCGTATTTCGCTAATACCATACCAGAAACATTCACGTGTGCGCCGTGGTTTTCTTGGTTAGGGAAGTTAATGTTAACCGCTTCAGCCCAAGCAACTTGCTTTGGATCGCTGAGCATTTTACCTAGGTAGTAGCTGTTACCAAGTGCAACGCTACAAACGCCTTCTTTAATTGCTTTAACTTGGGCACGATCGTTACCTTGTGGTTTACGTGCTAAGTTAGCTTTAAGACCTTCTAACCATACTTTCGCTTCTGCTTCACCGTGATGCGAAATCATCGATGAAATAAGTGCTACATTGTATGGGTGTTTGCCTGAACGTGTACAGATTTGACCTTTATATTTCGGGTCTGCAAGTTCTTCATAAGTGATGTTAGCAACGTCGCCATACACTTCACGTGATGTGTAAATATTACGCACTCTAGATGTAAGAGCAAACCATTCGCCATCTGGGTCACGATATTGCGCAGGGATGTTATCTTCTAATACGTCGCTTGATACTGGTTGTGTAACTCCAAAATCAACAGCTTCAACTAAGCGGCTGATATCTGTTGTTAGTAATAGATCGGCTTTTGATAAACGACCTTCACGTTTCATTCTATCTGCCAGTCCTTTCTTAGCAAAAACAATGTTGACCTTAACACCAGTATCTTTAGTGTATTGTTCAAGGATCGGATTAAGCAAATTCGCTTGGCGATTTGAATAAATATTAACTTCTTCACTAGCAAAAGCTGTAGCGCTCATCAGTGACGTTGTTAATGCCAAAGCAGATAAACCAAATATTCCCTTTTTCATCCTTACCTCTAAATACGAATTGTTTACATTATGAAATGGAGTCTATAAGAATCGTGCAATGAGCACAAGTCTAAATGATAATAATTATCAAAAAGATTAACATAGATCAAAACAGCGGGATAAATTTAAACAATATGCATAAACGGGGATTAAAAAAATGGCTACAATCAATGTAGCCATATCTAAAGTAAAGAGTCTAATGGTAGAGAGTCTAAGCTGGACAGTCTGAATGACCGATTACTCAATTAGTACAACGCGACTATCTAGGCATATCGCCTTTGTCTTCTAACCAAGTACGACGATCTGCAGAACGTTTTTTCGCTAACAGCATATCCATCATCGCGAATGTTTCATCTGCGTTATCTACAGTCAATCGCACCAGACGGCGAGTATTCGGATCCATGGTCGTTTCACGCAATTGCAGCGGGTTCATTTCACCCAAGCCTTTAAAGCGTTGCACATTGACTTTACCGCGTTTTTTCTCGGCTTCGATGCGATCAAGAATACCGTTTTTCTCGGATTCATCTAAGGCATAAAACACTTCTTTACCGATATCTATACGGTATAACGGCGGCATAGCAACAAACGCATGTCCCGCATCAACCATGGCTCTAAAGTGCTTATAGAACAGCGCACACAGCAAGGTGGCAATATGCAGACCATCGGAATCGGCATCCGCTAAGATACAGATCTTGCCATAACGTAATCCAGAAATATCATCCGAGTCAGGGTCAATACCCAGCGCCACAGAGATATCATGTACCTCTTGTGATGCCAATACTTGCGAAGAGTCCACTTCCCAGGTATTCAAGATCTTACCACGCAGTGGCATCACCGCTTGAAATTCACGATCACGGGCTTGTTTTGCCGAACCACCAGCAGAGTCACCTTCCACTAAAAAAAGTTCCGAACGCATCGGATCTTGACCAGAACAATCGGTCAATTTACCCGGTAAGGCTGGACCACTAGTGATACGTTTACGCGCTACTTTTTTACTTGCTTTTAAGCGTTTCTGGGCATTGTTAATGCATAAATCAGCCAACAGTTCAGCCAGATCAGTGTGTGAGTTTAACCATAATGAAAACGAATCTTTAACTACACCAGACACAAAGGCTGCGCACTGACGTGATGACAAACGTTCTTTAGTTTGCCCAGCAAATTGCGGGTCTTGCATTTTAACCGACAAGATATAAGAACAACGATCCCAAATATCATCCGGTGTTAACTTCACGCCTCGTGGCAATAAATTACGGAATTCACAGAACTCACGCATGGCATCCAGTAAACCTTGGCGTAAACCATTGACATGGGTACCACCGAGCGCTGTTGGGATCAAGTTAACATAACTTTCAGTAACCGATTCGCCACCTTCAGGTAGCCAGATAACGGCCCAATCGGCGGCTTCATTATTCGCCGAAAAACTACCGACAAAAGGAGCTTCAGGTAATGTTGGCCACTTATCTAGCGACTCCATTAAGTAGTCTTCGAGGCCTTTTTCAAAACACCAAACATGCTTTTCTTTATTAACTTTGTCATCAAACTTAATGTTCAAACCAGGGCACAGTACCGCTTTGGCGCGTAAATTATGCATCAAACGTTTAGACGAAAAATTACCCGAGTCAAAATAACTCGCATCCGGCCAGAAATGTACTTTGGTACCCGTGGTGCGGATACCTATGGTACCAATCACTTCTAGCTCAGAAACTTTTTCACCATGTTCAAAGGCAATTTGATAAATTTGACCACCACGTCGAATGGTAATTTCAACGCGTTTAGATAAGGCATTTACTACCGAAATACCAACACCGTGTAAACCACCGGAAAATTGATAACTGTCGTTGGAGAATTTGCCACCGGCATGTAACTTAGATAAAATCAGCTCAACACCACTCACACCTTCCACCGGGTGAATATCGACAGGCATACCACGACCATCATCGCTCACTTCTAACGATTGGTCAGCATGCAAGGTAACTGAAATATTCTGCGCATGACCAGCTAACGCTTCATCGACACTGTTATCGATAACTTCTTGGCCAAGGTGATTAGGACGTACTGTGTCGGTATACATACCGGGTCTGCGGCGTACTGGTTCGAGACCATTTAGGACTTCAATCGAGCCCGCATTATATTCTTGAGTCATGAGTTTCTTTTATGCTGTTCGTTACATCTACTTGAATGCAAGAAAGGTTAAAATATCGCTAAGATAACGTTCAAATCCGATAAAGGCATGATCACCGCCCTGCTCTACCGTTAATTTTGCCGCATTATATTTTGCAGTTGCTTGTCTGTAGTCTAACACTTCATCATCGGTCTGTAACAGTACCCAGATCGTTTCTGGGTGAACTAATGCCGGACAATCCAGTGCGCGTAGTTCATCAATGTGCTGCTCGGTAAGGCTAAAAGTATTTTCGGTATAGGGGTTTTTATTCTCACCTAAAAAATCCACCAGCAATTCATACGGTTTCACTGCGGGATTAATGATGACTGCAGGGCAGTTAAATGCTTGATGCACTTTTGTCGCATAATAACCACCGAGCGAGCTGCCAACAACCCCGAGTTGATGTGCAGGATAACGCGCCACAATCGCCGCTATCTGTAACCATGCTTGCTGAGGATAAGGCGAGAGGTTCGGGATTTCGATGGTGATTTCAGGATGGTTGCACTCCAGATAGTCAGCCATTTGTTGTGCTTTAACTGATTTTGGCGAACTATTAAAACCGTGCAAATAGAGCAGTAGCATGGGAGCCATTTATTTACCTCTAATATAATAGATAAGAGCTTAATGAATATGGGGGATGGACATGATGCCGATAACATCGATAAATCAGGGCAAGATAGCCCTGAATATCAGGCGCTTTTAAACTTGAGGTCAGCAACCTTTAAATTCGAATTTAATAGCCTTTAGAATCGAGATCAGGATTAAAATCATTGTTCGACAAACGCCAAACCTGACTATTGACCGAGCCATCACTGTGCAGTTGTAAATAACGCCAGCCCGGAGCGCGGGCATCTAGCGTGAATTCATCACAATGTGGTTTAAATTGGAAACAAGTCGATGGTGATGCCATAAAGCGAATACCATCGTAAGTTTTATCAAGCTGTTGATGGACGTGTCCAAATAACACATTTTTAGCTTGCGGATGTTTGGCTAATACGGCTAAGAATGCATCTGCATTACGCAACAGATGTTGATCTAGCCATTTGCAACCGACCGCATAAACGTTGTGATGTAATACCACTAATGCATGTTTGTCTGGATATCTGCTTAGCTGTTCATCGAGCAAGGCAAGTTGTTCTGGTGCAAGATAACCGGCCGGAGAACCCGTTAACTGAGAATCGAGTAAGATAATCTGCCAATCACCAACAACTTTATATTTATCTGCCAGTACGCCTTCTGCTTTTAAAGCATCAGCCATCAGCGGAATGTTGTCGTGATTACCCGGTAACCAATAACACGGCTTATTGAGACGTTTAATATGTTGAGCAAAATATTGATAAGAAGCAGGAGTATTGTCTTGAGAAATGTCGCCCGTCGCAAGCACAGCATCAAACGGTTGTTGATTCTGGAGAATAGCATCAATGACATGACGATAACTTAATTGCGTTTTCACCCCGAGCAGATCTTTCTCAGCCGTGGCAAACAAGTGAGTATCTGTCACTTGCAATAAATTAATCACATTATGCTTTACCGTTAACTTAGAAATGTCCGCACCCACAATAATCTTTAACCCTTATCCTTATATGTTGTCTAGTAATGACGAATAGTAAATAGTTACTTTCACTATAACTGTCAATCGACACGCTGATTACAAGATTACTTAACTATTATCATACGCTAATAAGAGCGTATAAATCTGTTGACCAGCACACATTTCCACAAATCTAATCATCATACATTCAAATGACTTAGCGCTGGAAACCGTCGATTGACCATTGTAGCGCTACAGCCAAGACTTTTGCAATGTTTGAAAATTCAATTGTAACCACTGGATACCAATAATAGTCGATGCGTTATTTATTCGCCCAGTTTGCACCATATTATAAGCAGTTTCACGACTGACCACATGGACACGAATATCTTCACCTTCACTTTCCAAACCATGCACACCATACGCAGTGCTACTATCAACTTCACCCACGTACAGATCAAGCGCTTCACTGGTGCCACCTGGACTAGCAAAAAATCGCATAATAAAATTACAACGACCAATCGTCACACCCGCTTCTTCTTGTGCTTCACGTTTCACTACTTCAGCAGAATCTTCCCCTTGTTTATCTATCATGCCAGCCACTAACTCCAGTAACCAAGGTTGTGAACTCGATTCTATAGTTGGAATGCGGATTTGTTCAATCAATACTACTTCATCGCGACTCGCATCATAAGGTATGACCGCTGCCGCGTTTCCACGTTCAAATACCTCGCGGGTTATTTCACCACTCCAACCACCAGAAAACAGCCTATGTTTAAAGGTATACGTGTTGATTTTGAAGAAACCATTAAATACTTGTTGTTTGTTTATGATCTCAATATCACTAACATCATACTCAGATTGTATTTCTAACTTTCGACTTTTCATTTACATCTCCTCAAATATACTGATAATAAAGGGTTACGGTGAATACCATGTGGGCTGCTAGGGTTTAAGGATAATTCCTAGTAATTATACTAATTATGCCATATCGATATTAATTCAACGTTTAAAACTCGAGCTTTGAGATAACGCCTAGTATAAAATGCAGATCAATGCTAACTATCCCTTTTGGATAATTATTAATTTGACTAAGCAGTTATCATTACTTATTGTTATGCGAATTCATAACGGCAACTATTTACACTTAAGGTAACCACCAATGAAGTTTAATAAAATTCTTCTAGCCTGCGGTCTGGCATTTTTTGCACACTCAGCAAGTGCTGATAATTTACAGCAAATATTTCAACAAGCCTTGACCAAAGATCCTCTTTACTTAGAAGCACAAGCAAACCGTGATGCAGCACTAGAGAAAATTACTGAACAAGAAGCGTCAAACTTACCACAAATTGGGCTAAGTGCAGATCTAGGTTACGGCATTACGAGTGACTACAAAACTAACTCAACTGCAAACGGTAATGCGCTAACTGGTAACGTTGGCATTGGTTTAACTCAGTCATTATATGAAGAAAGTAATTTCATTAATGTTAGTCAAGCGGCTAAACAAGCAGAGCAGAGTGAACTTGCTGTTCAAGCAGAGCTGCAAAGTCTGATTTTACGTGTATCAAATGCCTATTTCAGCGTATTAACTGCCAACGATGCGCTAGAATTCTCTAACCGTAATAAAGATGCGGTAGAGCGTCAATTAGAACAAACCACGCAGCGTTATAATGTTGGTCTAACGGATAAAACTGACGTATTAGAAGCACAATCAACGTTTGATTTATCGGTAGCAGAAGTAATTAATGCTGAAAACACCCTAGCTAACAGCTACGAGTCATTAACTGAAATCACTGGTTTAACTCATACTGATATTGCCCCACTGAATACAGACCGCTTTAGCCCTACAGCGCCAAACGGTCAACGTAATAACTGGTTAGATACAGCCAACAATCAGAATTTGTCGATTCAGATCCAACGTATTGCCAAGCAAATCGCTGAAGGTAATGTCGAGCTAGTAGGCTCTGTTGATAACATGGCATTAAACCTAGTGGCAAATGCTGGCGCAGCATACACAGATTATGGTGATGATAACCAAGGTGGTATAAATTCAGAAAGTACAGTGTCTTCTGCTAACGTTGGTATCGAATTTAGCATGCCACTATACACAGGTGGCGCGGTAACCTCGACAGAGAAACAAGCCGCTTATCAAGTAACGGCAAGCCAAGAACAATTAACCAAAGCCAGTCGTGAAGTACAAACGCAAATCCGTACTTATTACAACAATGTAACGGCTGGATTAAGCTCTATTAAAGCGTACGAGCAAACAGTTAAATCATCTGAAAGTGCATTAGAAGCAACAGAAGCTGGTTTTGGTGTGGGTACACGTACAATTATCGACGTATTGAACGCAACCAAGAGCTTATACCAATCGAAGCAATCATTATCAGCATCACGTTATAACTACATCATTAGTATGTTACAGTTAAAACAAGCCGCTGGTACGTTGAACGCTGAAGATATTAATTTAGTGAATGCTGGGTTAAAAGACAACATCTAAGCAAACGGAATACAGAATAAAAAGGCGATCATTTGAGTCGCCTTTTTTATAACTGTAATCTTCTGTAACAGCCAAAAATCAACCCATTGAATATATAAATATTAGCGACTTACTAATATAAATCGTATTAATTCGCGAGAATGAGATTTTTCCATGACAAATAAAAGTAAAACCAACAACCCCATGGTCACCAAAGAAAACACCAAGTTTCAAGGGCGATTTCTGCATCCTAAACACTGGCCATTACTATTCGCCGCCACTTTTTTGTGGTTTATATCTTTGCTACCAAACAAGGTACAAAATGTACTGGGCCGTGGGTTAGGCCGGTTAGTCATGAAAATTATCCCTAAGCGTCTGAAAACAGCGCAACAAAATCTGGCGTTGAGTTTTCCTGATAAATCACCTGCCGAAATTACTGCGCTAGCAAAAGAAAATTTTGAATATACTGGATTAGCCGTTATTGATACTGCCAATGCCTGGTTCTGGCCAGATTGGCGTATTAAGCAAAACATGGTGATTGAAGGGCAAGAACATATCGACCAAGCCAAAGCGGATGGTAACGGTATGCTGATCTTGGGATCGCATTTTTTATCACTGGAAATATCGGCGCGTATCTTTGGTTTATTACGACCAGCCTATGCTATCTATCGTCCGAACAAAAACCCATTAATGGAATATTTACAATGCCGTGGCCGTACCCTGTCAAATAAAGGTTTGTTTGACCGTCGTGATATCAAAGGCATGTTACATATTCTCGATTCAGGTGAACCATTATGGTACGCACCAGACCATGATTATGGCCCTCGTCGTAGTGTATTTGTGCCATTTTTCGCCGTTGAAAAAGCCTGTACGATCACCGCTACCACAATGTTTTCCTCGGGTAAAAACACCAAGACTTATCCAGTATCTTCTTGCCGTTTACCTGATGGTCGTTACCAAGTAAAAGTGCGTGCGCCATTAGAGAATTTCCCAACCGGAAACGAAGTTGAAGATGCCACTATCTGTAATAAAGAATGTGAGCAATCTATTTTAGAGCAGGTGCCGCAATACATGTGGTTGCATCGCCGTTTTAAAACCCGCCCTAAGGGTGAGCCGAGCTTATATAAGTAACTGATACAAGTAACAGGCATCATATAAGAACAGCTAACAGAATAAATTGCTGAGCAGAGAACTAATAAACAGCTGAATAACAAACTAAAAAAAGCGCTTGATAAAGGTAACGACTACCCGCATCAAGCGCTTTTTTGGTTATAAACTTGGTTTATTCAACAGCAAACAACTGCTGCCAGTAGTCAGTGACGACTTGCCGTTGTGCGGTAAATTCGGTATCCGCAACAATGCCTTTTTGACCGAGTAAATTACGACGATGGATCTCATCGCGCATTTGACAATAACTCAGGGTTAAACGCTCCCCCAACTCTGTGCTCATTAGTCCTTCGGACACACAACGGCTAATAATACGGACATTATCCGGCCACAGCTGCAGCTTGGGGATCTGCGCCGCATGATTCAAAACAATGTACTGCATCATAAATTCGATGTCAGTAATACCGCCTATCGACTGCTTAATATCAAACTGATCGGCATTAGCTTTTAACAAATGGTTACGCATTTTCACCCGCATATCCACCACTTGTTTTTGCAATTCGCTGGTGTCTCGTGGTTTGGCGATAATGCTACGCTTTACCTCGGTGAAACGGCGTTGGATCAGCTTATCACCATAGACAATACGCGTACGCACTAATGATTGATGCTCCCATGTCCACGCTTCTTTGCATTGATAGTCCAAGAACCTTGATACCGGACAAGCCAATACACCAGACTCGCCTGACGGACGTAAACGCATGTCCACCTCATACAAGATACCGGTACTAGTTCGGGTGCTAAAGATATGAATAATACGTTGCGCTAAGCGCAGGTAAAACTGACGACTATCAATCATTTTTGCGCCGTTGGTCATACCCGTGGTTTCGCAATTATGAATGAACACCAGATCCAAATCAGAGCCATAACCCAATTCAATACCACCAAGTTTACCGTAGGCCACCACAGCAAAACCTTTTTCACCGCTTTCAACTACGTTATGCGGTACTCCGTGTTTCTCTTCTAGTTGTTGCCATGCTAGGTTGACCACATTATCAATCACCGCTTCCGCTAACCAAGTCAGATGATCACTCACTTTCATTAATGCCAGTTCACCAGCAATATCAGCCGCCGCAATACGCAATAATTGAGTTTGCTTAAATTGACGTAAGGCTTCTAACTGCTGCTCATGATCTTCTTCTGGTATCCGTAACATAAACTGACGCAATTCACTGCGATACTCATGTAACGGCGTGGGATGGTATAAATGCGAAGGTACTAACAATTCGTCTAATAAGATCGGATGGCTCGACAACTGTTTCGCCACCATAGGGCTGGCCCCACATAAACGTAATAATTGCGTTAATGCCTGATCATTCTCGGCTAACAATTCTAAATACGCGGTACGGTTTAAAATCTTTAATAACAGCGCGATAATACGCGGCAGCAAGGCCACCGGATCATCAGTTTTAAGAATTAAGAATAATAATTTAGGTAATAACTTTTCAATAGTTTGACGACCACGAGGGCCGACAGTTTTACGATCATAATCGGTTTTAAAATGACTTAATTCACGGGCAAAATTTTGCGCATCTTGCTGCGTTAATCCATATTCAGCCAACAAGGTGACTGCTTCCTCCGTTGACAGTTCTAAATGCCATAAGTCTAACGCTGGTTGTGATTCATCGTTATCCTCATCGTCGCCACCAATCACCAGACTAAATTCGTTATTAATAGCGGCCATGACTTGATTAATATGTACATAAAAACTATCCCAATCAGGGAAACCTAATACGCTGATTAAACGGCTACGATCCAGTGCTGATTGCGGTAAGGTTTGAGTTTGCGCATCATTAATTTGTTGGAGGATATTCTCAACTTTACGTAAGTAACAATAACTTTCAGTTAGTACGGTATAGCTTGCAGCGGAGATCTCACCAATTGACTGCAATACGTTTAAGGTCGCTAATAACGACTTAATTTGTAGTACCGGTTCACGGCCACCACGAATAAGCTGAAAGGTTTGGGCAATGAACTCGACTTCACGGATCCCGCCACTGCCGAGCTTAATATTATCTTTCAAACCTTTACGGCGAACTTCCGCTTTTATCATGGCTTTCATATTACGCAGCGCATCAATCGCACTAAAATCCACATAACGGCGATAAATAAACGGTCGTAACATTTGTTCCAATTCAACCCTAGTTTCGGCATTGCCACCCAGCGCGCGCGCTTTCACCATGGCATAACGTTCCCAGTCACGACCTTGGTTCTGGTAATACTCTTCAAAGGCATTAAAACTCATCACCAAAGGACCGGAGTCACCAAACGGGCGTAAACGCATATCCACACGATAAGCAAAACCATCCGCTGTGACTTGATGTAATGCCGCAATTAATCGTTGTCCTAGGCGTTGGAAAAACTTTTGATTAGCGACCGTTCGCCCTGCCCCCACAGTCTCGCCAGTTTCGGGGTAGGTAAAAATCAGATCAATATCAGATGAAAAATTAAGTTCACCACCGCCGAGCTTACCCATCGCCAGAATAACCAGCTGTTGTGGCACACCTTCGGTATTAACTGGCGTGCCCTGCTCTTGGCATTGCAGTTGATATAACCAGTCTAATGCTCCGGCGATTAAACTATCTGCAAGGTGAGAAGTGTGGGCTAGACTTTCCGTCAATTGGGCATCTTGCAATAACTCGCGCCAAGCAATAATACACATATGAAAGCGGCGAAATTGTCGCACGGTACGTAATAATGCCGGTTCAGAATCGCAGGCCGTTAATTGTTCGCTTAAATGACGTTCGACTTGCGCTCTGCGCGATGCCTTTGAAAGCAAACCAGACTGCCAAATATCGTTAAGTAAACTTGTGTTGTTAATACAACTTTCCGCGATAAAATCACTTAACGAAAACACCCGTTGAGACTGGCTAATTTGCTCGGCAGATAATAATGCTAAATCAGCCTTATTGCGTTCGCACCAACGTTGCCAATACATACTTCCAGTATCAGCTAACACATCAACAATTTGACATTCTGTACTCATAAACGACATCCATATAATTAAGGCTTGAGATCCAATTAATTCAACAATTTATATCAGCTGTTTATATCAGCAATGCACATATAGACAGGCCATGCCTTACATGCTATTACTTAGCGATATTAATTTATTTAGTAAACTTATCATTAGTAAGCAATTATGGCAGCTAAAATCGTAAAAGAAGGTAACCTTTAATGTCAGTTTTTGAAACTATCCTATCGTCGGACCTACTACTGTTTTTAGCCGTCGATCTCATCATCGCTTTAGCGCTTTTATCCGCCATGCGATTTTTCACCGGCGCAGTCGATAACATAGATACCATTGACGAATTGGCTACCCGCGACAACTTTGCCTTTGGTATTAGTTTAGCGGGGGCTATTTTTGGTTTAGGCATCGTACTTTCAGGGGCTATTTCCGGTGAAAAAGCCGCGACCTTGCCGTTAGAAATATTAGGCATGAGTCTTTATGGTTTCGCCGGATTAGTGTTGATCAAACTGGGTCGTTGGATCCATGACCGCGTATCACTCAATCAACTCGATAAAAATACCGAAATTGCCCAACGTAATGTTGCCGTCGCGATTGTCGATGCTTGTGCATCCATTGCCACCGCTATTATCATTCGTTCAACACTGGTTTGGGCAGAAGGCTTAGAGTTCATCACCTTTATTGCTATCTGTAGTGGTTTCCTTATTTCCCAAACGATTATGCTACTGATGACTCGTTATCGTGAACACCGTTATTCACGCGGTAATCTCGGTACCACCATGCAGCAGGCGTTTAAAGATAATAATATTGCAGTGGCACTGCGTCACGGCGGCTACCTTATTGGTGTTGCGATCTCGGTAACGATAGCCAGTAACTATATCTATTATGATACCGCCAATCTAATGACCTCGTTAGGCTCTTGGATGCTATTTAGTTTGGTGATGCTGACCACCTTTACTATTCTTGCCATTATCGCTAAAAAGATAATCCTCAATGGCGTGAATATTAATAAAGAAGTGGATTTACAGAATAACGTCGGCGTCGCCGCGATGGATATGGCGATCAATTTATCAATTGCCTTTATTCTTATGGCATTATTAATTTAATATAGAGACGCTGTAGCTAGTAAAAACACAGATTATAATTTGTTGATGACAATGAACTTTCTGTTATTAGCAAGGCCAAACAAAGTAATCGATATATATATAAATCTTATAAATTATTATAAAATACCAGCAAGTCTCTTGACATATTATGTCCCGGGGCTTAAAGTTAACTTAATTAGACATAATATGTCAAAAAGGAACGAGATGAACATACATAAAATTGCAAATTATCTTAATGATCTTGGCGACAAGTCTGACACTGGTTATAAGTTTGACTGTACCCCAATTTCTGGTGACGTTGATGTACTGCGTGTCGACGTTGAAGGTCGTGAAGAGATCCCAATTTTTGTTTCTGTCACTGATGAGCAAATCCTTTGTATTGCTTATTTATGGGGCGAAAACGAAGTTAAAATAGAAAAACGTGTCGAAATGCTAGAAGCAATGTTAGAACTTAACATTCCAATGCCACTGTCATCATTCGCAAAAATTGGTGATATGTATGTGGTATACGGCGCATTATCAGTGCAATCAACCGTTGCCGATGTAGAACATGAGTTAGTTGTATTAAGTGATAACAGCCTTGAAGTTATTACTGAATTATCAGATTATTTAGTTTAACCCCTACTTCTTAGGAGAAGTTTATGAGCATTTTTAAAAAAATTATGACCGCCATCCGTGGTGGCGCCCGTGAAGTAGGTGAAGGTATTGTTGATGCAAACTCAATGCGTATCTTTGAACAAGAAATTCGCGACGCCGAAACCCATTTGACCAATGCTAAACGTAATTTAACTGACGTAATGGCCAAGCAAATGCAATCAAGCCGTGAACTTGAGCGCGTTAAGGCTAACTTAACTGAACACGAAGGTTATGCAGTACAAGCATTGAATGCCGGTAACGAAGCATTAGCATTAGAAGTGGCTGAAAAAATTGCCCAACTAGAACAAGAAGTTATCGAGCAACAACAAAACCTGGATAGCTTTACTAGCAGCGCAACAAAACTAAAAGACTTAGTAAAAAGAAGCGAACGTCAATTAGCAGAACACCAACGTCAATTAACCATGGTTAAAACTACGGACAGCGTGCAAAAAGCAACATCGGCGATCACTGACAACTTTAGCGCTAGCAATTCAAAACTGCTTAGCGCCAAAGATTCATTAGAGCGTATCAAGCAAAAACAACAAGACTTTGATGACCGTATGGTTGCCGCAGATGAATTACATGCCGAAGGCAGTGACCAATCATTAAAAGCAAAACTAGCTGAAGCAGGTATTGGCCAGCAGCAGAGCAACGCGAACTCGGTACTAGAACGTTTAAAAGCCAAGCAAAATGGCTAAGTTTAACGGCTAATCAATTAGTGAGTTAACCCCAATAGGAGCAGATATCGTGGCAACACGTGCTGTTCCTATTTGTCATTCTGCTATAGCTCAGGAGCTATGATGAGTTTCTTCAAAAATTTATTTAAAAAATCGACCGCCGATACCCCAACCCGTGACCTCAACCATGTTAGCAAGTTAATTCTTGGTGATATCATCGAATTGAGTGACAGTTTCACCCTGCCAAGTGAAATTCGCTGCCAAAAATTTGAAGTAATTGCAATAGAAACACTGGAATTTGAACACCAACATTATCCACGCTTCAAGCTGCAAGGCGAGCAACAAACTTATGTGTGGTTAACCCTGCCAGGCCACGACCATAATAATTTCCAACTCAGTCTTGAGCTAACACGTGAAGAAGTCTCACAATTATTCGATTTAGAATTATTCGGTGACGTATTTGAAGAAGGCTTTACTGAATTACCTAGCCAACTACCCGTGACGCTAGGCGATTGGCACGCAGAGCGTTACTACCAACAAGACATCGCCACTGTCGGTTATCACCACAGAACTGATTTTAGAACGTCTGCGCCATCGCAGTATACCGAGGACAACCCAGGTCGTCAGTTTGAGTTCTATCATCTGCATGATGCTAAAGAAAACAAACTGATCGATATTATGGTTTATAATACCGGTGATACAGATGTGTACTTGACCGTACAGCTTGGTAATGACAGTATTACAGGATACTGGCCAATAGCATAAACACAGTACAAGGCAGATTGAAGATGGTTAAATCACGTGAATTACCGGAAAAGTGGCAATCATCACAAAAAGCGATGAAAGCGGTTCAAGTCGCATTTGATATGGATGAAAAGATCCAATATAAGATCCGCAAAGCGGCATTGGATCATAACTTAAGCCCGTCAGAACAGATCCGAGATATTCTCGGTTTAACCGTTAATAAACGCCCGAAAAGACCACGCCTCACCGTGTCGTTAAACAACCAAGATTACATTGAGTTGGCTGAAAAGTATGGCTTAAAGCCAGAACAACAACTAGAGATTAAAAAGTTAGTGATTGAAGATTTAGTCCGATTTTCAGAGTAACACCTGCTATAAACAGGTTGTACAGCAATCAGTGGCAGCCACTGATTGCTATTTTTCATTGCCGTATTTTATTATTCTTCAATCCAGTATGGACGCATTGTTAACGCTTGCAGACGAGTTTGCTCCAGCGCATCTAACAATGATCCTTGTTTACGCATTAAGATCTTCTTAATCTGTGTTGCTATCGCTTCTGGTTGCTGCTGCGCAACGTCCATCAGTATCTGTAATAACGCTAAATCATCAATGCCCTGTAGTATATCCTGCCAAGGTAAGCGAAATTTATCTCGACGATCGGCAGTATAATAATGGCTAAAACAATGACCGATTAATAAATTTTGCTGTAATTTTGCTTGTACGGCTAAATAGTCATCCGCATTAAGTGTAGGGGCCGATAGTAAAGAATCGAGCACACTCTGCCAGCTACTTTGTAACTGGGTATTGGCGAACGATAATACTTTGGCAGTATCGAGCTTAACACCACTCAAACCTTGGCTCAGTAACTGACTAATAGACAGCATAAGACAGGCGTATCTTGAACTATTAAACAGCTTTTCAATATCGCTAAAATCAACATAGCGAGTTTGCAACGCCTGTAACTCTTTGCTAATGCGTTTATGCTCTGGAAATTTACGAATCAATTGGCCGTTATTCACCATAACCTGATGCAGTTGAGACGCACTGCTTACCGCAGAGAGTTGCTCAGCTAACCACACTAATTCAGTTTGCTTTAAGCCAATTTCAGGCAAGATATCCACATAACTTTGCAACGTTTGTTGGATCAAGGCTACTGCGGCAGTCACTTCGACCAGCGCATTAATATCCTGGTTTTCTAAGTACTGCTGTTCATTATGTTGCCAATGCGTGTAGCTTTGCGTCAATGTAGCCAGAAAAATATCTGCTAAGCTTGCTGTCTCTACTGTCGGCATCTGCAATGTCAGCGCTTTAATTTTCGGCGTATAGAGTCCCGCCAATTGATAACCGCGTTTGGCTTTACTGACATTACCCAAACGGACATTATTCAGTTGCGTGATTTGCTGTGCCAAGGTAAATAGATCATCAATATCACCACGTACCAGCTCAAGCTCAACTTCACAAATAGGGTAACTTTGCTCACCACTGCGCGCCATACCTTGATCAAATACCACTTCAATTTCGGCGCTATTTGGCAGTTGTACATGCCACATAGTACGCTCAAAATCGGTGGTAAATAAATCGATTAAGTCTGCTTGTAATTGCGCTATATCAGCACCTTCAGGCCAGATGTCAGCAGGGAATGCTGCCAATGTCGGCACATCACCCTCTAAAGCTAAATTATATTCAGGACGCTGATGCAAGCCACCACGGACAATACCAGCGGTTTTAATGGTTTGCTCAGCAAAATTTAAACTTTTACGAGTGCGTAAACCAAAGTCGAATTGACGAAATTGGGACGTCGTCGTATCAAAATAAGTATTAGATAACGGCTTAATAGCCTGTTCAACAATCACATAGTTAGCTAATAATGCTTCTAATTGTGATTTAACCTGTGGTTCAACCACAAACTTTATTTCAACTTCCGTACTCATCCGGCCTCGCTAGACTCACCAAGAATAAAAACAATGCGTCGATAAACCAACATATCTCGCACTTAAGGTACAAAATTTACCAATAATTTTAAAATCTGTCTAAGGTTAAATCTTTAATTCGCGAATAAGATTAGCTATAAAAACAAAAAATATTGATTTTGGTCTAATTCAATCGCTAATAAGGCAAATTTTATATTGCAAACTCCTGAGAGTTGTTTAACATTCGCGGCATCTTTAAAAGTGTCATCTTATTGTCACATACATGGATTATGGCTATGCCAGTAAATACTATTTTAGGACTTTTTGCTAAGTCGCCGATTACCCCATTACAAGAACACATCACGAAAGTGCATGAGACTTGTGAATTGTTAGTGCCATTCTTTGCTGCAACAGCAGAACAAGATTGGGATAAAGCGGAAACGATCCGTCAGCAGATATCTCAGTGTGAGAAAGATGCCGACATATTGAAGCGTGAAATTCGCCTTAAGTTACCACGTGGTATCTTCATGCCTGTTGATCGTACCGATTTACTCGACCTACTCACACAGCAAGATAAAATTGCCAATCGCGCAAAAGATATCGCCGGTCGTATGATTGGTCGTAAGCTGCAGCTACCAGCCGAAATTGCAAATGACTTCACTACTTATCTAAAACGTTGCATTGACGCAACGGCACTGGCTAAGAAAGCCATTAATGAATTAGATGAACTAATTGAAACCGGTTTTAAAGGCCGCGAAGTCGATCTTGTTGAAAATATGATCAATGAACTTGATTGTATCGAAGACGATACCGATGCAATGCAGATCGTGCTACGTCAAAAATTACTTTCAATTGAAAATAACTACAATCCAATTGATGTTATGTTCCTTTACAAAATCTTAGAGTGGGTTGGCGGATTAGCTGACCAAGCTGAAACTGTTGGCGCCCGTCTCGAATTAATGCTCGCGCGTAATTAAGATCACTACAGGTATATAAATAATGGAAATCATTCAAGCATACGGTCCTTATCTACTGATGATGGCTGCAGTCTTTGGCCTTTACATGGCATGGGGTATTGGTGCCAATGACGTTGCAAACGCAATGGGTACATCTGTTGGTACAAAATCGTTAACGATCAAACAAGCAATTATTATTGCGATGGTTTTTGAGTTTGCCGGGGCTTACTTAGCCGGTGGTGAAGTCACCGATACCGTACGAAAAGGGATTGTTGACCTTGCCGTATTTAAAGATAATAACCGTCCAGATGCGTTAGCATTTGGTATGATTTCAGCGCTACTTGCTGCTGGGACTTGGTTAATGATCGCATCTATATTTGGCTGGCCAGTATCAACGACGCACTCTATTGTTGGTGCAATTGTTGGTTTTGCCCTCGTTAGTGTTGGCCCTGAAGCCGTACAATGGGGTAAAGCAGGTGGTATTGTTGGGAGTTGGGTGATTACCCCCATACTCTCCGGACTCATCGCCTACATCACCTTTATGAGTATTCAAAAACTCATTTTTGATACCAAAGATCCACTGGCTAACGCGAAACGTTATGTGCCTTTTTACATGGCATTAACCACGTTTGTGATCGCAATGGTAACGATTAAGAAAGGTCTGAAACACGTTGGTTTACACCTAACAACAACGGAAGGTATTATTGCTTCAGCGGCTATCAGCTTACTTGTTGCAATCGCCGGTGCCGTGTATATCAGCAGACAGAAATATAGCCCAAGCGATGATAAAGATATGCATTTCTCAAACGTAGAGAAAGTATTTGGTATCTTAATGATCATCACCGCTTGTGCGATGGCATTTGCACACGGTTCAAATGACGTAGCTAACGCGATCGGTCCACTAGCAGCGGTTGTTTCTATCGTTGAACACGGTGGTGAAATTGCTGAAAAAGCTGAAATTACATGGTGGATTTTACCACTGGGTGGTTTAGGTATCGTAGTTGGTCTAGCGACTATGGGTCATAAGGTAATGTCGACTGTTGGTACCGGTATTACCGAACTAACGCCAAGTCGTGGTTTTGCCGCGCAATTAGCAACAGCAACTACGGTTGTTATTGCGTCAGGCTCAGGTTTACCTATCTCAACAACGCAAACCCTTGTAGGTGGCGTGCTGGGTGTGGGTATGGCGCGTGGTATCGCGGCCTTGAACCTAAATGTAGTTAGAACAATTGTTGTATCTTGGATAGTAACACTACCTGCAGGTGCAATTTTATCAATTATCTTCTACAAGATCTTAGAAGCCATCTTTGTAGTGTAATTGGTTACATTGTTTTGGAAAGGCCATCAATTTGTTGATGGCCTTTTTTGTAAATCCACTAAATTTCTATTTTTATGACGGTAAAATAGCATCTGAGGCTTGTCGAAATTCGATTTTATACTTATTATGCTTATCAGAATATTTCGTCTACAGGACATCTTGTGAAGATTAAACAACTCATTATAGCAACACTGCTAACACTCGTTAGCTTATCGAGCTTTGCGAAAGAAACACGTTACATTAGTGACGACGTGTCTATTTTTATGCATTCAGGCCCGGGGACTCAATATCGCATCATTGGCACAATTAAAGCTGGCGAAGCGGTAACCTATTTACAGACTAATGCTAGCTCTAACTATGTGCAGATCACCACAAGTAAGAACAAAACAGCTTGGATTGATGGTGCATCACTGTCACGTCAAGTCAGTTTGAAAATTCGTACGCCTAAGTTGCAAGCTGAACTGGCAAAAACCAAACAAGCGTTAGCAAAAATCAACAATAAAAACTCTGCAGCGATGGCAGCGTTAACTGATGCTAATCGTGATGAACTGGCAGAAAAACAAGCCGGCATTGCAGCGCAAGCAAATAACATTGCGTCTTTAACCGCTGAGAATTCGGCATTGACTGCTGAAGCAGTACGTTTACGTGACGAAAATGAGCAATTATCGACACGCTTAGACACTAAAGAAGAAGATGAACAACATCGCTTTATTCTGCTTGGTGCCTTGATTCTTGCTGCAGGTTTAATTGCCGGATTAATCATTCCCTCAATTCGTTTCCGTCGTAAGAAAAATAGCGGCTGGGATTAATTCAGCAATAGCTCTGACAGGATAAATATCCTAACTCAGTCATAGTGCTGATACGCTACATAATCGGCTAACCGCCAGATACAAAAAAGGATATTCAATTGAATATCCTTTTTTATTAGCGCTGGTTTTCGGTACTAGTTACTTAAATATTTCATCACGCTTAAACACTAATTCAATATCGGTTGATTCCGCTTCGCAATAGTAATAACCATCAGTATCAAATGCTGTTAGCTGTGCTACATCCGTGAGTTGATTAGCAATAATATAACGCGCCATTAAACCACGGGCTTTTTTAGCGTAAAAACTAATAATCTTAAATTTACCGGCTTTGCAGTCTTTAAATACTGGCGTGATAACCCGGCCTTTTAAGCGTTTCTTTTGCACCGCTTTAAAGTACTCATTCGACGCTAAGTTAATTAATACTTTATCGCCTTGCGCTGCCAGTGTTTCGTTCACTTTATCAGTAACGATATCACCCCAGAATTGATACAAGTTAGTACCACGACCATTGGCTAGCTTAGTACCCATTTCTAAACGATAAGCTTTAATCAAATCAAGCGGTCGCAATAAACCATATAGACCAGATAAGATACGAAAATGCTGTTGGGCAAACGCCATATCATCAGCGGTAAATGTTTCTGCATCTAAACCGGTATAGACGTCGCCTTTAAAGGCAAATACCGCTTGCTTAGCATTCTCAGGCGTAAATTCACTCGACCATTCTGTAAAGCGAGCCGCGTTCAAGCCAGCTAATTTATCACTTATTTTCATCAATGAAGATAAATCCATTGGAGTTAATTGACGGCAAACATCAATCAGCTCTGCCGAATGAACCGTCAAGTCAGCTTGGCTATACTGCTCGATAACAGGTGGCGTTTCAAAATCGAGCGTTTTAGCCGGTGATACTACTATTAACATAATTTTTCCTTACTTATTTTAACTGACGTTGACTATTACTAATCTCGACGACGATTATAGCGCTTCAATCGTGACCCCATCCAGCATACCTTCACCGCTTGCTTGGCCTTGATTTAACTTAATCATTAAGCGTAAATCATTCGGCGAATCAGCATGATGCAGAGCTTCGGTATAGCTGATCATATTGCTGTTATAAAGTTCTAATAGCGATTGGTCAAAGGTTTTCATTCCCAACTCAACCGATTTAGACATCACTTCTTTAATTTTATGCAGTTCATTTTTACGCATTAATTCGCTCACCAGTGGGGTATTCAATAATATTTCAAATACACCACGGCGACTGGTACCGCCTTGAACCGGAATTAATTGCTGTGCGACAATGGCTTTTAAATTAAGCGACAAGTCATACAACAACTGCCCATGTTTCTCTTTCGGTACCAAGTGCAGAATACGGTCGATAGCCTGATTCGCATTAGTAGCATGTAACGTCGCCATACATAAATGACCGGTTTCAGCAAACGCCAACGCAAATTCCATGGTTTCTTGCGAACGGATCTCACCAATCAAGATCACATCAGGGGCCTGACGTAATGAGCTTTTTAGGGCATCTTCAAACGACTCGGTATCAATACCCACCTCACGCTGAGTGACGATGCAACTTTGGTGCTCGTGGACAAACTCAATTGGATCTTCAATGGTCAGGATATGTCCCGATGAGTTTTGATTACGATAACCGACCATCGCGGCTTGGGTGGTTGATTTACCAGACCCCGTGGCACCAACGACCAGCACTAAACCACGCTTTTCTAATGCAGTCTGCTTTAACACTGCAGGCAGGTATAGCTCATCCATCGCCGGAATTTCCGTTTCAATACGACGGATCACCATGCCGGCTTTTTCTAACTGCCAAAATGCACTAACACGGAAACGCCCAATATCTGGCATGAAGATACCAAAATTAGATTCTTTGGTGCGACAAAAAGAAGCGTACTCATCATCAGACATGGCTTCTTTGACCAAGGCTAACGATTGCTCCGCCGTTAATTTGTGTTCTGATATCGCCCGTAATGAGCCGTGTACTTTCACTGTTGGTGCAATACCCGCAGAAATATACATATCAGAACCTTCGAGCTTTTTCATCGCACTGAAGAGTTGTGGTAGCATTGCCATGTTATTCATCCTTAAAAACTTTGTTGATCAACCGCTCTAATACGTGCTTCTTCAGTAGAGACAATGCCCATATTAACCAATTCACGCAATGATTGATCTAATGTTTGCATGCCGTGCATCATACCTGTTTGGATCACCGAATACATCTGCGCGACTTTATCTTCACGAATCAAGTTACGGATAGCAGGTGTGCCAAGCATGATCTCATGCGCTGCCACACGACCACCACCGGTACGTTTTAATAACGTTTGTGAAATTACCGCACGTAACGATTCAGAAAGCATAGATCGAACCATGTCTTTTTCTTGTCCCGGGAATACATCAACAATACGGTCAATGGTTTTCGCTGCAGAGGTGGTATGCAAGGTGCCAAATACCAAGTGACCGGTTTCCGCGGCGGTTAATGCCAAGCGGATGGTTTCTAAATCACGCATTTCTCCCACTAAGATAACATCAGGATCTTCACGTAACGCCGAGCGTAATGCGGCATTAAAACTCTTGGTATCGCGGAATACTTCACGCTGATTTATCAAGCTTTTCTTATTTTTGTGGACAAATTCAATGGGATCTTCAATGGTCAAAATATGCTTATGCTGATGCTCATTAATATGATCAACCATCGCCGCAAGTGTGGTCGACTTACCTGAACCAGTCGGTCCGGTCACCAATACTAAACCACGTGGCAAGTTGACCAGATCATGCAGAATATCTGGCACGCTTAATTCGGCCATGGTTTTTATTTCACTTGGTATGGTACGAAATGTGGCTGCAGGTCCACGGTGTTGATTGAATGCATTCACACGAAAACGGGCAACGTTATTAATTTCAAAAGAAAAATCGACTTCCAAATGTTCTTCATAGTCTTTGCGTTGTTTATCATCCATAATGTCATAAATCAGCGCATGTACTTGTTTAGCGTCAAAAGCTGGTAAGTTAATTTTACGTACATCACCATCCACGCGGATCATCGGTGGCACACCTGAAGAAAGGTGTAGATCTGATGCGTTATGCTTTACACTAAATGTAAGTAACTCTGTAACATCCATATTCTTTTTAACCTCATTTGCAAGTAACATCATGAATAGTATATCAACACGATTACAACAGGTTCTGACTCAAATTGACAACGCGGCAAGCACATCTTGCAAAAAAAGGTCTGAAATTAACCTGCTTGCAGTAAGTAAAACCAAACCCGTCGAACAAGTAATGACAGTTTACGCACTCGGGCAACGTAAATTTGGTGAAAACTACCTGCAAGAGGCGGTAGAAAAGATCACTTATCTGCAGCAAGACGGTCATTACGACGATATTGAGTGGCATTTTATTGGTCCTATCCAATCGAATAAAACCCGTCCAATTGCCGAGCATTTTAACTGGGTGCAAAGTATCGACCGTTTAAAAGTGGCGCAGCGACTCAATGATCAACGTCCTACTGATATGGCCAAACTGAATGTCTGTATTCAAGTTAATATCAGTGCCGAAGACAGTAAGTCAGGGGCTGACTTAGCGCAAGCACGCCTATTAGCAGAGCAAGTGACTCTGTTACCCAACTTGGTATTACGCGGGATCATGGCGATCCCAGAAAAAACAGCTGATATCGATAAGCTAAAATCGCAATTTAACCAGCTTGAATCGTTGTATTTATCACTTCAGCACCAATATAACCAAATAGACACTCTATCGATGGGCATGACCAACGATATGGAACTTGCCATTGCGCAAGGTAGTAACATGGTACGTGTGGGCACTGCTATTTTTGGTGCACGCGGTTGATCACACCATGTCTATGGAATTAGACAGTTATAATCACGTATAAGGAATTAAACAGTCATGATCACGAATAAAAAAATCGCCTTTATCGGTGCAGGAAATATGGCCAGCAGCCTTATCGGCGGTATGATCACAGATGGTTATCCTGCTGAGTTAATTTATGCAGCCAGTCCGACACGTACACGCTTAGATGTACTTGAAGAAAAATTTGCCATTAATACCACTCAGGACAATCACTTTGCTGTCGCTGCAGCGGACATTATTATTCTCGCCGTAAAACCGCAGTTGATGGGCGACGTTTGCTCTCACCTGGCAGAGCAGAGTAGCGATTACCGTGGTAAATTATTTGTCTCAGTGGCCGCCGGTGTCACCGTTGAGCGTTTACAGAGCTTACTCGCGGACAATCAACCCATCGTCCGTACTATGCCGAATACCCCAGCGTTAGTACAAAAAGGCATGACGGGTTTATTCCCATCACCAGAAGTGTCAGATGAAGATATCAAAACTATCGACCAAATTATGATGGCGGTGGGTAAAACCTGCTGGGTAGATAACGAAGCTGACTTAAATACCATTATTGCCGCAACAGGTAGTTCACCAGCTTATTTCTTCCTGTTTATGGAAGCAATGCAAGAAAGCATTATTGGTATGGGCTTCAGTCAGCAGCAAGCAAGAGAATTAGTCCAGCAAGCGGCAGCTGGTTCGGCTGAATTAGTCATTCAAAATCCGCACATTGATTTAGCCACATTACGCCAAAATGTCACCTCAAAAGGGGGGACGACAGCTGAAGCGATCCGTACTTTCGAAGAACAAGGGCTACGTGAAACAGTTAACACTGCGATGCAAGCAGCGGTTTCTCGTGCTGAAGAAATGCAAAAACTATTTTAATAAATTGATTTAATGAACAGACACAACGGCATAATGCTGTTGCGTATCTATCTGACTAGCAACTACTTAATAAAAATAAGCAGTTCGCAATTAACTTGAAGGGTAATTTATGAACGCGGCTAACTTTTTGGTCAGTATCTTATTTGAAACGTACATCCTTATCATACTGCTACGAGTATGGTTACAACTGGCCCGTGCCGATTTTTATAATCCGATGAGCCAATTTATTGTCAAAGCAACACAGCCTATTGTGCGACCATTACGTCGCGTGATCCCAAGCCTGGGTAGTTTAGATCTAGCATCAGTGGTATTTGCCTATGCCGTGGCTTGTGTGATGATTTATACTTTATTCGGATTGCAAACGGGCGCGGTAGCACCTATCCAAGATGTATTAATCTTCGCGGCCATCAAATTACTTAAACAATGCTTTAGCCTGGTATTCTACGTATTGATTTTACGTGCAATTTTAAGCTGGGTTAGTCAAGGTAACAGCCCGGTTGAGAATGTATTATCACAACTAAGTGAACCAATTTTATCACCTATCCGCCGTATTATTCCGGCGATTGGTGGTCTAGACTTATCCATGTTAGTAGCGATTTTAGGTCTGCAATTTTTACAA
Source organism: Moritella sp. Urea-trap-13 (assembly GCF_002836355.1). Classification (NCBI taxonomy): domain Bacteria; kingdom Pseudomonadati; phylum Pseudomonadota; class Gammaproteobacteria; order Alteromonadales; family Moritellaceae; genus Moritella; species Moritella sp. Urea-trap-13. The sequence goes on from NZ_PJCA01000039.1 coordinate 162,028, forward strand.
ATCCTAATCGGTGACCTTACTGGTATTCCATTCTAGTAACGCTATCCTATTCTAGTAACGCTGAATGAGTGCAGAGCCAGTCTCTGCACTCACCTTTAAGGAACTCACATGCCAGCATTATTTAAATCTTTATTACTTTCCCTGACGTTATTATGCTCAGCCACTGCCAGTGCCGAACAAATGCAAAAACTCGGTGATTGGGATGTCCATTACATTGCTTTTCCAAGCACATTTTTAACTGCTGACGTTGCCTCTGAATATAATATCGACCGCAGTAAATACTTGGGTATTATTAACATTTCAGTACTCGATAGCGATACTCTAAAAGCCCAAGCGGTTACAATGACAGTGACTGCACGTAATTTACTCGGTAATATTCGTGAATTAGACGTGCGTGAAATTCGCGAACAAGATGCGATTTACTACATTGCAGAAGTGCCACACCGTAACGAAGAAACTTACCGTATCAAGGTAACGTTAAGCAGCGGTAATCAAACCCAAGAACTAAAATTCCAACAGAAATTTTATGTTGATTAGGCTTTATCAGTGATTGGCAATCCTGTATAACCTGACTGCATATATGAGAGGGCTAAATTAGCTCTCTTTTAACTTCATTTAACTCTCTTATAATAAATAATAAAGGCGCACCATGTCTAAAGTTGTTCTCGCTACTGGTAATCCAGGCAAAGTTCGTGAAATGTCAGCACTGCTAGCTGAATTTGGTCTTGAAGTACTTCCACAAAGTGATTTCAATATTGTCGAAGCCGATGAGACTGGCACCACCTTTATTGAAAATGCCATCATCAAAGCTAAACACGCAGCAACATTAACCGGTCTGCCTGCGATTGCAGATGATTCTGGTTTAGCGGTTGATGCCCTGCAAGGTGTACCGGGTATTTACTCTGCGCGTTACGCCGGTGTTGATGCTAGCGATCGTGATAATTTATTAAAGTTATTAGATGCACTTGAAGGTGTACCAAGAGCTCAACGTACTGCGCGTTTCCATTGTGTCTTGGTATACATGACCCACGCTGAAGATCCGACGCCATTAGTCTGTCATGGTAGCTGGGATGGCGTGATCACCGAGCAACCAAGTGGTGAAGATGGCTTTGGTTATGATCCTATTTTCTTTGTTGAATCTGAAGGCTGCACGTCAGCAGAATTAACCAAACAACGTAAAAGTGAACTCAGTCACCGTGGCCAAGCACTAACGAAATTGTTCGCCGCGATGCACGAACAACAAACTCGATTAGCTGCGCAATAATGACTGATACTTTAAAGACAACAGCAACAGACTCAACATTGCCAATGCGTTTGCCACCGTTAAGTTTATACGTGCATATCCCTTGGTGTGTACAGAAGTGCCCGTACTGTGATTTCAATTCCCATACCCAAAAGGGCAAGATCCCTGAAGCTGAATACATTGCCGATCTACTAGCGGATCTACGCAGTGAGTTACCGCGAGTATTCCAACGATCGTTACACTCGATCTTTATTGGTGGCGGTACGCCCAGTTTAATCAGCGCTGAAGGTATTGGCCAAATACTCGATGGGGTTGAAGCAATGATCCCGTTTAGTGACAATATCGAGATCACCATGGAAGCCAACCCAGGCACTGTCGAAGCCGACCGTTTTCACGGTTATGTCGCTGCCGGTGTTAATCGTATCTCGATTGGTGTACAAAGTTTACAAGCCGAAAAGCTTAACCTATTGGGCCGTATTCACGATCCTGATGAAGCGATCCGCGCAGCCAACATTGCCACTGAGTCAAAGCTTAACTCATTCAATTTAGATTTGATGCATGGCCTGCCACATCAAGATCTTAGTGATGCGTTATATGACTTAAACAAAGCGGTTGAATTGGCACCTTCGCACTTATCTTGGTACCAGTTAACCATTGAGCAAAACACCCAGTTTTACTCTAAACCACCAACCTTGCCAGATGAAGATATTCTTTGGGATATTTTTGAACAAGGTCATACCCTGCTAAGCGACGCCGGTTATGAGCAATATGAAATATCCGGTTATGCTAAAGCCGGTAAGCAATGTCAGCATAACTTAAACTATTGGCGTTTTGGTGACTATATCGGTATTGGCTGTGGCGCGCACGGTAAGCTTACAGAACCAGAGACAGGTCAGATAGTTCGCCGCAGCAAAGTAAAGCACCCACGCGGGTATATGGACGCTGATAAATCATTTTTAGACAATGAACACGTTGTTGCGCAAGACGAACTGCCATTTGAGTTCTTCATGAATCGTTTTCGCTTAATCGAAGCGACGCCGAAACAAGATTTTTGTGACTTTACCGGATTACCATTATCGACGGTAAGTACACAAATTAAGGCGGCGATAGAGAAAGGTTTATTAACCGAAACAGCAACACATTGGCAAGTAACCCAACTCGGTCATCGTTACCTCAATAGCTTGTTCGATCTGTTTCTTTAGTTAGTGATATTCGATTAAGAGTTAAGAATTAAGAATTAATAAAAGGGGCGCAATAATTAATTATTTCGCCCCTTTTATTATCTGAATCACTTAGATTAAATCAATAACAGCCGCTCTCTGCAGCCGTTAATGTTAAAATATCGAATGACCAAAACGTTCACTAAACAGCTCTAACGCTGCCGTGCCTACCAGTGAATTGCCTGATTCATTCAGTTCTGGCGACCATACGCAAACCGTTAATTCACCTGGAATCACGGCGACAATACCGCCACCGACACCACTTTTCGCTGGCATGCCAACACGGAAAGCAAAATCACCTGATTCATCATACAAACCACACGTTGCCAGCAAGGCATTCAAGCGCCTTGTACAACGTTCATTCACCAAACTTTTATTACGATGGCAAGGCAAGCCTCTTTTAGCTAAGAATGAGAACGCTGTCGCCAGTTCCACACAATTCATGTTGATCGCACAATAGCTAAAATAACTCTGTAAAACGGTTTCAACATCGTTGTTAAAATTACCGTGAGACTTCATCAGATAAGCAATCGCCGCATTCCGCGCCATGTGCTCAAATTCAGAATTAGCCACATCATGATCGATATAAATATCGGTAGAGTTCGCCAATTTACGTAACAATTCCAACATACGTTGCTTAGGTGCCGACAAACGGCTTTGCAGCATATCAGCCACTACCAGTGCACCCGCATTAATAAACGGATTACGCGGTTTACCTTTTTCAAATTCTAACTGGATCAGCGAGTTGAATGCTTGACCAGAGGGTTCTCGTCCCACACGAGTCCACAGTTCATCTTCCGAAAAACGCGTCAATGCAGCTGTTAGCGCAAAAACTTTCGAAATACTTTGAATCGAAAAACGCTCGGTAGCATCACCCGCAGTAAACACCTCACCATTGGCCATACACACAGCAATACCCAATTGGTTGGGGTTTACGTTCGCTAACGCAGGAATGTAATTGGCAACATTGCCTTCACCAATTAACGGACGAACGACGTCGAGCAGTTCTTCTAGAGATGCGTTAGAAAGCATAAATACCTGTATAAAATGAGGTGTTCGGTGTGCTATAGAAAGCGGGAACAAAGTGGAAAAAGAGTAAGTTATCGAGCGTATAGAAGTAAGATAACAAATAACCGACTGTGTCAGTAATGAAACTTAACGAACAGTCGGCTTAGCGATTAGTGAGTCGGCTTATTCGCCTTCTTCACCGTACCACAAATCAAATAACGGGCTAACAATCAGGTTTTGAACACCTTTTGCTTCTAACCAAGTTTTCACTTGTTCACGTTGTGCTTCAGTACATTTACCGTGGGTCTCAGTACAAATCATACCATCCCATTGCAAGTTGCCATCAGCAGCAAACGCCAATTTATTTGGATCGATAACATCAGCAATTAAACCATCTAAGATAGCGTCAATTTGATCTTCAGTTGTACCTTCAGCGAAATCCCAAGAAAGATCAAAACCTAGTTCTTGGAATTCATCTACACGTAGTTTCTTACGTAGACGACGATTACGATTTGTAGCCATTATTACCTCGAATTATTTAGTACGTTTATAAATAATATCCCAAACGCCGTGACCTAAACGGTGACCACGCTGTTCGAATTTTGTTAATGGACGCCAATCTGGACGTGGAACAAAGTTCCCTTCTGCAGCAGTATTTTCATAACCTGGTGCAACAACCATTACTTCTATCATATGCTCGGCATAGTTTTCCCAGTCCGTAGCCATATGGAAGATACCACCTAAGCTCAGTTTTTGGCGAATACTTTCTGCAAAACTAGCTTGTACGATACGACGTTTGTGATGACGCGTCTTGTGCCAAGGGTCTGGGAAGAATAATTGCATGCCCGCTAATCCACTGTCAGGGATACAATCCGCTAATACTTCAACTGCATCATGGCAGAATACGCGTAAGTTAGTCACACCACGTTCGCCAGCAGCCATTAGACATGCGCCAACACCTGGTGAATGTACTTCAATACCGATAAAGTTTTTTTCTGGAGAGGCAGCAGCCATTTCAACTAAAGATGCGCCCATACCAAAACCAATTTCTAATGTTACTGGGTTATCGTTACCAAAAACCTCAGCAAAATCGAGCATGCCCATGTCATGATCTAGACCCATAGTTGGCCAAAAATCTTTCATAGCGGCTTCCTGGCCTTTGGTTAAACGTCCTTCACGTAAAACAAAACTTCTCACTTTACGGATGCGTTGACCATCTTCTGTTAACTCAGGATCTGCTATTCTTTTATGCTCAGTTATTTTATGTTCAGTCATTTTTTTTCCAGTCGCCGTTATGACAGGTTAATCGCCATAATCTATATAAATTTATCTGTTAATTCGGGCATTATCCAAAGATAACTGAATTTGGCAAGTTTTGTGTGGCATAATTTCAGCCTAAATTCCCCAGGTTTGCTAAAAATACCCGATGAAATCGCAATTAGAAAATAATAAAGACACCTTTGCCCCGCGGGTACTTGCTTGGTTTAAAGACTTCGGCCGCAAAGATTTACCCTGGCAACAATACCACGAACCTTACCCTACATGGCTAAGTGAAGTGATGTTACAACAGACCCAAGTCAGCACCGTGATCCCTTATTTCACCACGTTTATGGAAAAATTTCCCACCGTGACCGATTTGGCCAATGCCCACATCGATGAAGTTTTGCATTTATGGACAGGACTAGGTTATTACGCTCGTGGCCGTAATTTACATAAAGCAGCGCAATTGATCCGCGATCAATACCAAGGCCAGTTTCCAACTGAATTTGAACAAGTACTTGCTCTACCCGGTGTCGGTCGTTCAACCGCAGGCGCGGTATTGTCATTATCGTTAAATCAACCCCACCCGATTTTAGACGGTAACGTTAAACGGGTATTAACCCGCTGGGGCGCGATTGAAGGTTGGTATGGCGTAAAAGCGGTAGAAAATACCCTATGGGCGCTATCTGAAGAACTTACACCGCAACAACAAACAGCCAATTATAATCAGGTAATGATGGATCTCGGAGCTACAGTTTGCACCCGTAGCCGCCCTGACTGTGACATTTGCCCGGTTAATGATGATTGTAAAGCCCGCGCTATGGGTACCCCTACCGCATTCCCGACGCCGAAACCGAAAAAAACCATCCCGGTGAGAGCGGTGCAAATGCTGTTACTAAAGCAAGGTTCAACCCTGTGTTTACAGCAACGACCACCTGCAGGTATCTGGGGCGGACTCTGGTGTTTCCCAGAACGTGATGACAATTTATCACTCGAAGAACAGTTGGCTCAATTCGGTATCAGTGAGTTTAACACTCAAGAATTAACCGGATTTAGACATACGTTTAGCCACTTCCATCTTGATATCAGTCCTTTGTTAGTCGAAATAAAAGCCACAACAAGTACGCAAATAATGGAATCTGAAGGCACTCTTTGGTATAACATAGAGCAACCGGCAACTGTGGGATTAGCAGCTGCAACTAAAAAATTATTAACATCTCAAGTATTGAGAGAGGCATAACATGGCTAGAATGGTTTTCTGCACACGCTTACAAAAAGAAGCGGAAGGTTTACGTTTTCAACTTTATCCTGGTGAAGTAGGCAAACGTATTTTTGATCATATTTCCCAAGAAGCATGGTCTGAATGGCAGCAAAAACAAACTATGCTGCTGAACGAAAAAAAATTAAACATGATGGATGAAAATGATCGCATATTTCTTGAACAAGAAATGGTCAAATACCTGTTCGAAGGTCAAGACGTGATTATTGAAGGCTTTACCCCAAAAGCTTAATCCTATTGCCTAGCGCGGACTCCTCACGCTAGGCAAATTTCCAACCCAAAGAACCAATCACCTTATGGCTATATTCCGCACACTATTAATCGTTGTCAGTTGCAGTGTTTTAGCAGCTTGCTCGATGAGTGACTATCAGCACTCTGTCGAACTCGCCGCGCTCAATAACAACGGCCAAGCCTTAGAGCGCCTTGCTTATCAGCAACCGAATTACCGCGCGAAGACAGAACAATCAAACGACAAAGACAATACCGCACTTAACACCATACAAACTGATTATCGCAGCGAAGTAACCAACCTTTGGGGTAATAGCAGCAACGCATTTTCAAGCAATTACCGTTATGTCAAATATACTAACGATTATCGTAGCCGCGCTATTATCGATTTCGAGCAAGGCTCTGTGCGTGTCGAGACGCTAGAACAACAAAATAACCAGCAATACCTCAAGCAAGCGATTGAATATACGCTACTCGCACCGCAGCAGCCTAAATATACCGATTTCTACAACAGCTACACATCTGAAATTAAAGGCACGCCTTTTCTATATCAACAGGTAAAAGACAACGACGGTAAAGCCATGAAATGGCATTGGCGCGCGTCTCGCTATGCAAACTACTTAATTAAACATAAGCGTAAACAAGTAACCTTTAATGGTAATCAGATCACCAGCGTATCTTTTGCACTTAGCAGCAATCATACTCAAATCCGTCAGCAGCGTTATCAAGCCCAGATTAACCAAGCTGCACAGCGCTATAAAATTGATAAAAACGTCGTTACTGCGATGATCCAGGTCGATAGCTTATTTAATCCTTATGCACTCAACAGCCAGGGCCGCATTGGCTTAATGCAAATTTCCAGTTCTATTGGCCTGGATGTATTTCATCAACAAAAAAAATACCCTTTTAAGCCGCAACCGAACTGGCTGTTTAATACCAACAACAACCTCGACATTGGCAGCAGTTATTTAAATTTATTAGATAAACAGTATCTTAAAGCGATTAACAATCCTAAATCTCGCTACTATGCCATGCTGGCAAGTTATATAGCTGGACCACAAAACATGTTGCAAACCTTCTCGAAGAACAAAAAAGAAGCATTAAGTATTATAAATGACTTATCTTCATATGAGGTTTACCAGAGTTTCACGAATAGTCAGTCTCGGGCCGATATGAAAAACTATGTCTCTGAGGTAAACCGTCATTTCCGTCAACTTAGCCGTTAAGCGTCAACAAAATACACGTATTGATGGTTAATCAGACAGTGGGTAGTATTAACGCATCTTATTTTACTTAAACCGAGTGAAACAGTTGACGGATCGGCCTAAATTCTATTTAATGACGCTCCATTGCCCGAATAGCTCAGTTGGTAGAGCAGAGGATTGAAAATCCTCGTGTCCCTGGTTCAATTCCGGGTTCGGGCACCAAAATTTGGAAAGAATAAAAAAGTGTAATATTGACTTGTTTTTTAAAATGAAGATGATATTATGCGACACGCATTTAGTGCCGACTTAGCTCAGTAGGTAGAGCAACTGACTTGTAATCAGTAGGTCGCCAGTTCGACTCCGGCAGTCGGCACCATTTGCCCGAATAGCTCAGTTGGTAGAGCAGAGGATTGAAAATCCTCGTGTCCCTGGTTCAATTCCGGGTTCGGGCACCATATTTAAACGGTAAAGATATTTCGTTAATAGGTATCTTTATTGAAAACGCATTTAGTGCCGACTTAGCTCAGTAGGTAGAGCAACTGACTTGTAATCAGTAGGTCGCCAGTTCGACTCCGGCAGTCGGCACCATTTGCCCGAATAGCTCAGTTGGTAGAGCAGAGGATTGAAAATCCTCGTGTCCCTGGTTCAATTCCGGGTTCGGGCACCATACAATTCCCCTTTAGTTCAGTTGGTAGAACGGTGGACTGTTAATCCATATGTCGCTAGTTCGAGTCTAGCAAGGGGAGCCAATTAAAAAAACCCAGTTATTTATATAACTGGGTTTTTTTTCGTCCAAAATGTAGTCCTTTCCCGTATTCCAATAAAACCATCTAATCTAATCTCAATACGATCCCAGTTTCATTTTGTCATAACATGCGCAGCGTTAACTTATTTCATCATTTACCGACATAAAAAAACCGAACACAGGGTTCGGTTTAATAATACCATCAGCACTCATTTAACAATGACTGATATTTACATCCAATAATTAATTAAAAGTATTAATTCGCAGAATTAGTTAGCTGTAATACTAATTTCTACACGACGGTTAGCAGAACGACCGGCTTTAGTTTCATTTGATGCCATTGGACGACGCTCACCATAGCCACGCGTTGATAAGCGACCTGACTTGATACCTCGTTTATTCAAATATTCGCTCACAGACTCGGCACGCTCTTCAGAAAGCGTTAAATTAGACTCTGCACTACCAACGCTGTCAGTGTGACCAACAATGCGCAGTGATGAATCAGGATATTCATTTAGCACTTTCGCCACGCTGTTTAAGCTTGAGTAGATATCAGAACTCAAGTTATAGCCCGCAGTTTGGAAACCAATACCTTTCGCCATAATCAGTTGTAATTCATTTTCGCCAACACGTTTAACTTGTACGCCTGAATCCATTAACTCTTTACGTAATGCTTCTTCTTGACGATCAAAATAGTGACCAATACCACCACCGATAGCCGCACCACCTAAGGCACCAAATACCGCGCCGTTTTTCTTACCTGTAGAAGCACCGATTAATGCACCAGCAATGGCACCGCCAATCGCAGATTTCGTCGCAGTATTCGTTTCTTCTTCGCCTGTTGTCGCATTTTGACGCGCACAGCCAGTAAGAGCAGCAACAATCATTAGTGCTGTCATTGTTTTTTTCATCATTGGATAAACCTTAATTATAGAAACGATATTGTAAGTGAGAGATCGGGCACACTGTATCTTAAATAAAATACAATCGCATCGGTACATTTACTAGTTAAATAAGTCTCAGCTCAAAAAATAGTGATATCTGTCGCACTATTTTACCAGTCTAGGTACATCTTACACAGCTTTACAGTGCCCAACCTTGAATTGTGACTGTGCGCACTCATCTATTACTAAGTATCAGCATACAATGATGCGAATGCGTTTTCTCAAAAAGGATACCTATGTATAGCTTTCTAAGAACATCACTAATTTTAGTACTAATGCTAGCAGGTAAAGCGCCGCTTGAAGCCGCTACTATGCTTAGCCTTAGTCAAGTATCAAATAATGGCAATGCGACGAACAGAGTACGTACACAGCTAAGCAAAGACTTAGCGGGGCTTTATCAGCTTCCAGATATTAACAACACCAACATCATTCAACCTTACACCGACTTCGACGCCCTTTATGCCTTAGCAGGATCAGCGCAAGACGAGCTTGCGACACTGACTAAACAAATTGCGTTAATGTCACAAACCAGCGCCGTAATTCCGGCGATTAAAAGTGTAGAACGTGCCCAAGCTAAAATTGCTAATAAACATGACGGCGCAGTAGAAAAAATTACCGATTTAGCCCGCAGTTCAATTATTGCTAAAAATAGCCAAGAGTTAATTACCGCTTATGAATTGCTTGAACAAGAAACCGATATCGTCCAAGTAAAGAATCGCTTTAACAACCCAAAACAAAATGGTTACCGTGATATCAATTTATTAGTGCGCTTACCAAAAACCCAAATGGTGGTGGAAGTGCAATTACATTTAGATCGTATTGAAGCGATTAAGAATGGTCCAGAGCATGATAATTATGCCAAGATCCAACAAATCAACCACAATGCCAAACAGCAACAACGTGAGGTATCAGAAATTGAAGCATTTAAAGTAGCGCAGCTAAAAGATGAATCAACAAGTCTGTACCAAGTAGCTTGGCAACAACAGTTAATGCTTGAATTAAAAACCAGTTTTAAACAAATGGCATAAACCTTTATTTAGCCGCTCTTATGACCATCGATCCATAATAACAAGGCCCAATCATTGCAGTAATGATTGGGCCTACTCTCTTCTAAACTTTAAAGCTAAATGTACAATGAAGGCAAAGTTAGTGCAAAGGGTTAAGCGTAACCCCACTTCCAGTTAAAACGGATTTGGTCTTGCAACCCAAAACGGGCAATTAGCCAAGGTACCATAGGCAATACTTTATAATGCCCGGTTTTCTTTAATACACTTTTACCAGTACGGAAGAAGGTCACTTCCTCACCACTATTTAATAGTCGCACAACAATCCTTTTTTGCTTACCCTCTTCAGGTATTACAACTTGTGCTAGGTTATATTCATGCGTCATCCCAGACCCGTTATAAACTAAAATAATTTGCTCCTCAGTTAACTTATTACGTTCTAAATAACTTTTAAGCACACTGCCCTGAAAACCAAATAAGGGATCTCTATTCATGTTTCTTTCCATCTATAATCAAATACAATTAAACGTTTATTTATTTTCTTGCCAAAAAAAATGAGGCCTCCAATGGAGACCTCATTTTTAACAATTCTGTGTGCTGGTTATTCTGCAATAAACTCGCGAAGCTTTTTCATTGCATTTTTTTCTAACTGACGAACACGTTCAGCAGAAACACCATAACGGTCAGCTAATTCTTGTAGCGTGGCTTTATCTTCCGCTAACCAACGAGAATTAACGATATCTTGGCTACGATCATCTAATTCAGAAATCGCGCTAGTTAAACGTCGAGATGCACTTTTATCCCAGTTTTCACGTTCAACTTGTTGAGCAACGTCTGACGCGTTGTCTTCTAAATACTGTGCTGGCGAAAAGCTCATTGAACCAGAGTCTTTATCGCTATCATCATCAGCATATAAATCAAATGCTTGATCTGAATAAGACATTCTTGATTCCATTTCCACTACATCTTTAGTAGAAACACCCAAGTTCTCGGCAACAGTTTGCACTTCAGCATGGGTAAACCAGCCTAAGCGTTTTTTTGATTTACGTAGATTAAAGAATAGTTTACGTTGTGCTTTAGTTGTCGCAACTTTTACTACACGCCAATTACGCAGTACAAATTCATGGATCTCAGCTTTAACCCAATGCACAGCAAAAGACACAAGTCTTACGCCAACAGCAGGATTAAATCGTTTCACGGCTTTCATTAAGCCGATATTACCTTCTTGGATCAAGTCTGCTTGAGACAGTCCATAACCAGCGTAACCACGGGCGACGTGTACAACAAAGCGTAAATGAGACATGATTAGCTGACGTGCAGCATCAACATCACCTTCATTCTGCAAGCGTTCGCCTAGTTCCTTTTCTTGTTCAGCAGTCAACATTGGAATGCTATTCACGCCTTGGATATAGGCTTCAATGCTCCCCTGAGGAACTAATGCCATACTTTGCATCTCTTTGCTCATCAACAATTCTCCCATTATTACAAATTAATCGGCGAGATCTTATCACGACTGGTGCCTGTCGACAAATTCGACAATCCGTGTGACCGCACAAATAAAATATATTCTCTTAAATACTCAAAATAAATAATTCAGTCTATTGATAAATAACTAAAAAGTTATCCTCTGGAACATGCATTGTATTATTTATGTACAATCTAGTTTAACGCCAGATTAGAAAAGCTCTAGTTTAATTACAGAAAATTACATTAACATGACAAATAAAAATAAATCCATCGGCTAATGCTCATTAGCCTTAGTATGACTTTCGTTACTCGATAAGATTCAATACTTTTATAAAGTCCGTATTAGTTTAAAAATACCAAAGGATAGCAAACGCTATCCTTTTGATACTTTGTTTAAACTCTAGTGCAAGTCAGGTATAACACCAACTTGGGGCATATCCGCCAAACCAACATCACGCGCATGCTGTTCAAAACCTTTATTTTTCCAGAAAAATGCACCAGGCATTGTCGTCGGAATAACCAGGACATAAAACAATGCACGACTCACCGTGGACGCTAGCACAATAGATATTACCGGTAATAACCATAACAAGCCGAGTAAACCCGATGGTGCTAATGTTGCCAGCAAGCTCACAACCACAATATTAATCGCGATAGCGACGTTACGTAACTTATATGTTTTACCAAACGTGGTGCACTGTACATAATGCGACGCCGCCCCCTCACCCTGCTCGATATTGAGATGTTTAGCGTGTGAATACAAGCCAAATGCTTCAATCACTAAACCTGTGATCACCACTGGTGCGAGGTCAAACAGTAAAGGATACAATCCAATACCATCATTACTCGCGGTTCCAATCACGGCCACTAACGCGGTTAATATCGAGCCAAGTGCTACGCTAGAACCAACGAAGGCACAAGCCGTTTGCCAATGATCCCAGAACGGACGCGCTTTAATCCGGTAGCTACGGTACATATAAAATAAGCCACCAGCACTACCCATTAACGCCAACACACCAAAGGCATTAGCCACATAGCTAAACAAGCGTAACTCCAACAACCAAGCAATGCCTTGGAAGAAGGTAAATGCGCCCATGAAACCAAAGAATAAAGCCACACCTAGGCCTTCTCGACTCACTGGTGAATGGGCTAAATTATTAAAGCCACGATAGAAACGTTTCGGTTTGCCCAAATGCAGCGTCGACATTAATAACGCAAGCGCTTGCATCGCCATTAATATAATCAGTAGTGATAAACCAGCGCCAGACTCGGCAAAGCCAGTTAGGCTCTCAGCACCCAACAATGGGCCGAGGAAGATAAGTGCAAATGCGCCCATCGCCGTTTGCGAGAACAAGGTAAAAATTACCAATGGATCCTCACGAGAGCTCAAACGAGCGAGGTTCCAAAATTGTGCTTTACCGTCTTTTTCATCAACAACAGAACGAAATGATCCATCTTCTTGTTTATGATATTTAAGCGGCATGTTATCGGTACGGGTCATTTCACGCTGTGTACTGGTGGTTTGCTGGAAACGAATATTGGGATTAGTGATGCTTGGATCAGGGAAACCCGGCATTGAAGTTTTCGCTTGTACTCGATTCTCAGGGGTATTTTCCACCACACCAAAGTTAAGTGCATTACCTAAACAGGCCGATACACAAGCAGGCTTTAAGCCAACTTCCAGACGATCGACACACATATTACACTTCGTGACCTGACCTTTAATTGGATCGAGCTGTGGCGCGTTATAAGGACAGACCCAAGTACAATAACCACAGCCAAAACAGGTATCTGGATCTTGCAATACCGCACCGTACTCAACGTGTTTAGTATAGGCTTTGGTTGGACAGCCTTTCAAACAAACCGGATCATCACAATGGTTACACGCCATGGAAATATTAATACGTTTGTAATCAGGATAACTGCCACTCTCAACATAACCAACACTACGAAAGGCAATATGCGCAGGATTATCATTCTTTTCACTACACGCCGCTTCACAGGCATGACAACCAATACAGTTATCGGCGGTAAAATGGAAAGCATGCTGTTTATTACGATTGGGGTTCTCACCCACGGCTTTATTCTCATTAATATTCATTGAACGACCAACCGGTAACTTACCTTCTGTTCGTTCAATTAAATCAATTTTTTTACCATAGGTATTCACATCAAATATTTCTACATCGGCCAATTTGGCATAACGTTGCTCACCGACACGACCTTCAAAGATAGGCGTACCGTCTTTAACAACGGGTTTCTCTGCCGCGCCGATTTGATCAAGGCGGTCTCTAAATTGTTCTAACTTGTCTAACATAATTTATCCCTGTTATGTTATCGCATGGGGCTTAACTCAATACGTCCGGGTATCTTTTGGCATTCAACATATGATTTAGTATGTACGTCTTTCGCGGTTCATTTTCGCCGCGAGTTTTTGATCGACATGCTCAATACGTAACGAACTCTGTTTAAAAGCCGGTTGACGAGAATGCGGATCAAGTAACCCAAGACACAAGCGATTTACACAATCATGGAAATGGAATGGAATAAACACTGCGTTGGGTGCAACACGTTGGGTTAATTGCACCATGACCACCGCGTCACCACGGCGAGAGGCCAAGCGCACATAACTTTGATGCTTGATACCCAATTTAGCGGCTGCATCTGGGTTCATTTCCATGTATGGGGTGGGACTATATTTGTTTAAGTTACCCATTTTTCCGGTACGGGTACGAGTATGAAAATGCTCTACAACGCGGCCACTGTTAAGCCAGAAAGGGTATTCTTCACAAGGATGTTCGTTATTATCAATCCAAGGCAATGGGATCAAATTAGCTTTACCGGTTGGCGTGGCAAACTGACCGTCGGTATAAAGGCGTGCACCTTCGTCATTATCCGTCGCGCCTTCACGGTATGGCCATTGTAGTCCACGGGCTTGTTCAATTTTTTCGTATGTCATACCGGAAATATCAAGATTACGCCCAGCGCCTTTTGATAGCGTTTTCATTTCTTCAAAGGCTTCTTCTGTTGTCCCCGGAAAGGTGATTTTCTGACCATTTTCAAAACGTTTCGATAGCTCTGAAAAAATCCAGAAGTCAGATTTAGAATTACCTTTCGGCGCTTGCACGTTGGTCACGCGGTTAACTCGGCGCTCGGTATTGGTAAATACCCCTTCCTTCTCTGCCCATACAGCGGCAGGCAAAAACATGTGCGCATATTGCGTTGTTTCCACATCTTGATAGGCGTCTTGCACCACCAGAAAATCGAGTTTCTCTAATGTTTTACGAATACGTGAAGTATTCGGCATCGACGTCATTGGGTTTGTCGCCACCAGCCACAGACCTTTAATTTGTCCTGTTTCAATGGCAGGGAAAATGTCAGTTTGCGCCAAGCCGCGTTTTTTCGGGAAGAACCCTGGGTCTATGCCCCAAAATTCAGCAATATCATTGCGGTCTTGTTCTTTCTCTAATGCGCGATAACCAGGTAAACCTGAACACGACGACCATTCACGAGTGCCCATGGCGTTACATTGACCTGTAATCGATAAGCTCGTCCCGCCCGGTACGCCAATATTACCGGTGATAAGCGAGAGTGAATTACAACCGGTGATCGCATCACTACCATGGGTACTTTGATTTAGTCCCATAGTCCAGATACTCATCGCTTTACCTGCTTTAGCAAACAAGCGGGCGACATGACGGATAGTATCTTCATCGATACCACAAATCTTAGCGGCTGATGTGGGATCAAACTCGGCAACACAAGCTGTTAATGCTTCAATACCTGTGGTGTGTTTTTCAATATAGTCTTTGTCTTCGAGGCCTTCTTTTAAAATCACATGCATTAAGGCGTTTTGTAAGACGATATCGGTACCTGGGCTAATCGGTAAGTGAATATCGGCAAACTGCGCCAGCATAGTCACACGCGGATCGACCACGATAAGCGGAAAGTTACGTTTTTCTTTGGCTTCTTTTAAACGCCAGTAAATAACCGGATGTTGCTCAGGCAGGTTAGAACCCCAGGCAATCAAGCAATCGGTATGGGAGAAATCATCGTAGCAGCCAGGTGGGCCATCAGAGCCAAATGAGCGCTTATAACCTGATACCGCAGAGGCCATGCATAAAGTGGTATTTCCATCGTAGTTGTTGGTGCCAATACAACCACGAGCTAATTTGCCTAAGGTATAAAACTCTTCAGTTAATAACTGGCCTGTTGAAACAATGGCAAATGCATCTTTACCATGTTGCTGTTGAATTGCCTTGATCTTATCCGCCATGGTATCAAGTGCAGAGTCCCAGTTAGTCTCTTTATACTTGTCATGAATTTGCTCACGCACTAAGGGATCATTACCACGACCAGCGGCATCAAATAACTCATGTTCAAAGATGCCCTTGATACATAATTTACCTCTATTCACATCTGCGTCAGCAACGCCTCGACTCGCAACAGCATTCCCTTGCTCATTCATACCGATCTCGATAGAACAACCTGTAGAACAATATCCACACGTTGTGTATTTCCATTCTTTAACCTGTTTATCCGCAATGCGAATAGGCTTTTGATCCTTGCGTCCGAAAATCATAAGACGTCTCCATTGAATTGCTCAGCACATTATTTATAAATACACTCTCTATAAGCACTATTGAGCAATAACCAAGCCAGCTTACTTTAATTCCCTATAAAAAGAACGATCCTCTTATTTAGTCGCTCAAACACAGATGTTTTCCTGCTATTTAGCCACTCTTTCATGCATTTTAACGACATCTATCGCCAACAGTGTGAACTTGGCTGCACCACGGCTGTGCGCAAATGGAAAAACTGGTGCAACATCGCAGTGCTTAATCATCTAAAAAACCTTATATAAAAAACGGTAGAACAACAAACCTTTAAATATCAACAGTTAACACTTTAATTACAGAGTTGGCATTGTCTTTGCGTTAGTCAGTAAAGGAAAGAGCAGTACTACAGGGATGTGAGTCATGACAGTTGAATTAATTACCAAAGCGCAATCAAAGAATAACCATAGCCGAGGTCAAGTAGCATTAGTGGGGGCGGGTCCAGGGGATCCAGAACTACTCACGCTCAAAGCATTAAAGATGATTGAGAGTGCTGATCTGATTTTGTTTGATAACTTAGTTAGCCAAGACATTAGAGCCTTATTCCCACCCCATACCAAAGCGATTTATGTGGGTAAGAAAAAAGCCGACCATTGTATTCCACAAGACCAATTGAATTTATTCATGGTTGATAAAGCCAAACAAGGCCTGAACATTTGTCGTCTCAAAGGCGGTGACCCCTTTGTATTTGGCCGCGGTAGTGAAGAACAACTGGTGCTCCATGCCCATGATATAAAAACAATCGTCGTACCCGGCGTAACAGCAGCATCAGGGTGCACTGCTTACGCTGGTATCCCGTTAACCCATCGCGGGCTATCAACAGGTTGCACCTTTATTACCGGTCACCTAAAGAATGGCCAGCTAGATCTAAATTGGCCGCAGCTCGCGCACCTTGAACACACCTTAGTGTTCTATATGGGATTAGGTAAATTAGCGGAGATCTCAGCGCAACTGATCAGTCATGGTCTGGACAGCAATACCCCAGCAGCCTTAATTGAAAACGGCTCAACGCAGCAGCAAAGAGAATTTGTTGGCACAGTGGCAACATTACCGGCACTGGCGATTGAACAGCAATTACAAAGCCCTAGCCTGATAGTCATTGGCAAGGTGGTCTCTCTTGCAGACCAACTTAGCTGGCGAGATCTAGAGCAATCGGCAAAAAATCAAGAATTAAGCGCATAACGGAGCATGTCATGAAAAGAATTATAGTTGTCGGTAACGGCATGGTAGGTCACCATTTCATTGACCAATTTATTCAGCAAGACAAAATGGCTGAAGTACAAATCACCACATTCAGTGAAGAATCACGCCTCGCTTATGATCGTGTGCAGTTAAGTGCTTATTTCAGTGGTAAAACAGCTGATGACTTAATGATGACATCGCCAGAATATTATGACGATAATGGCGTGCAATACTTTGTAAACGATAAAGTTGTTAGCATCGATAAAGCAGCTAAAACCGTCACCACAGCGCAGGGCCGTATTGAAAGTTACGACAAACTCGTACTGGCGACCGGTTCATATCCATTTGTACCGCCGATCCCAGGTAAAGACCAAGACCATTGTCTGGTTTACCGTACTATTGAAGATTTAGAAGACATCACCGCATCAGCAAAAGAAAGTAAAGTCGGTGTGGTCGTCGGTGGTGGTCTACTGGGTCTTGAAGCCGCGAATGCAATTAAACAGTTAGGTCTAGAAACCCACGTGGTTGAATTTGCCCCTCGCCTGATGGCTGTGCAAGTTGATGACGGCGGTGGTAAGATCCTACGCGACAAAATTGCAGCACTAGGCGTAAATATTCACACCGAAAAAAATACCAAAGAAATTGTCAAAGGTGAAACCTGCCGTTACCGCATGAACTTTGCTGACGGCTCTCACGTTGAAACAGATATGATCATCTTCTCTGCCGGTATTCGCCCACAAGACGAACTAGCCCGCTCTTTCGACCTAACACTCGGCGAACGTGGTGGTATTCAAATTAATGATCAGTGTTTAACCTCTGATGAAAATATTTACGCGATTGGTGAGTGTGCATTATGGCAAGGACGTATCTTCGGTCTTGTGGCGCCCGGTTATCAAATGGCTAAAGTGGCCGTTGATCAAATCGTTGGTAGCGGTGACTTAGCCTTCACTGGCGCAGACATGAGTACCAAACTGAAATTACTCGGTGTTGACGTCGCCAGTATCGGTGATGCCCACGGTAATGCCGATGGTGCACAAAACTATGTATTCACTAACGAAGCTGACCAAGTTTACAAAAAACTAGTGATTAGTGAGTGTGGCAAAAAG
The DNA here is from genome assembly GCF_002836355.1 of Moritella sp. Urea-trap-13. Taxonomy (NCBI): domain Bacteria; kingdom Pseudomonadati; phylum Pseudomonadota; class Gammaproteobacteria; order Alteromonadales; family Moritellaceae; genus Moritella; species Moritella sp. Urea-trap-13. The sequence continues at coordinate 180,535 of NZ_PJCA01000039.1, forward strand.
CTACTTGGCGCCGTCATGGTAGGTGAAGCCGAAGACTACGGTACTTGGTTACAAATTTATTTAAATGACATGGATATTCCTGGTGCACCAGAAAATATGCTGGTACCACCCGCAGAAGGTGGCGCGGTAACCATGGGTGTTGACGCCCTGCCTGACTCAGCCGTTATCTGTTCGTGTCTTGATGTCACTAAAGGTCAAATTTGTGCCGCGGTACAAGATGGTGCAACGAGCATTGGGGATATTAAATCAATAACCAAAGCAGGTACCGGTTGTGGTGGTTGTAGCACGCTAGTGACGCAAGTACTGAATGCCGAGCTTGCAAGCATGGGGGTTGCAGTGAACACCGACCTATGTGAGCATTTTGCTTACTCACGTGCAGAACTGGCAGACATAATACGGGTTAAACGTATTAAAACCTTCGAGGCATTAATCACCGAATTTGGTGCTGGTCACGGTTGTGAAGTTTGTCGTCCGACAGTCGCGAATATTTTGGCGTCATTCTGGAATGACTACATCCTCGAAGATGATCATCTTGGTCTGCAAGACGTCAATGACGTTTATCTTGGTAATATGCAAAAAGATGGTACTTATTCTGTTGTACCCCGCATCCCAGCAGGTGAAATAACCCCTGACAAATTAATCGTACTCGGTGAAGTGGCTAAAAAATATGGATTATATACCAAGATAACCGGTGGTCTACGTATCGATTTATTTGGTGCGCAATTACATCAACTACCAGACATATGGGCATGGTTGATCCACGAAGGCTTCGAAACAGGCCATGCTTACGGTAAATCACTGCGTACCGTGAAATCGTGTGTGGGTAGTACTTGGTGTCGTTATGGTGTGCAAGACAGCATGTCTCTAGCGATTGATCTTGAGAACCGCTACAAAGGGCTACGCTCACCGCATAAAATTAAGTTTGGCGTGTCAGGTTGTACACGAGAATGTGCTGAAGCCCAAGGCAAAGACATCGGTATTATTGCGACAGAAGGAGGCTGGGGTCTTTATGTCTGTGGTAACGGTGGTATGCGCCCGCGTCATGCCGATTTATTCGCTACCGACCTCGATACTGACACACTGTACAAATATATTGACCGTGTATTGATGTTCTATATCCGCACCGCAGACCGCCTGCAACGTACGTCGGTTTGGTTAGAAAATCTTGAGGGTGGATTAGATTACCTTAAAGAGGTTGTGATTAATGACAAACTGAGTCTGACTGCAGAGCTTGAAGCGGCAATGGCAGCCAACATTGCTAACTACCAATGTGAGTGGAAAACCACCATTGAAAGCCCTGAAAAACTGTTGCGCTTTAAGCACTTCATTAACTCAGAAGAAAATGATAGCGCGGTGCAGTTTGTTGAAGTGCGAGACCAAATTCGCCCTGCCACACCCGCAGAGCGCGTCGGTCAAATCTCAGTGCTGGAAGTAAGTTAGGTCGAAAACTCGATGTTAATTTAGCTTCACTACAACAGATAAATGTAATAAGCGGGTAAATAGCCCGCTAACACCAGACTTAAGGATTTATTATGATGACTTGGACTCCAATAATTGCCAAAGAACAACTCACCCCAGACGCAGGCGTGTGTGCGTTAGTCAACGGCAAGCAAGTGGCAATTTTTCTAGACCGTAAAACCGACCAATTATTTGCTATCGATAACTACTGCCCGGCCAGTAAAGCTAATGTGTTATCACGAGGTTTAATTACCTCAGTGAAAGATGTATTAACTGTTTCATCACCATTGTATAAAGAACATTTCAGCCTAATCACGGGTGAATGCCTTGAAAATGAAACCTTATCGGTACCTGTTTATGCGGTACGTGTCACTGATGGCATGGTAGAAGTGACGGCATAATGGCTAACGCCGTATACGCATAATCGATATTATTTACAGGTAGTTATTTACAGGAAGTCATTATGTCACCATGGCACTTACAGGGCGGCGCCACCTTTACCATCGGTCAACGCTCGGTCGCAGGCATAAAAGCCCAGAATGAAGATGCCATCGGTATTCGTATCCCAGATGATTTACTGCTCACCACCAAAGGCGCCGTTGCGATCATCGCCGATGGTGTCAGCGCTTCGGAAGCTGGTAAAGAAGCCAGTGAAACTTGTGTGCATAATTTCTTATCTGATTATTACTCTACCCCTGAAACTTGGTCGGTTGGTAAATCTACCGGTCAGGTGCTCACCGCATTAAATCGTTGGTTGTATAGCCAAGGTCGACAGTTTGCCGATGCGCAAAAAGGTTACTTAACTACCCTAAGTGCGATTGTCATTAAATCTCACTCAGCACATCTACTGCATGTCGGTGATTCGCGTATTTACCGATTACGCCAACATACCCTAGAACAATTAACCCGAGATCACACCACGGTAGTGAGTAGTAAACAATCCTATCTCGCCAGAGCCATAGGCTTAGACGTGACCCTTGAAGTCGATTATAAAGAAGTGGAATTACAAGTCGGTGATGTGTTTTTACTATCCACCGATGGCTTGCATGATTTCGTCAGCGATAAACAGTTACGTAATATTGTCCAGCAAACCAGTAATACCCAAAATAGTGATTTTGAAGCTTGCTGTGAACAATTAATCCAGCAAGCACTGGGCAATAACAGTAATGATAATATTAGTTGCCAGTTATTACGTATTGATAGTCTACCAAAACAAAGCGCCGAAGATGTGCATGTACACCTGGCTTCAATGCCTTTTCCGCCCGCGCTGCGCAAGGGATTATCCATTGATGGGCTAAAAGTCATCAAAGAATTACATGCCAGTAGCAGCAGTCATTTATATTTGGTCGAAGACAAGGAGACTAAACAGCAGTACTGCATGAAAGCACCGTCGGTAAACTACATTGATGATCATGCTTATATCGAACGTTTCACTATGGAAACTTGGATTGGTTCACGCTTGAATAACCCGCATATATTAAAAATTGTCGAAACCAACAGGCAAAAAAGTCATCTCTATTATCTTATGGAAATGATTGAAGGCATAACCCTAGAGCAATGGATAAGTCAGCACCCTAACCCACCAATACAAGATGTACTGAATATTGTCGAGCAAGTGATTAAAGGTCTACGGGCGTTTCACCGTAAAGAAACCCTGCATCAAGATTTGAAACCGGGCAATATTATGATCGATAATAACGGCCAAGTTAAGATTATTGATTTTGGTTCTTGTTTCGTCAAAGGCATCGCCGAGATCAGCACCCCATTACAACGCGATAAAATTTTGGGTACCGCGGCTTATTCAGCGCCTGAAACCGTGATTAATGGTGACAGTACCGCGCAATCCGATATCTTCGCCATGTCAGTGATCATCTTTGAAATGCTCACCGGTAAGCAACCTTTTAACGGTAAACTAGAAACCTGCCGCACCCAAAAGGCTTATCTCAATACCAAGTATATTCCTGCTTATGAACTCAATCCTTTGGTGCCATTTTGGTTAGACGGCGCGATTAAAAAAGGCCTGCGATTTACGCCTGACAAACGCCATGCCGATGTATCCGAACTCTTGCATGAGTTACAACACCCAAACCCTAAATATAAGAATAACCGTAAACAAACCTTGATTGAGAAGAACCCGGAACGCTTCTGGCAAGTGATCTCGTTATTGCTGCTGTTGGCGCTGTGTATTTCGTTGTTTAGTTAAGTAAGGTCTTTCCTCATGCCCTTACAGAGCCGGTCATTTAATCTAGAAAAAATAGTTAAACAACACATAGCTCCAAGTCAATAACGCAATTAGGCAGGTGAACAATACTGCTGCAGAGCCCATATCTTTAGCTTGACCAGAAAGAGGATGAATTTCAGTACCAATTCGATCAACAACGGCTTCGATTGACGAATTTAATAACTCCACAACGATAACTGCGAGCAATGATATAATTAATAATAATTTTTCTATCCCAGGCAAAGGTAATAACAAAGCAACAGGCGTAAGTAATAACAATAAAACGATTTCTTGCCTAAATGCCGATTCACAACGCCAAGCGGCTTTAACTCCAAGCCAAGAATAACGTAACGCATGAATGAGTCTAACCAGACCCGTTTTACCCGGTTTCATATATTATATCCATTGTATGTTTAAAAAATTACGAATTACAGCACGAGTACATTTGATACCGAGCTACCATTACTTGTTACCTTTAACCGCTTTATTTATAAATAGTGTTTTCAACTTTGTATAATCTGATGCCATAAATTCAATATCACCGTTATACTTGACTCCTGAGCTAAATGTATTTGTATTCCCAGTCCAAGGCTGTAGCTCATCAGGTTTATTTTTTAATCTAGCCCCTGATTTACTAAATATGCCTTCAGGAGAGAAGCCCCAAAATATAGTATCTGCATCGTTTGAAAGTAAATTGTTACCAGCCAGACTGCTGTACTGACTTCCAGACAGACTAAGGTTATATAATGTAGGAAATAAGTCTTTATGAGACCCAGTTCTTAAAGGATCGTATTTGAAGTCTATGTTATTTAGAATTTGTTGAGGCGCATATAAATATAAAGGTACTTGAGATGTCGTAGCCTGCTGCAAAGACGTTACTGCTTTCATAGATCTAACACGATGATCCCCAGTTGCTGCAATAATCGTCTTTTCCGCTAATTCAGAATTTTTTATTTCACTAATAAATTTACCAAGCTCATTAGAGGAGTATTGATATGTTTCCAAGGCAGTTAATAATTTATCACTTTCTAACTGACTTGTATTTTTAATATACTCACGAATATGAATTGGTTCAACTGAAGCTCCTTCAGGGACTTTATGAGGAGAGTGATTTGTAACGCTCAATATATAAATGAATGTTGGTTGTGTGGCTTTATTTAATAAGTACTGAGCAAATTTAAATGTATATTCATCAGCAACTCCCCAATCACTGACCGAACTTTTCGCTTCAGGAAATTGATTAATAATACTATTTTCATCAAAAAAGGCATTAATTCCCTGCTGAGGAAGATAATTATAAATATTTCTCCACATTGCATTACCCCCATAAATAAAGATAGTTTGATAGCCAGCCTTCTGATATGGAAACATTGCAGCTTCAGGAATGACAATTTTTTGGGCATCTGATGCAGCAATATTTGGAACATTACTATGTACTAACATATCAACTAATGTATCAATCGTTGCAGTAGTCTGGGCATAAAATCGTGAGAATAAAAAATCTTGATTGAAATGAGATTGTAATGAACCAAGCAAGGCTTCATCATTGCCATCCATTTTTAATACATTTGAGCCAAGAGACTCCATTAAGGCAAGTACAACATGAGGAGGGTTATCTGCTAAATATTGATTATCTTCAACATTTGAGATCAATGAAGTACGCCCAGTAACCTTTACTAGTTGTTTTATATAATCTGCATTATTCACAGGTTTGAAATTATCTTGTCTTTTATAGTCCGAATTCGCCCATTCCAGTAACATTAAAGCATTTGGAGTTACTGTATTAAAAATAATATAATCAGATACGTTTGCATGATAACGTTTCAAAGGGTGTGTACCTAACGTTCCTCTCGCAAAGATAAATAAAACCAAAATGAATAGAATTGAACTAATTGCAACCCAATAATTATTTAACAAAGGCGGTTTTACTTTTACATTAGTCGATACTTTGTGACCTAACGTAGCCAGTAGCCAAGTAATAAAAACAATACAAGCAGATATCTTTAAAACAGGATAATCAGTCCAAACACTTCGTAGAACGGCAATAGTATCGTCATCAACCAGGCCGAAAATAAAAATATCAATATAACTACCATACGTTTGGTAATAGTAGTAATTACAGATAGAGCAAACTACGAGTAGGAAAAAAATAACCGTAGCATAAATATTAAAATACCGAGTAAAACACTCAAAATATTGTTTCGAAGCCGCGCATAACATACCAATGAGAGTCGGTACTGCAAAACCAATAACAGCCACTTTTAGATCATAACGACTACCCCAAAAAAATACTTTGAACAAATCATTTTGGTATAATGCTAACTGTTCAAAATCGACAATATTGTAAAGAAAAATAGCGCGAGCGAAGCTTAAAAAAATCACAGATAAAAGAATATAAAAAGAAATTATTTTGGCTAATTTAGCAAAGTTTTGTTGGTACATAACATCTCTAAGGATAGGAGCGAAGTTGACAATATATTATATACATCCGAGATTCCACGCGTGATCTTGGTATTCCTTCGAAAGCATTTGCGACATATTAGCGGAAATTAACATATTAATGCGACATGTGAAATAGCTAATATTCAATACATAATCATGACCTACAATCTCCAGACACAAAAAAGCCCTACTCCAGAAACCTGATATAGGGCTTAATAAATTACATTACTGTAAATTACTTATTAGAAATAAAACCAACTGCTTCATACGCTTTCGCTAATGTTGGTGCAGCGCGCTCAGAGGCTTTCTCAGCACCGATACGCATGATACGGTTCAACTCTGTCTCATCAGCACGTAACTCGTGGTAACGCGCTTGAATAGGCTCAATCATAGCCACAACAGCGTCAGCGGTATCTCCTTTCAAGTGACCATACATTTTATCTTCGTATTCAGGCACAAGGTCAGCAATTGGACGCTTAGTCGCAACAGAAAGTAACGTCAGTAAGTTAGATACACCCGGTTTTTCTTTATTATCAAAGTAAATACGTGCTTGCTCATCACTGTCTGTTACTGCACTTTTCAGTTTCTTGGCAATCTGCTTCGGCGGATCTAATAACTTGATATACGCTTTTGGATTATCATCAGACTTAGACATTTTCTTCAGCGGATCTTGCAGGCTCATAATACGTGCGCCCAACGTTGGGATCATCGGTTCTGGCACTTTAAATACGTCGCCGTAGATATTATTAAAACGCGTCGCGATAGTACGCGCTAATTCTAAATGCTGCTTTTGATCATCGCCAACTGGCACTTCATCTGCTTGATAAAGTAAAATGTCCGCTGCCATTAACACAGGGTAAGTATATAAACCTGAATTACTGCTGCTTGAGTTGTTCGATTTATCTTTAAACTGCGTCATGCGGTTTAATTCACCCATCTGCGTATAGCAGTTAAGTAACCAACTCAATTGAGCATGTTCTGGAACTTGAGATTGTAAAAAGATAGTCGACTTTTCAGGGTCTAAACCACATGCAACATACATTGCTAGGCCTTCAAGCACCTGCGATCTAAACTCTTTCGGGTCTTGGCGTACCGTAATGGTATGTAAGTCCGCAAGCATGAAATGACAGTCGCTGTGTTCCTGCATGTCCAGCCATTGGTTGATGGCACCAATATAGTTACCAATCGTCATGCTACCAGAAGGCTGAATACCACTTAATACCACAGGCTTTGTCATATATTTATTTCCCAATCTCTTAATTTTTCAATTGTGGGCAAGTGCATCGACTTACCCAATCATGTTTATTTCGTTACGTTTTATGTCATTACGCAAGGTAATCGATTACTTCAATTTAACTGCAGATAGTAATTCACTGATATCATCGGCAACAAAGTCAGGGTTACTGTCGCTAATTGGAATACCGTAGTTATAACCATAAGTTAAACCAAAGCTAGTAAAGTTCGCAGCTTGTGCGGCAATAATATCATTCTTAGAATCACCCACCATTAACGCATCAGCGGCAGTCAATTTATAATGCTCTAAACAATGTAATAGCGGTAATGGATTAGGTTTTTTCTCAGCCAGAGAATCACCACCCAGCACCACTTCAAAAAACTCGCTAATACCGGCTAATTCAAGTACTGGGATAGCTTGTACCATAGGTTTATTGGTGACAATCGCCAGTTTCAAGCCAGCATCGCGCAGTGCTGTTAAGGTTTCTTTTACATTTGGATATAACACACTGTGCGTATATACATTGGCAGAATAGTGCTTTAAGAATGACGCTAGTGCATCATTAAATAATGCTGGGTCAATATCATCAGCAATGTTTACACTGCCAGACAATGCACGTTGTACTAATACTTGCGCACCATTACCAACCCAACCACGTACTTCATCTTCAGAGAAATGAGCACGGTCAAAATCACTCAGCATGCAATTAACTGCCGCGGCTAAATCAGGCACACTATCAACAAGGGTACCGTCTAAATCAAAACAAATAAGCTTAAACATTGGCTTTTTCTAACTCCGAACGCATTTCATCAATGACTTTTTTATAGTCTGCTTGGCCGTAAATCGCAGAGCCCGCAACAAACATGTCTGCGCCCGCTTCTGCAATTTCACGAATGTTATCTACTTTAACGCCACCATCAATCTCGAGAATAATATCGCGACCACTGGCATCAATTAATTTACGTACATCGCGTAATTTCTGTAATGTAGCAGGAATAAAACTTTGACCACCAAAACCAGGGTTTACTGACATCAGTAAGATCATATCTAACTTATCCATCACATAATCTAAGTGATGTAGCGGTGTTGCCGGATTCAATACCAGTCCCGCTTTTAAACCGTGTTCTTTGATTAGTTGCAAAGAACGGTCGACATGATCAGATGCTTCCGCATGAAAAGTGATCATTGTTGCGCCCGCTTTGGCAAATTCATTAATCATGTGATCAACAGGACGCACCATTAAATGCACATCAATAGGCGCGGTAACACCGTGGTCACGTAAGGCTTTACAGATCATGGGACCTATCGTGAGGTTTGGCACATAGTGGTTATCCATCACGTCAAAATGGATGACATCGGCACCAGCGGCCAGCACAGCATCGACTTCTTGACCTAAGTTAGCAAAATTAGCCGATAAAATAGAAGGGGCAATCAGAAAGTTTTTCATTTGGCATGCTCTCAGTTGTTGTTATTCCATTACTCTGCGTAAATCTTACCCTAAGTTAGCCCCTAGGGTAAAATAATAAAACCAGAATAACACTGACAACTGAGGTTTGACCGAAGAATGGAGGACGATTAACACGCAAAAGCGCGTGTTTAACTATCTAACCTAGATACAGTGCAAGCAACATAGCGTAAATTTAACGATACAGTGCAAGCAATTCGTCAACTTTGTTACGTTTACCAGCATTACGGCTAATGGTGCGTTTTACCTGCACCACTTCAAATGTAGAGCCATGGTAGAGTTCACGGGTTAACGGAATATCATGATTGGAAACCAATACCGGAATGTTTCGCTGTTGTGAGGTTTCTCGTGACACTTTAGCCAGTAAAGCCTGATCATCAAGGCTAAAACCATTGCTCGAATACGAAGTGAAACTCGCGGTGGTGCTTAGTGGTGCATACGGAGGATCACAATAAACCACATCATCACTGTTTAAACGCTTATAAACATCAGCATATGATTCACAAATAAACGTGGCTTTTTTTGATTTTTCAGCGAAGAAACGTAATTCCTTTAACGGGAAATACGGTTTTTTGTATGATCCAAATGGCACATTAAACCCACCTGATTTGTTATAACGGCATAAGCCATTAAAACCATGGCGATTCATGTATAGAAACATCAACGAACGCTGATAAGGATCACTGGTTTTATTAAACTTCTCACGAATTTTATAATAACGCTCTTTGTCATTAAATTCGGGGGTAAAGAAACGCTGCGCATCGGCAATGAACTGCTCGGGTTTTTGCTGCAGGATCTTATACATATTAATCAAATCAGGATTAATATCATTTAACAGGTATTCGTCATAGTCAGTATTTAAAAAGACTGAAGCAGCACCAACAAACGGTTCAACTAAACGCTTACCTTTCGGTAATTTTTCACGTAGATGATCAACCAGAGAATACTTACCTCCGGCCCACTTTAAGAAGGCTCGCGTTTTCTGCATTTGTGACTTATACCGCTAAATAAAAGGGGGCCGATTGTACATGGATTACAGCGAAATTGCGCTGTTTTTTTATAAATCTCTTTGTATCTGAGTGAATCGCTTCAGCCACGGTTTATCTTTTTGTACCGCAGCTGGTAATTTCAGCTTTGCTGCATTCGCTTGTTCAACACTGCTAAAACTACCGTAAAGAACGACATACCAAGGTTTGTTATTGCGCACGGTTTCATAGGTCCAGATATTTTCAGGTAATTCATTTTCGTTTAAATACTGTTTTAGCTGTGATTCACGGCTTAAACCAGCAATCTGAAACGTATAATTTTTCGCCGGTTGCACCATCACCCAAGCTTTACCGTCAGCGACTTCAGACGTACTTGCAATGGCTTTAATAACAGCATTATCAACATCGTCGATGTCCGCTTTACTATCAACTACAGCAGCAGGGTTGGCTGCATTTTGCTTAGCCAGCATCTTGTTCACCGCAGCATCATCAATCACCACACGCTGCTTCTGCGTTGGTAGAGTAGCTTCAGTCACTGGCGGATCTGTGAGGGTAATAGTTTGACCTATTTCGGTGGGTAATTCCTCATCCCAATCACTGGCAAACATTTGCGGTGTACTGGCATCTGCCGCAGTCGTGGCATCGCCAGCCTCAGGATCTGTCGCCACAGTACCGTCTTGTATCATCTGCAAATCAGTTGCTAATGACTCGTCCATCACGCGCTCAGCCGTTTGCTGTTGCTCTGTTTGATAGGCGTCATACAAGAATGAACCGGCACTACCAAGTAATACTACCCCAGCAATAATACCCGCTAAGTAGAACGACTTATTGCCTTTCTTCGCCGGTTGAGTTGCCACGTTCGCCACTGCTGAATCTGGGTTATATACTTGGCCTTGCATAATTGCTTGCGCACATTTAGCTAACTCGGCAGGGTTACCCTGACAGGCTTCAATTTGACGATTAATCGCGTCCTGATTAACGAATGTCGGCTTGTAACCAGCGTTATTAAACTGTTGTTGTACAAATTTTACAGCGGCTTGCGGATCGAGTTCCGTCATTTCCAACTCCAATACATTGGTTGCTGATTTTGCAAACTGCAGCATAGTTATATCAACCCACTTACTGTCTGCAAATAAAATGATATTTACTTTAATACTAATTCTATTATTAAGGCTTAGTTCGACTAATTGCGCAAATTCCGCAATGCTCGCAGCCGACAATGCCATCGCATTGTCAATACAGACCGTCAGCTCATACTCAAGCTGCTGAGCAAACAGCGGTAAGCTATCCACCAGTGGAATATGGGGATTAAAACGACCATCATAGCTAATCTGTTGTAATAATAACGTTCGCAACGCAGCATCATCATGACACTGCTGTGCATCAATAGTAATGGTTTTCTGATTAAAATCTGATTCTACATAATGCCGTAATACAGTTGATTTACCTGAACCTGATTCACCGCTTACGAGTAATAAATGTGAAGAGAATTGTGTGAGATGACGCAGCCGTTCACACAGCTGCGTTTGAGAATATATTTCAGTTTGAACTGAATAGTGCACTAGAGTCCGCCTGATTATGGAAGTTAACCACATCACGTAATGTGTTTTCAGTTACTGTCGATAACACTTCAGCACTACCGATGGAAGTTGGTAAAATGAAACGCAGTTGACCATTAAGTACTTTTTTATCACGCTTCATGTGTTGCATAAATGCACCAAAGTCCATTTCTGCTGGCGCCAGTAACGGTAATTCCGCTGCGGTGATTAGCGCGGCGATACGGGTTACTTGAGCGCGCGTCAATAAACCCATTGCTGCTGATGTCTGCGCAGCCATGATCATACCAGCTGCAACCGCTTCACCGTGCAACCAAACGCCATAACCCATTTCAGCTTCAATAGCATGACCATAGGTGTGACCAAGGTTTAATAGCGCGCGTAAGCCATGTTCTTTTTCATCAATGGCAACAATTTCGGCTTTAATTTCACAACAGCGATAAATTGCATACTCTAATGCCGCTGTATCAAGCGCCATGAGTGCTGCGATATTTTCTTCTAGCCAAACAAAGAAGTCGGCATCATAAATGATCCCATACTTAATTACTTCAGCCATACCAGCCGCCAGTTCGCGTCGAGGTAAGGTAGCTAAACAAACCGTATCAATAAAAACAGCATTGGGCTGATAAAAAGCGCCAATCATATTCTTACCTAATGGATGGTTAACTGCCGTTTTACCGCCAACCGAGGAATCAACTTGACTCAACACAGTCGTCGGGATTTGGATAAAGGGGATACCGCGTTGGTAACAGGCGGCCGCGAAGCCAACCATGTCACCAATAACACCACCACCGAGAGCAATCAACGTGGTATCACGTCCACAATTCTCACGCAGTAGCGCGGTAAATATTTCATTTAAAGTATCTAAGGTTTTAAATTGCTCACCGTCAGAAAGAATAATACTGTCAAATTCATAGTCATGTAACAATGCTTGAACGCGTTGTAAATACAACGGTGCAACCGTATCGTTGGATATCACGACGACTTTATTGGTTGTTATCGCAGACTTAAATTGCTCTGCTTGCGTTAATACGCCTTCACCAATATAAATAGGGTAGCTCCGCTCACCCAGTTCAACAGTTAACCTTTCCATGTGACCTCAATTAAAAATCTAGTAACTTTATAATCTGATTCGCAACAATTTTAGCGCTTTGCTCATCTGTTTTAACTGTAAAATCAGCAATCTCTTCATACAAAGGATTGCGATCATCAGCTAATGTTTCCAGAACATCACGTGGTTCTTCAGTTTGTAGTAAAGGACGACGCTTATCGCGTGACGTTCTTACCAACTGCTTATCAATAGTTGTTTCTAAATAAACAACTACACCACGAGCAGAAAGATAGTTACGACTTTCTTTACTTAAAATTGAGCCACCGCCCGTTGCTAACACAATGCCTTGCTCTTGTGTTAGATCGTCAATAACTTCCGCCTCACGAACTCTAAAACCAGCTTCACCTTCAACATCGAATACCCATGAAATGTCTGCGCCAGTGCGACGTTCAATTTCATGATCCGAATCGATAAAGTCTAAATGCAACTGGCTAGCTAGTTGACGACCAATTGTACTTTTACCTGCGCCCATTGGGCCTATTAGGAATATATTACGTTTTTCAGCCATTTTAACTCTTCAATAAATCTAAAGTAATAACACCCTTTTTCTTAGGGGGCACCAGACCTACCTATAAAATGTCCTCTTGATTATAACAATCAGTGATGAGACATTTTGGCAACAGCCAAAATCAGCAACACCCGGTAAAAAAACCAGGTGATGACATTTCAGGCAGAAAAAGACCGCTATTTATATAGTTTTTACGGCCTTTTGTCAAAGGTAGGTTACAACGTATCCACTACCACTTTTGGTGTAACGAAGATTAACAGCTCTCGTTTCTGATTAATATTCTTAGTACTACGGAATAATACGCCTAACCAAGGGATATCACCGAGAACCGGAACTTTCGTTACAATCTTTTTAATTTCATGCTTAAATATACCGCCTAACACCACAGTTTCGCCATTTTCAACCAAAACTTGGGTGCTAATAACTTGGGTATCAATCGATACAGCTTCGCCACCCACGGTCTTAACATCCTCACCTCGGGTATCTTGATTTATTTTCAAATCTAAGATGATTTTATTATCCGGGGTGATATGTGGTGTTACTTGTAAACCCAATACCGCTTTTTTAAAGGCGATAGAGGTAGCACCACTCGAACTTGATTCAACATACGGGATTTCCGTACCTTGCTCAATATACGCTGACTTCTGGTCGGTAGTGGTAATTCTTGGACTTGCGATCACTTCTGCTTTTTGTTCTGCTTCTAACGCAGAGAGTTCTAAATCAAGTATTTGCCCACTGGCTAACTCTGCGATTTGAAACGCAATAGAACCCGCTGGTGATGCAACAGGTAGATTAACATTGAGACGGTCACCAATAGCAGGGACATTACCCCCAGCCAATGAGTCATTGCCTTCAATAGAACCCGATGTTGAACCTAAGCCACTACCAATATCCGTACTGCCACTAAGACCCCAGCGGATCCCGAGTTCATCATCTAGGTTATCAACCACTGACACCATTCTTGCTTCAATAATAACCTGACGTACAGGTACATCAAGTATATCAACAATACGTCTTACATTGGCAATAACTGTCACTGTATCTTTAATCAATACCGTGTTAGTTCGTTCATCAAAACTAACAGAGCCGCGTGATGATAACAGACTAGAATCTTTTTGTGACAAAAGCTTGGTAATATCGGCCGCTTTAGCAAAGCTAATTTGGATAAACTCCGATTGTAACTCGGCTAAATCAGCCACTTCCTTCTTACTAACAAGATCACGACGCTCTAAGGCCGCTAGCTCATCTGCAGGTGCAACCATCAACACATTACCGTCGAGCTGCTTACTCAAGCCTTTCACTTTCATTACAATATCAAGCGCTTGCTCCCATGGTACACTATCTAAACGCAGGGTGATATTACCATTCACGGAATCTGTGGTAACTAAATTAAACTCATTAAAATCAGCGATTAACTGCAGTACGGTACGTACTGGAATATCTTGGAAGTTCAGTGAAATCGCCTGCCCTTGATATTTACTGCCTTTTCCATCCGCATCTTTCTTGGTAATTTCAATCACAAAGATATTATCTGCTTGATCATAGCGGTAATTAAAGTCATCACTAACGTCTAGTTCAAAAGACGTGAGCCCTTCATCATGAAAAGTTTCGATGGCGGTGACCGGGGTACCAAAATCTGCTACATCTAAAATATAGAGCAATTTTTTCAAAATGGCGGTGCTATGAAATTCAGCCACTAATTTGTTGCCTTTACGCTTAATATCAACGGCCATCGAGCTGTTTTTCATGGTTAAAATTAATTTGCCACTGCCATCATTACCGGTACGAAAATCAATACCACGCACTTGGTTTACAAAACCACTAAAATCTTCTTCCTCATCGTCTGCAATAGGGATGATATCTTCAAGTTTAGGTGACTGCACCGTCACTTGGCGACCATCTTCAGTGGCCAGCAAAGATGTGCTAACAGTGGCTGCTGGTAATACCGCACTATTTCCAGCCGTTGCCACTGTGGGCTCAACGGCAAGCACCAAGGTATAACTATTGGTGTTACTGTCTGCAACTTCCGGGACAATGAAATCACTGCTTAACAGTCCAAAAGTAGCGATTAAACTATTATTACTTTGAATAATTTGATACGGCACCAGTGCATCTAAAGCGATGGTGATTTTAAGGCCTAAATCGACACGTTCTGCCGCTACATTCAACACATTACCTTGTTCGATAACCACAGGGTTAAGCAACAAAGTAGAGCTAGCATCGGGTACTAAGATAACCAGTTGATGTGGTGAATAGTGTAGTTTATCCGCATATTCAACAACATTTTCATTAAATTCAAATTCAAGTTCTAGTTGGCCTTCGGCTAACGAGTTTAAATGAATTTGCTTTAATTGTGGCTCAGCAAAACTGAAAGCAGAGCATAAAAGTGTGGTACATAAAACCAATACCTTGACGATATTGGTACATCTTACATATGATTTAGTCATTTCATCATCCCTGAAAATGGCTTAATTGTGGTCTTGGTTACTACGCACGATTGTCTTGCCTGCTATTAACCGTTACCTTGGCTACTAAGCGAGATTTGCGTGGTGCGAACTTGCCAGCAGCCTTTACCCGTTAATATCAACTCAGACAATTCGATGTAGTTTTTGGTTATGTCGAGTATTTCACCGTGATTAAGTCCAATATAATCACCCGGTGAAACTCGGAATATCTCTCCCGTACTTGCTCTTATTAGTCCCCAAAGGTGCTTTTCACTGCCTAAGGTGCCATGCATATTTAAATTATCTAACGAATAGGTTTCTAACGGCCCTTTAATCCGCGCAAAATTTGGCTGCGGACAATTTTGTGGAAACGGTGTTTCTGCTTTCACCGACTCGGGACGCGGATTAGAAAACGGATTACGCGCTCCAGTTTCCGAATAGTGCAAGGCTACAAAGCTTTCCATATCCGGTACACGTTCAATTAAATTACCTTTACGCGCTTTAACCTCATTAATGTAATCAACCAGATCCTGATTATCCCCAGTACACCCAGTTACCGTTAACGCGAGAAATATTAGACTACTAATACGCTTCATTTATCCCCCTTATAACGATAGGTGCGGGCAATCATATTCACTTTCAGCAATTCCCCTTGCAGTTTAGTGATCGTAAAATCTTCGAGTGTGACTATCCGCGGTAATGCGGCAATATCACTGGTAAACTGACCAAGTTGATGAAAGGTACCAATGACTTCTAAACTTACCGGCACTTCATAAGAAAAGTCTCGCTGTACTTCTGACAACCATTTAAATTTACGTAACTGCAAGCCATTATGCTGGCCAATATAACTCAAATCGTCGAGCAACCCGGCGGTCTCACTTTTTGATGGCAACTGCCTAAGCATGTGATTAAATAAATTTTCCATCTCCGACATTTGCGCGGTATATAAGCCTAAATTACCAGCAAGGCTGGCTTTGGCTTCAAACTGTAATTTTAAACTTGCTTCTTTCTTTTCAATATTCTCCAGCGCTTGTAGCGATGACGCGATAAATAGCCAATAGAATAATGCCGCAATTAATACTGAAAAAATGATATTTACGGCTATTTTGGCGGGTTTAGGCCAATTGCCTAAATCTTCAAGATCCAGTTCATTGAGTTCTTGTAAGTTCATCTTAGCTGCCCGCCTCTGTCTTCATCGGCGTTACCGAAAAGCGCATTTCAAAACGATTTCCCTCTTCACCAGGCAGAGCAACAATGGAGTCTAGGTCACCTTCGATCAACCACGTTGATTCTTCAATATTACGCAGTAATACTGCCAGACGGGTATTCGAATCACTGGTGCCATTAATTTTAATAATGTCATTTTTAAAGGTTAACTTGGCTAGATTGACACCCGCTGGTATCAATTGAGGTAAGGTATTCATTAAGTGGGTAGGAGTATTACGACTGCGCTGTAAGCTTTGAATTAAAGCAATACGTTCTTGGAGTTTATCCTTACGTCCACGTAACTCTTTAATTTTACCTAGCTTGACATCGATGACCTGCATCTCTTGCATAAGCAAAGTATTACGCTGTTTTTGGTTGTCGATAAAGCCACCGATCACCATATTCAGCATGCTCATGACCAATAACGTCGCGCCAAGACTTATGCCACTGAAGGTGAAAAAGCGTTGCTGGCGAAGCTTTTTATCCACTTCCCGCCATGGTAATAAATTAATATTAGACATTATAACGCCCTCATCGCTAAGCCAAGTGCAACCATATAACGCGGTCCGTTAGCGATTAAACGTTCTTTATCTTCGACTTCTTCGGCGTAGTGAAACTGAGCAAAAGGATTGGCAACACGGGTGGTGATACCCAGTTCGCTTTCCACTTGCTGAGCCAACTCCATGATTAATGCCGAACCACCACTCAGCGTGATCATATCTATTTTCTGCAAGGTACCAGAGTTAGTAAACAGCTGCACATTACGACGGATCTGCTGTATGCAAGCGGTAATATAAGGGGCTAATACATCAATATCGTAATCCAGTGGCAACTGTTGCGCGAGTTTCATTTTTTCAGCTTCATCACGTTTCAAGCTATAATGATCGCTAATGGTGCGGGTATAGTTCTCGCCACCAAAATTTTGTACCCGAGAATAGATTGACTCGCCCTGATGCAGCATTGAAAAAATGGTCATATTAGTACCAATATCAATCGCAGCCACTACTTTGCTATCATCTTGCAGCTCAGCCAGGCGTAAATATAAATCGTGAGATCGCGCTAATGCATGCGCAGCCACATCCACAATTTTCGGGATAAAGTCGCTTTCTTCTAGGCAACCCGCTAATGAGGTGACGCTTTCTGTACGAGTCGCACTCAATAACACATTATGTTTGCCCGGATTGTTATCATTGATACCTAATATTTCAAAATCGAGACTAATTTCATCCAGCGGAAAAGGGATTAAGCTTTCCGCTTCCAGCTCGATATGCATTTCCAGCTCGGGGCCAGAAAGGTCGGTGTCAACATAAATAATTTTCGTAATAACATTTGTGCCAGATACGGCAGTAGCAGCTTGTTTATAACGGAAAGGAAAATCTTGACGCACGTGTTGCAACACATTGGTTAATGCTTCTATATCTTGCAATTGGTGATCAACGACACATCCTTTTGGCGTTGCTACCTCTGATACCATATCTACCACATAATGCTCTGAACGCTTAGACAGCGCGAGGGCCTTTACGGACGATGATCCAAAATCAACTCCGATCATTGCCACTGTCTGATTCCTTTTAAACAGCTTTAGCATAATGATCTTCAACTCTATGTAATAACAATGACTTCCATTTTGTTATTTTATTGTTAATTATTTGTTGCATTTAAAGCATACAGGCTTAAATCTCTGAGGTCTATCATAAACAACTCGTACTAATTCACAAAACAGAGATATAATGATCGATTATTGAGAAATTATAGTGAGCATTATTGTGAAATGGATTAAACGATTATCCGTATTTTTATTCGTCAGCGGACTGCTCGGTGTAGGAAGCATCATTGCACTATATTTCTATATCAAGCCAGAACTGCCTGATGTAAACGCATTAAAAACCATACAGTTACAAACGCCAATGAAGGTCTTTAGCCAAGATGGCAAACTGATCTCTCAATTTGGTGAGAAACGTCGTATTCCCATTGAGGTTGCTGATGTTCCCCCTTTGATGATCAAAGCATTTCTAGCCACAGAAGATAACCGTTTTTATAGCCATCCAGGTATAGATCCTATCGGTATTGTGCGTGCAGCCACGGTCATGATCATGACTGGCGAACGTAAACAAGGCGCGAGTACCATTACCCAGCAGGTTGCGCGAAACTTCTTTTTAACCCGCGAAAAAACCTTTATTCGTAAGATTAAAGAGATCTTTTTAGCTTGGCATATTGAGCAAAATCTTACCAAAGATGAGATCTTAACCCTATACCTGAATAAGATCCCATTGGGTTATCGTTCATTTGGTATCGGCGCAGCAGCCCAAGTTTATTACGGTAAAACGCTCGACGAACTAACCTTAGCGCAAATGGCGATCATTGCTGGTTTACCAAAGGCACCATCAGCATTAAATCCGATTCGCTCACCAAAACGTGCTAAAGCCCGTCGTCATATTGTATTGTTGCGAATGTTAGACGAGAAATATATCACCCAAGCCCAGTTTGAAGAAGCGAACAACGCGCCGATTACCGGTAAGTACCACGGCGCAGAAATTGAATTGTCGGCACCTTATTTAGCTGAAATGGTGCGTAGTGAAATGATTAGCCGCTACGGTGAAGATAAAGCTTATTCTCAAGGGCTAAACGTCTATACCACAGTACATAGCGACCGCCAAACGGCAGCAACGACAGCACTGATTAACAACTTACTTAATTATGATTTACGTCACGGCTATCGTGGTCCGCTCGGCCAAGCTTGGACTAATGATGAAGTGCTTAGTCACGAAGAGCTATTATTATTACTCAAAGATAAACCCAGTTATCAACCACTACAACCCGCAGTTATTACGGCAGTAACAGGCCAAACCGTCGCAGCATTATTAGCCAATGGCGAACAAGTGACGGTGAGTTGGGATGGTTTAAAATGGGCGCGTCCCTTTATTGCCGATAATAAACAAGGTCCAGCGCCACAAACAGCGGCTGAAATTATCAGTGCTGGTGATATCGTATTATTACGTCCGATGCCTGCAACAACACAGCCGGCACAATGGATGTTAGGCCAGATCCCTGATGCTAGCTCTGCTTTCATTGCCATTGATAATAATGATGGTGCAATTGAAGCCTTGGTCGGTGGTTTTAATTATCAACAAAGTAAGTTTAACCGCGTCACCCAAGCTGAACGTCAAATTGGTTCCAACATCAAACCATTTGTCTATTCTGCTGGTTTAGCACAGGGTGCAACGCTAGCGACATTAATCAATGATGCGCCTATCAACCAACGCGATAAACGTGCAGGTACCGCGTGGCGACCAAAAAATTCACCGCCAACCTACAATGGTCCAACCCGTTTCCGTTTAGGCTTAGCACAATCAAAAAATGTCATGTCGGTGCGCGTATTCCGTCAAGTCGGTTTAACTAACGCCATTAATTACATGTCACGCTTTGGTTTTGATAAAGCTAAGTTACCCCGTGATGAATCATTATCATTGGGCTCGGCATCGCTGACACCGTTAGAAGTGGCGGTTGCCTTTGCAACGTTTGCTAATGGAGGGTTTAAAGTTGACCCTTACTTTATTGACCGTATTGAAGACGCTAATGGTGAGCTACTATTTCAAGCAGCACCAAAGCAAGCCTGTTTAGCATGTGAGAAACAAATCGCATTGGGCACAGATAACCCTGAACATTGGTTAGCAGTCGAAGGGGATGCACTCGCACAATGCGATATTGCCCCTTATGGTTCGCAACAATTAGCACCGCGTATTATCACCGAACAGAATGCGTTCTTAATGCGTGAAGTTATGGCAAGTGTTATTTGGGGTGGTGGTAGTTGGCGTCATAAAACCGGTTGGAACGGTACTGGTTGGCGAGCAGCTGCAGCACTGAAACGACACGATATTGGTGGTAAAACAGGTACAACAAACGAATCAAAAGATGCTTGGTTCTCGGGTTTTAACCCAGACCTATCAGCAACCAGTTGGATTGGTTTTGATAGCCACAGTCGTGATTTAGGCCGTGTGAGCCGCAATATAAATCTGGACAAAAACCAAATTAACGGTGCGGAAGCGGGCGCTAAGACAGCGCAGCCAGCTTGGATTGAATTCATGCAGTTTGCGCTTAAAGGGGTGCCAGTACGCCCGAGTATAATGCCTGAGAATATAGTCCAAGTACGTATCGATCGAGAATCGGGCTTACTCACCCGTAAATCAGATTATACCTCGCGCTTTGAATACTTTATTCAAGGTACGGAACCAACGGAATATGTGAATAATCAAGATGCGGGCTCGTCATTCGATCAAATAGATGAGCACAGTGAAGCAGCTGAAGAATCTCTCGATGACTTGTTTTAATCTTTATCGTTAAGATTAAATAGCTAAAAAATGGCGCTACTTTATTTTAAAAGTAGCGCCATTTTTATATCTCAACAGTTCGTATCTACACAGCCATATCGTTTAACTATCTAACTAAACTATCTAACTAAACTATCTAACTAAACTATCTATCTAAACTATCTAACTAACCTACATCGCTAAACGATAGTTGCCGTTACTTTCTTATTAATCAGTTGTGCTATGTCATTAAAACAAGGGCGTCTTACCGACCCTTTACGATACAGCAGCACGATTTTTCGGGTTGGCTCAGGTTCGACAAATTTAATATATTCAACACCTTCGGTGAATCTAGTGCGTGGAATAGCTAAATGCGGTAATAATGTCACCCCCGCTTCTGCGGCAATCATATGACGTAGTGTTTCTAGACTCGTGGCTTTAAAGCTCTGATCTTCTTCAGCACCGGCCGTAAAGCAATAATCCATTGCTTGATCACGTAGGCAATGACCATCTTCTAACATCAGCACCTGCTCGCCGCGCAATTCTGACAAATCAACACGATCGCGACCTTTAAAGCGATGTGAGCTAGGAATAATCAGCTCTAATGGTTCTTTGTATAGTTCAATATGACCGTATTTTTCCATACCGGGTAGGTAAGCTAACAGCAGACAATCCAACTCACCTTCGTCCAATTGTTTTAATAACTCATTGGTTTGGTTTTCATGTAAAAACATGTCTAAATCTGGAAACTGTTTCTTCATCGATGGCACTATGAGTGGCAGCAGATACGGCGCAACCGTTGGGATTAAACCAATATGAATGGCCCCAGCGGTCGGGCTAGCATAACTCTTGGCAATTTCTTTAATCGCTTTCGACTCTAATAATACCCTACGCGCTTGATCGGCAATTTGATCGCCCGCTGGGGTAAACAATACCTTTCTTGAAGTGCGCTCGATTAAAATGACATCTAGTTCATCTTCTAATTTACGGATCTGTCCACTCAGCGTTGGCTGACTAACAAAACACTTTTCCGCTGCTTTTCTAAAATGCTTTAATTCTTGCAACGCAACTAAATATTCTAAATCTCTTAAATTCATATCAACCCAACTTGAATGGTAAAAACAATTAAATACCAATTACTGATTTGTATATACTATCAATAAAAGTAACTAACCACACGGTTAATCCTCAAAAAAATCAGCATAACTTGATCATAAATAAATTATTGTGGCCACTTGTGCGTTAATACTTTTATCTGCGGTATAAATAAGCCTTAGTGTTCGCTATTAAAAATTAACTATCGAGATCAAAAACGGCGAGCCTAAGCTCGCCGTTTTCATTATTTATAAACCCCTTACGCCATCAAGCTTAAATCAACTCTAATTCAATCATAGCAGCACGGATTTCATCTTTTGTACCTTGGGTTAGTTCAATTACAGGTAAACGACACTCAGGCTCACACAGGCCTAATAGTGAGACAGCATACTTCACACCTGCCGGACTTGTTTCTTTAAACATTAAGTTATGTAAGGTGATCAAGCGATCTTGTAATTCTCTCGCTTCAACATATTTACCTGCAAATGTTAATTCCTGAACTTCTGCATACAGCTTTGGTGCCACATTCGCAGACACAGAAATCAGGCCATTACCACCAGAGACATTGTAAGCAACCGTAGTACAATCATCACCAGAAAGGAAAGAGAAATCACCTTTAATCAATTGGCGTTCTAACCAAGGGCGCGACAAATCGCCAGTCGCATCTTTAATACCCACAACATTTTTGAGTTCAGCCATACGCGCTAACGTTTCAGGTTGAATATCGACAATCGCACGGCCAGGAATATTATAAACAATAATG
The DNA here is from genome assembly GCF_002836355.1 of Moritella sp. Urea-trap-13. Classification (NCBI taxonomy): domain Bacteria; kingdom Pseudomonadati; phylum Pseudomonadota; class Gammaproteobacteria; order Alteromonadales; family Moritellaceae; genus Moritella; species Moritella sp. Urea-trap-13. Next base: position 203,331 of record NZ_PJCA01000039.1, read on the forward strand.
GGTAAATCATTGTTATCGTTAATCGCTTTAAAATGCTGGAATAAACCTTCCTGACAAGGACGGTTGTAATAACCTGCAACATGTAACGTCGCAATCGCACCTGCCGCTTGCGCATGATTAGATAACATAATCGCGTCAGTTGGGTTATTTGAACCTGCACCAGCGATAACCGGTAAACGCCCTGCCGCTTGGTTAACAACGATATCGAGGATCTGACAATGCTCTTCTAGTGACAAGGTTGGACACTCGCCAGTAGTGCCTACAGCAACAATACCGTGCGTACCCTGTGCTATATGCCAGTCAACAAGATTACGTAATGCTGGTTCATCAATTTCATTATTTTTAAACGGGGTAACCAACGCAACAATTGAACCTTTAAGTAATGCTTTCATTGCTGATTTATCGGTGACCGTTGAGTTAACACTCATAGAAGCTCCATTTCGGTTATAAAAAAACCTCGATTACATAAATTGCGTTCGAGGTTCCTATAGGGATTTATATGTTCTCGAATCACATGCTACGCTGGCTTTAATTTGCCTTGTTTAAATTGTTTTCGTTTTAAATTAAGCATGTGACGTTCTCATTTTGATGAAAAAACATTTAGGCGTTTATTATTTATCGTTTACTTTTAATATTTAATAATTCGTCATTCACCGCAAAATGTCAAGCAAGATAATACATAAGCAAAATCACAGCAGACAATTCCCCACAGGATAATCGATACCCGAGCGACTCGGGGATATGCACTCAGTAAAGCGAAAGGGGAGGATATTGAAGTAGTTTGGGTATATACTCTCCGGCCAAATCTTCGACCAAATTAAGTAAAGAGTCCAGACCCATGATCAGCACTAGCTATACCCCTGCAAGTCAATTACTCGAGCGTAATACTGCACATTTTGAAGACAAAGACCTGTTGATTGCGGGTTACATCGAAGATACCTACCCTACTGAATTAGCGAATATAGCGAAAAAAGTAACCTTATTCAGCTACGATTATTCCGCTAAATTACATTATGATGATGTCAGCAATATTGATAACCATTGCTCTACAGAATATCAAGCAGTTAAGAAACACCAAGTTGCATTGATTTATATGTCAAAATCAAAAGCAGAAGTAGAATATCTATTAGCTAACATCACCGAACACCTAGAAGATGGCGCCATGATCTTCATGGTTGGTGAAAACAACGCTGGTATTCGCAGTGCCAATAAATTCTTTGCCCCGTATGGCGACATCTGTAACAAACTCGATGCTGCACGTCGTAGCTCACTGTTTGTAACTGAACTGAATAAGCCAGTGGCTAAGTTTGTTCAAGATGATTGGATCACCACATTCCCAATCTCAGTAAAAGGCATTGAGCTAACAGTCTGTACATTACCTGGCGTATTTAGCCACGGTAAACTCGATACAGGTAGTAATATTCTACTGAGTAACTTACACAAGAAACCATCCGGTCGTGTACTTGATCTCGGTTGTGGCGCTGGTATTATCGGTAGTTATATCGCTAAACGTTTCCCTGCAAGCAAAGTTGAAATGACAGACGTGAGCGCACTTGCGGTTAAATCGAGCCAATTAACATTAGCTGCGAATGAATTAGCTGGTCAAGCTTACCTTTCAGATGTGTTTTCTGATGTAAGTGATAAATTTGATTATATCATTTCCAACCCACCGTTCCATGCGGGATTGAAAACCCATTATGCAAGTACTGAGACATTCTTAAAAGAAGCGAACGATTATATTAATCCACGCGGTCATTTAGTCTTAGTCGCAAATAGCTTCCTTAAATATCCAGAGATTATCGAAGCCTCTTTCGGCCATTGCTTACTGCAAATAAAATCATCTAAGTTCGCCGTTTATTACGCTAATAAATAGTTACGCTAATAAATAATTGCGTAATAAAATTGCATGAATAAAAAACGCCCATAACAAGCGATTGTTATGGGCGTTTTTATTATCTGCCTGAATTAATTATCGACCTTGAATTTTTTATTTATCTAAATTCCAGTATCGTATAATTCAGACTAATATTAGCATTTAACTAAGCATCTCTGGCTTCTACAGATAACTCGTCAATACGCTTTTTCATGATCGCATGCACATCTGCTGATAATTGACGTACCGCTTTGCGATCTAAACCCGTAGTGGCAATTGGATCCATGATTTCAATAATCACCTCGCCATTATCCCAACGGTTTAATTTTATCTTGTTATGGGTATTTGAACAACATACCGGCACAATTGGTACTTCAGCTTGAATGGCTGTATGGAATGCACCGGTTTTAAACGGTAATAAACCACGGCCGCGACTACGCGTGCCTTCGGCAAACATCCAAATACTCAAGTGACCTTTACGAATACGTTCAGCCACAGTCGCAATCGTACCTACCGCTTTACTTTTGTTTTTACGATCAATCAAAATATTACCTGATAACCAATAAACAAAACCAAAAATCGGCACCCAAATTAAACTTTTCTTACCCACTGACACTGTGCCCGGTTGCACTGCTGCCGTCACTGTAATTAAATCAAAGTTGTTTTGATGATTGCCAACAAATACATACGGACCAGCATCATTCAAGCCAGCTGGTTTTCGCACGATGAGCTTAACCCCAAAAATACGCGCCAAACGAGAAAAATTTCTCGCCACACATGCTACGTGTTTGGGATCACGTGGCTGTAAACTAAAGCGTAATATACTCATGATCAATAAGTAGATCATGAACAGCATGACCAAGACTAAACGACTAATAAATAACATTCGTAACCCTCTTTTAACATCACCGCAGTATACCGAGCAAGAACTCAGTGTACAAGCGTTAGCTGAATTATTCTTGTGCTACATCTAAGCTATCAACACGCTGTAATCCACGTGGTAACTTAAAGCCGCGACGACCGCGTTCACCCTTATAATGTTCTAAATCAGCAGGTTTCAATGTCAATTTACGCTTACCAGCATAAAGCGTGACTGATTGTCCTTCCGGCACAATTTTCAGCATTTGCACATACTCTTCACGGCTTTTAACCCGTGCAGATGGGATGTTCATTAATTTATTGCCCTTACCTTTAGACAATAATGGTAATGACGATAGTGGGAAAATTAGCATCCGACCTTCGTTAGAAATAATTAAGCAATGATCTGTGGTGATATCTGTCACCGCTTGCGGTTCAATCACCAAACCACCAACAGGTAAGGTCAACAATGCTTTACCGTTTTTATTACGGCTGACCATATCACTGAACTTACCAATGAAACCATAACCGGCATCAGAACTAAGTAAGAATTGTTGGCTATCATCAGCCATCAGTGCATGTGCAAAGGTTTGTCCTGGCGCTAGGGTAAATCGAGTTGTTAGCGGCTCGCCCTGACTACGTGCAGATGGCAAAGTATGGGCATCAAGTGCGAATGAACGACCACTCGAATCGATGAATACCGCTGGGCAATTACTGCGTCCTTCAGCAGCATCTTTATACTCATCGCTGGCTTTATAACTTAAACCTTTGGCATCCACATCATGCCCCTTGGCACAACGTGCCCAGCCTTGTTGCGATAACACCACGGTCACCGCTTCATTAGGCATTAATTCTTTTTCTGTTAACGCTTTTGCTTCTTTACGTTCGACGATAGGTGAACGACGGTCATCACCAAATGTCTCTGCGTCGGCAATTAACTCTTTTTTCACCAGCGTAGCTAAACGGCGATCTGAACCTAATAGCTGTTCTAACTTGTGGCGTTCGGTATTCAACTCACCTTGTTCACCACGGATGCGCATTTCTTCTAGTTTGGCTAGATGGCGTAATTTAAGTTCTAATACTGCTTCCGCTTGTTTTACTGATAAATCAAAACGACGAATTAATTCTGCTTTTGGATCGTCGTACTGACGAATAATTTCGATCACTTCATCAATATTTAAAAACGCGATCAATAAACCATCAAGGGTATGTAAACGCGCTAATACTTTATCTAAGCGGAACTGCAGACGACGGCGAACCGTGGTACGGCGAAACTCTAGCCATTCCGATAAAATTTTCTTTAAACCTTTAACTTGCGGTTTCTCATTCAAACCGATCATATTCAAGTTAACGCGGTAATTTTTTTCCAGATCCGTACTGGCAAATAAATGTGCCATTAGCTGTTCGATATCGATACGATTAGAACGCGGGATGATCACTAAACGGGTTGGATTTTCATGATCTGATTCATCACGTAAATCTGCCACCATAGGTAATTTCTTGGCCTGCATTTGTGCCGCAATTTGCTCTAAAATTTTACCACCAGAGACTTGATGTGGCAGCGCGCTAATAACAATATCACCACTTTCTAGAGTGTATACAGCTCGCATTTTAATGCTGCCTTTACCGGTTTCGTAGATCTGAGCAATATCTTTTTTAGGCGTTATAATTTCAGCTTCAGTCGGATAATCCGGACCTTTCACGTACGCCATTAATTCCGATAATTCAGCGTTTGGCTTATCAATTAAATGTAAACAGGCGTTGGTAATTTCACGGACATTATGCGGCGGAATATCGGTCGCCATACCAACCGCGATACCGGTCACACCATTTAATAAGATATGCGGTAAACGTGCCGGTAATAACTGCGGCTCTTTCATGGTGCCGTCAAAATTAGGCGACCAGTCGACGGTGCCTAAACCTACTTCGCTTAATAATACTTCGGCGAATTTAGATAATTTTGCTTCGGTGTAACGCATTGCAGCAAATGATTTAGGATCATCCGGCGCACCCCAGTTTCCTTGGCCATCAACAAGCGGGTAGCGATAAGAAAACGGTTGCGCCATTAATACCATGGCTTCATAACAAGCACTATCACCGTGGGGATGATACTTACCTAATACGTCACCGACAGTACGCGCTGACTTCTTATATTTAGCGCCAGCATGCAAGCCAAGCTCAGACATCGCATAAGTAATACGGCGTTGCACTGGCTTTAATCCGTCACCAATATGAGGCAAGGCACGATCCATGATCACATACATGGAATAGTTCAAATATGCTTGCTCGGTAAATTCCCTTAGTGGTTGCTCTTCGACACCCTCTAAGCTCATATCAATAACATCAGTCATCAAAAGTCCTGTTATTTAGATTAAAATAAAAATTTAACAATCAAAGGCGAAACAACATATGCTATTTTTTAGCATTTATATTATGATGAAACGCGCGATAGAATTAGCTTAGATAATAACAATCAGTATTATTCAGACGTGTTATAGATAGTTATTTCAACTATAACCCGCCACTATTGTCATTATCTAAAACAATTTTAATTAGCTCATAATCCGATTAAAAACAAAATCACAGGAAATTAATCATGGAGAGCAAGGCATTATATTCTCTTATCGAAAAAACGAAATTGTTATTTCCGTCATTAACGAAACGCGTCAATGTGTTGCGCAATGCATTAAAATCACTGCCGCGCCTGCACCGTAAATTATTACCTATATTATCACTGATTGTGATGATGCTACTAATTATGCCAACCCCAGATGAAAGTAGTGTGGGCAAGGATGTGAGTAGTGAGCGTAAATCAATCGCACTGACTATAGCTCCCACTCAGAATGTAGCAAATAGAGCCCACGTAGGACAGGACCAGGATAGTAATACACCCGCGCCAGTACCGATTAAAGTACTAGACCCAGAAAATATTGATGGTGAATGGCGTGCACACGTTATTCGTAAAGGTGATTCTGTTTATCGCATTTTTCGTCAGTATGAGATCCCTTCTGCAATACTGCATGATTTAATCGCAGTACCCACCCCTGAGCGATATATAACCCAAGTGCAACCCGGACAAGTTATGTCATTTTATATTTCCACGGCAGGTAAATTAATCCAGCTTAGAATTACAGATGCTGATAGCGCAACCACACTATTCTCGTTACGTGAAGATGGCAGCTATATCTATAATTAACGATACGATTTAGCGAAGAGGGACGTTAGCGAAATCAAGCACACACTTGATTTCGTCCGGCTTCTTTAGCCTTATACAATAATTGGTCCGCTGCTTTAATCACTTCTTCAGGGCTGGTCATTGAACTACGCCCTTCTGCGACACCAATACTAATGGTCACCAGCACCGTTTTATCAACCTCGACAGTCGTATTATCAACCTGCAGTTCACGTCGTTCGATAGGCTGACGAATTTGAAAAGGGTAATCAGCAATTAATAACCGTATCTCATCTACATAACCGACACAGTCTGCTGCCGACTTACCTTTAAATACGATAGTAAACTCTTCACCACCATAGCGATACACTTTGCCGCGCCCCTTCACCAAGGTTAATTGCGCAGCCACCATTTTCAATACCGTATCACCAATATCATGACCATAGGTATCATTGAATTTTTTAAACCGATCAATATCCAACATGGCAATACAGTATTTACCACTTAACTGCGCCAGATCGATGTTTAATGCTCGACGCCCCGGAATGCTGGTAAGTTCGTCAATAAATGCTTGCTCATGACTGCGTTTTAATATGCACAGTAGCAACACAACCGCGCTCATCATAAACATACTGGCCGATATCCACGGTTGCTCAAACTCAACCACAGTCAAGGTACACGCGAGTAAAGCGCTGAGAAACGCTTGATCTGAGCCGACATCTCTAAACAACATCAATATCGCCGCCGTCAACACCGCACAAATCAATAAACCCAGTAAGATGTTAGGCAATACCGACACATCACCAAGCGCCAAAATCCAAGGCTCTATGGCCGTTAAAAAATGAGTAACTAAAGGTAACTGTTCGGGCTGAATAAACCAGTAATAAGCCGCCGCTTGCAAGATAAAAATAGCGTGATAAGAGAGTGCTTGAAAAGAAAACAGTGCGCGTTCAGGTAAGAATAACAGCAAGACTAAATTAGCCGGTAATAACAGCACCAGAAAATAATATTCTAATAATGTACTACCAATCGCCAGTGGCGTTTGTAACCGCAGTTGAATAAGATTGTAAGCCACCAGCATTAATAACGCCGCAAAACCACTGCGGCCTTGCTTAAAGAAATGACTCAACGCGATCACCAGCAGAAATAATATACTGGGTAATTCAACTAACATGCTCTGCTGCTCGACAGACAACACAGCAAAAAGAGACGGGATAAAAAGCCCGGCAAACATGATTACAAATGTAAGTAATAGTCTTGAATACATTAATGTCACTTATTGTGGCAACGCAACGCTGAAAGTAATATTCGAGAGCGCTAACATTGTATAAATTAAACCAGAATCAATGCTCATTAATGAGCCATTAACTCGGTTCTATTTTAGCTATATAATAATTAACCGAAATAGCCGCCGAGATCAACCCCATGCTAATAGCTGTGCTAAACAACAAGATGACCTCACTAAATGTTAATCCCTCAATAACAAAATCAGTATTATACAATTGAGCAAGATTAAGCACGGTATCTTCCATCCAATACACCATAAATATTGTCACTAGCCAGGCTAAAATACCGCCGATAGCCCCATACCAAAAACCCGTGTATAAAAATGGCCGTTGCACAAATGAATTTGTCGCGCCAATCAATTTTAAGACTTCAATTTCAGCACGATTAGATAAAATATTTAAGCGAATAGTATTACCGGTAATTAATAATACCGAACTTAATAATAGTGTGGATACCACTAATACGGCATCGCTTAAGATCGAAAGAATACCGTCAAGACGTTCTAACCACATGATATCCAGCTTTCCTTGTTGGACTTCAGGTTCGCGTACGAGTTTCGCCAACAGCTCTTGTGCCGCAATTGAGCTACGATAATAAGGCTTAGGCGTGACCACAACGACTGCTGGTAAAGGATTATGATCGAGCAATGTTAGCGCTGAAACTAACCCTGAAGAACGCTTAAATTCTTCCATGCCCTGTGCTTTAGAAATATATTCAAAACTATCGACTTCTTTGTAGGTCTTTAAGCGCTGTAATAAATTTTTATAACGTGACTCAGGTAAGTCTTTTTTTAAGAATAGATTAATATCTGTCGGACTGGTCCATTGGGCACTCACTGTTTGGCTATTTTTTAATACCACATACAAGGTGCTCGGCAAAGCGAGACTGACACCAAGTACCAGCATTGTCATCAATGAGGCAATAGGCGTGCGCCAGACATCGCTCAGACTGCCCATGGCTTGGTGAATATGCTGCTGACAGCGAATTTGGATACGTTTAATCATGGATGCATCGGCACTATTGGTTTGATTATTCATGTTAAATCCCTTGTAACTCATCATTACACATTTCGCCTTGCTTAATACGCAAAGTGCGATAGCGCAGTTTAGCAATCAAGCCTAAATCATGAGTGGCAATCAATACCGAAGTACCAGTGCGATTAAACTCTTCAAACAATTTTATAATTTCCATCGATAACTGTGGGTCTAAGTTACCAGTAGGTTCGTCTGCTAATAATAATTTCGGGCGGGAAATAATGGCGCGAGCAATACCCACGCGCTGTTGCTCACCACCGGAAAGCATCGGCGGATAGCACTTGGCTTTATTGTACAAACCGACTTTATCTAATGCCGCTAAGACCCTATTTTTAACTTGTTTGGCGGTATAGCCTTTAATTATCAAAGGCAGCGCAACATTATCAAATATAGTACGGTCGACTAACAAGCGATGGTCTTGAAAAATAATACCAATATCACGACGTAAAAATGGAATCTCAGATTTATTGACTTTACTGACATTACGACCATTAAGGAACACGTCACCTGCGCTTGGTCTTTCTAACATACTAATTAGTTTTAATAAGGTACTTTTACCAGCGCCAGAGGGGCCCGTTAAAAAAGCCATTTCACCTTTTTCAAGATGAAAATTAACTTTCTGTAGCGCGCTAAGACTGCCAGGGTAAATTTTAGATACATTATCAAACCGAATCATGATGATCGCGTCCTTGCTGTGTGCTGGTATAAAAATTTAGCATAGTGAAAATAAATACTCACCGCATTAACGATGAGTATTTGGTTTAATATATTGATGTTGTTATTTTTGTTCTTCGTTACTAAATAGCGCTTCAATAAACTCTTCTGAATTAAAGGTACGTAAATCATCAATACCTTCACCAATACCGATAAAACGAATTGGGATCTCAAATTTATCTGCCACGGCAAAGATAACACCACCTTTGGCAGTACCATCTAATTTAGTGATGGTAATGCCAGTCAGACCAACCGCCTCTTTAAATAGTTCCGCTTGGCTTAAGGCGTTTTGACCGGTACCCGCATCAATCGTTAACATGATCTCGTGCGGCGCGGTGGCATCGTGTTTACGCATAACGCGTACCACTTTCTTCAATTCTTCCATCAAGTGGGCTTTATTTTGTAAACGACCCGCTGTATCGGCGATAAGCACGTCAACGTCTTTGGCTGTTGCTGATTGCATGGCATCAAACAGCACCGAAGCACTATCAGCACCGGTATGTTGGGCTACCACAGGAATACCGTTACGATCGCCCCATACTTGTAATTGTTCAACCGCTGCAGCACGGAATGTATCGCCCGCCGCTAACATCACGGATTTACCTTCACCTTGGAATTTCTTCGCCATCTTACCGATAGTCGTAGTTTTACCCACACCGTTCACACCAACCATTAAGATCACGTGGGGTTTGTTGTTACTATCAATAACCAGTGGCTGGTCTACCTTATGCAGTAGCTCCGCCATGTCTTTTTTCAAGATGTCGTACAAGGCTTCAGCATCTTTTAAGTCTTTACGTGATGCTTGTTGGGTTAAATTATCAATAATACGTGTGGTTGTAGCAACACCCAGATCGGCAATTAATAATTGCTCTTCGAGTTCTTCAAATAACTCATCATCGATATGCTTGCCACGGAAAAAGTTTTTAAAGCCACTACCGATATTACCTTTCGTACGTGATAAGCCACGTTTCAAACGGGTAAAGAATTTATCTTTTTCAGCGGGTTCATCTGCAACTGATTCATCGCTTACGGCTTCAGCATCAACTACTGCCGATGCTCTTTCCTTGTTAACAATTTCGTCGTTAACAATGTCGGCATTAGCATTATCTGTAGTAGTAACAACAACTTCTGTAACACTTTCTTCGCTAACAGAATCGGCTACAATAACGTCAGCACTATCTAGTGCTGCAAGCTCTGTTGAAACAACCTCAGGTTCAGCAACCACATTCTCAGCTTCGCTCGCGGCACTGTTATTTTCGAAATCAGTGAAAAGTCGTAAATCTGCAGCGCGACGAATGGCTTTTTCTTCCGCCGTTTCATCATCACTCGATACTAATAATTCCGGATTAACTTTATTTTCATCTGTGTTGAACGCGTCTTTTTTACCTAAACCAAACCAATTCTTCATGCTTTTTTTTGCCATTTTTAGAAAACCTTACTTTCGCCAGTCTTGAACTGCTACAATGACCCAATATCAATATGGTGATTATATTATCACCTTTCTGTCCAGACAAAGAATTACTATGGCAAAATCTAGCACAAAACAACAAAATCAACGTCCTTCTGGACATATTCGGATCATCAGTGGTCAATGGCGCGGTCGAAAACTCCCAGTCAAGGATGTTATTGGTCTACGCCCGACAACCGATAGAATTAAAGAAACCGTATTCAATTGGTTATCTCCTTATGTACGTGGCAGTCATTGCTTGGATCTATTTGCTGGTAGTGGCGGCTTAATCTTTGAAGCATTATCACGCTATGCAGACTCTGGTCTACTGTTTGAAAAAGACGCCGGTGCAGCAGCACAATTACAACAAAACATTGATTTGTTAAAAGCGGATAATGCCCAGTTAGTACGCGGCGACACGTTAAAGTTATTAACCAAAGTGCCTGCTCAAACTTATGACATGGTGTTTATCGATCCTCCTTTCCGTCAAGATTTACTGGAAGATTGCTGTGCCAAGCTGGAACAATACAACTGGTTAAGTGCTGATGCGGTAATTTATATTGAGCGTGAAAAAGAACTCAACCAAGTTAAATTACCGGCTAATTGGACTATCTTAAAAGACAAACAAGCCGGGCAGGTCTGTTTTGAATTGTATCAGCGCAAAGCTATCGTCAGTACAACTAGCATAAGTACAATTAAAATAACTACAAAAGCTGAATAATCCCTGTTTACAATGGTAAACGAAAAAATAAACCTCGAGTGCTTAAATCAGTTGAGCATTCGTCATTATGCCTATATGATTAATTCTGTTAGGCGTATGATTAATACCTTATAACACCTCGAATACCTTCCTGCGGCTCCGCAATTTAATACCAGCAATAGCACCTATAGAACGGTGTGACTATTACCCTATATTGGAGAATAATAACAATGACGTTAGATACTTGGTTACTTTTCGTTTCGACTATTTTTGTGGTGATCTTAATTCCCGGTCCACTATCAATTTATATGATCACCAATTCGATATCTTATGGTATCAAGCAAACCGCCCCCGCCTTTGCCGGTGGTGTATTAGCGTCATCATTATATTTAATTGCCTCAGCTACTGGACTAGGCGCACTAATTATCGCCTCAGAAAGTTTATTCTCGGTGATCAAAACTCTCGGTGCACTTTATCTGGTGTATTTAGGTATCAGCACATGGCGTAATGCCAGCCGTGGCGGTAGCATTACCATCACAGAAGAAGCGCAGAAGCCAAATAGCAAAGCCATGTTTAGCAAAGCATTTTTATTAGGCGCATCAAACCCAAAAGACATTTTGTTTTTCATCGCGTTTTTGCCACAATTTTTGAATCCACAAGCAGATTTATTCCAGCAACTAGTGGTGATTGTCAGTACTTGGATTATGGTCGATTTGATTTGTAAGTTACTTTACGGCAGCACTTCACATGCGATTAAACCGGTATTAACCAGTGCCCGTAACAAGATCCGCTTTGATAAAACGGTTGGCAGTATATTTGTCGCAGCAGGCGCATCGGCAGCATTAATCAAATAGCGATTAACTCGTGTGAGGAAATATTAACTCGCGCTTAAATTGCGATATTGGCGTGGGGAAATACCCACCAGTTTTTTAAAATAACGTCCCATGTGGCTTTGATTAGCAAAGCCACATTCTAATGCAATTTCCGCCATACTCGCTTGCCCTTTACTGACCCGTAATTTAACCTGCTCAATTCTAGTCGCCAATAAATACGCTTGCGGTGTTTGCGCCATGCTCTGTTTGAACATCCGACAAAAATGATACTCACTCAATTGGGCTAACTCAGCCAGTTCGGCAAGGTAAACCTGACGATGAAAATTAGCCTGCATGTAATCACATACCAACGCAGCGATCTTGGGCGCTAAGCCACCTTTAACTGGGGACATAAGTTTAGTTATACCCATATTCTGCAGCATCGATACTAAGATGGTATTGGTTACTTGTTCCATCGCTAGGTGATCATGACCACTGCGCCAATCACTGGTTGCCATGCAATGACGAAACAAGGCTTCGGTGGCAGCATCGTTGGTAAAGGTCAGTTCCGGTAGTTGTAACATCCGTGGATCAATATCAAATACCTTCAGCGCTAACTGTTTAAGGTAATCATCATTAAAATATAAATGCATGAACTGTTGGGTTTGCCCCAGTTGCCAATGACTCTCAGAACCTTTTGGCATTAAACAAAATTTACCAGGCGCGCCAAATCCCGAATTTACATCAGTACGGTGAGTTTCATAACCACCAGACATGTACAAACTCAAGGTATGTTGTTTTTCATTCACATAAAATAAACGGTCGTGTTCATTCTGATAATGCGCCCACGACAACGCCTCCGTTAATGACGCTTGTCGTAAACAGATCTTACTGGTTGATTGTTCAAAGCTGATTTCACTCGGCTCAAGTTGAGACGAAATACTATCTAGCTGTTGGCACATGACAGGCTTTATTAACGACATAACAAAATACTACCATTAATGGCAGATTGCTCAACTGATACCGTGATCAAGGTAATCATTAAAGCGCAATATTGTGTTAGTTTTACCGACATCGTGATATTACCAACGTCACAACAGCCCCATAATGCAGCTTAATTGATTGCTGCCGTCATTTATGACGTCATCTATATGGTAATAATAAAGGATCCGCTATGTCAGCCATACTCTACGTTTCAATGATATTTATTTGGGGTTTTTCTTGGATATCAATCAAGTGGCAACACGGTGATGTCCCCATGGAAGTGTCGATCTTTTACCGCTTTGCCATTGCCGCGATGGTTATGTTTATTGTCGGTAAGCTGTGGGGTAAGTTGCAACCGGTAAAACGCCGAGACCATGCTTTTTTAGCCCTACAAGGTGGGTGTTTATTCTGTTGTAATTTCCTCGCCTTTTATAGCGCGACTTTGTATATTCCCAGCGGTTTAGTGGCGGTGTTTATGGCCACAGCACCAGTATTTAATGCCTTTCACAGCAAGCTATTTTACCAGACCGAAACTAACGCCAATTTCTGGTTAGGCGCTACGCTGGGACTTGCGGGCATTAGCTTGTTGTTTGCAGGCGATTTATTACAAACCAATTGGTCGCAAGATACCTTATACGGTTTAATGTTCGCGCTAATCGGCACTTGGTGTTTCTCGATAGGTAATATGTTGAGTATCCGTAATACCAGAAATAGTATCCAACCTTTTACCGCCACCAGCTATGCTATGGTTTATGGTTGTGTTGCCTTGCTAGTGATTATCTTCGTGCGTGGCATTTCGTTTGAATTTACGCTCACGACACAATACATAGGTAGTTTGTTATACCTTGCTATTCCAGCCTCGGTACTTGGTTTTACTTGTTATTTGATTTTAGTTGATCGACTTGGCGCCAGTAATGCCGCCTATATTTTAGTGATAACCCCGATTGTCGCCTTAAGTGTCTCTGCGGTATTTGAAGATTATCATTGGACGCTGTATTCAACACTTGGGTTGGTATTAGTGATATTAGGTAATGTATTAACCCAACGTAAAAAGGCATTATTGACCCGGACTAAAAAAGCGTTATTACAAACGAGTTAACCACGCTTATTTTGCGGACTCTTCTCCGCTTACATCAGCTAGAGATAAAAATGCCCGTATAGCAACTTGCTAGACGGGCATTTTTTCGTATGTCGTTAAATTTCTAACTTAAATTTAGCCTGCTAGATTTTGAATTTACCCACAATTGCTTCAAGTCGGGTATTGGTATCGGCCAGCGCCTTACAGTTACCAAGCTCCTTTTCACCATTTTCAGTTAACACTTCAGCCATGTTAGTAATAGCAGTCATGTTCTTACTAATATCTTCAGATACTGCGCTTTGCTCTTCCGCTGCAGTTGCTATCTCCATGGCAATGTCATTAATATTTGCGACTGATTCTGCCATATTATCAAGATCCAAATTAACCCGCGCGGTACTTTCTGCAGTATGGCTACAACTCACCTTGATGGTATCCATATTGGTCACTAACCGATTGGCGCCGGATGTCAGAATGGTCAGCATATTGGCAATTTCAGAGGTACTTTCTTGAGTACGAGCAGCCAGAGCACGAACTTCGTCGGCGACAACCGCAAAACCTCGACCTTGTTCGCCTGCACGGGCAGCTTCAATAGCCGCATTTAATGCAAGTAAGTTAGTTTGATCCGCGATATCTCCAATTATTTTCAACAAATTAGCTATATTAAGAATATTACCGTTCATACTCGTTATGTCATGAGACATAGACTCCACCTCACTCACCAATGAAGACACCGTTTGCACAGCTTTAGAAACAACTACCTTAGAAGCTTCGGCTTGGTCTTTTGCATTTTGTGTGTGACTAGAGGCTAGAGAGGCATGCCGAGCTACAGTTTCAGCCGTCACACTCATTTCGTGAACAGCCGTGACAACCAAGTTGGCCTCATCAAAATGGGCTTGTAAAACGTTACTATTTTGCGCAGATTGAGTCGAGAGCTCACTCACTCGAGCAGAACTATCCAGAGTAGTTTGCGCTACTTCTTGCATCATACTCTGCAGGTTACCAATAAAAGTATTAATGCCCGATGATATTTGTCCCAAATCATCTTTACCTTTCACTTCAAGACGACGAGTGAGATCACCCGTACCCGCAGATAAATCAAGTACAGTGCTTTTAAGCGCAACGATCGGTTGATACAGCCGATTTAGTATTATAATAACGATGATGATGGCCATCAATATCACGAATATTGAAGTTAACATGGTCTGCACTAATTCAGCGTTTATATCCGCGTAAATAACCGACTCTTCAATACCAACATAGATAAACCATCTATGATTACCTGGTAATTTTATATCCGAAAAATAAGCTTGTTTTTGGATTCCAGCCCATTCATAACTAGAGCTACCTTCGCCTTGTTCGGTCATTTTTTTTGCAAGATCATGCAAGCCAAAATGGACACCAATTTCATCATTCGGATCTGTCGAAGCAAGTTGAGTAAACTCTTCATTTAAGACCAGTAATACAGCACCAGGGAAGTCGACTTGCGAGATAATATCATTAAGAATGTCGAGCGAAACGTCACCAGCAACGACCCCTTGATTATTGAATGGACTGGCTAAACTGACCATTAGCCCACCAGTTGTATCATCGGTATAAATATCGGTCAGGACAGTAGACCGATTGGTCATTGCATCTTTATACCAATCTCGAGTTCTTGGGTCGTAATCACTAACATCAAACACGCCATTGTCACCGCCGGAATCACCAAAAGCACGTCCATCGCTATAACCTGCTGTGAAGCTGGCATATCCTGCAGATTTGGTTACCATTTTGGCAATATTTACGTAATCAGCATCAGAGTGCTCACCTTCAAAGTAAATACGACTGGATTCTAACGCATCAACCCAAGCTTCCATCTTTAGCTCAACTTTATCTGACGCATTTTCGACAATGATCCGTGACATACTTTCAATAGAAGCAATTTGTTGAGTTTTAAATTTATTATAAGACAGCCAGTTAAGTATTAATAATGAAACTGATACTAAAATGGTGATGGTTAGGACAAGTCGTTGTTTGAAACCAAGACTATGTAGCGACAAAGACATTCGTTAAATCCCCTAGTTATAGTTACTCGTATTGCTGACGGTGAGTTGATTGTTCATTAAGTATGAAACAACCCCAGAATTATTACGCTCATGTTAATAGTGAATCAACTCGCCGTCTGAGACTTTAACCATACTTTCAAATATAAATGATTGAAAATAGAGATCAATAGTTCTTATTGCCTTAAAAAGGCTAGATTTAATCCGGTGCATAACCCAAGTTAGGCCCTAACCAACGTTCAGCTTCTTCAAGCGTCATATTTTTACGTTCGGCATAGTCTTTCACTTGATCTTCTTGAATGGAAGCCACCGCAAAGTAACGCGACTCTGGATGCGAGAATATCCAACCCGAAACTGCAGCACCTGGCCACATCGCATAAGAAGACGTTAGTTTCATACCAATGCTTTCTGGGTCTAGTAGATCCCAAATAGCACCTTTCTCGGTATGTTCCGGACAAGCCGCATAACCTGGTGCCGGACGAATACCTTGGTATTTCTCACGGATCAGATCATCGTTATTCCACTCTTCGGTAGGCGTGAAGCCCCACTCTTCTTTACGTACTAATTCATGCATACGCTCTGCCATTGCTTCAGCTAAACGGTCACACACAGATTGCACAAGAATCGCATTGTAATCATCTTCAATACCTTTGAAGTAATTAGCCATATCGTCTTCACCGATACCACCTGTTACTGCAAATGCGCCAATGTAATCGAATTTACCCGATTCTTTTGGTGCAATGAAATCGGCTAGACAATTGTTAAATTGACCGCCTTTTTTCTTAGTTTGCTGACGTAAGTGTTCAAGACGCGTTAATACCTTGGTACGTGTTTCATCGGTATATACTTCAACAGTATCACTGTTCACTGTATTGGCAGGAAACAGACCAATTACACCGTTAACGCCCACTTCATTTGATTCTTGTAAACGGTCAAGCATGGCATTGGCATCGTTAAACAAGCTGGTAGCTTCTTTACCCACAACTTCATCGGTCAGAATACGCGGATACTTACCCGCCAGTGTCCACGTCATGAAGAATGGTGTCCAATCAATGTACTTGCGTAGCTCGGCAATGGAGTAATTAATGTATTTTTGTACACCCAATGTTTTCGGTACTGGTGGTGTGTAGTTAACCCAATCAATATCGGCTTTATTAGCTCGTGCAACTTCCAATGTAACCGGCGCACTACGTGGGCGTTTACGGGCATGCTGTTCACGTGCTACTTCGTACTCTTTGGCCATACGTGCAACTAATTCAGGCTTTTTAGTTTCTGACAATAATGCCGCAACCACACCTACTGCGCGTGATGCATTGGATACATAAATCACTGGTTCATCGTAGTTTTGCTCAATCTTAACCGCGGTATGGGCTTTCGATGTTGTTGCGCCACCAATCAGGATCGGCAGTGTAAAACCTTTACGCTTACATTCTTTGGCTACATGCACCATTTCATCTAACGATGGTGTGATAAGACCTGACAAACCAATAATGTCGCAGTTTTCTTCTACGGCTTTTTTCAAGATGTCATCGCAAGATACCATCACACCCATATCAACGATTTCATAGTTATTACACTGCAGTACAACGCCAACAATATTTTTACCAATATCATGTACGTCGCCTTTCACTGTCGCTAATAAGATCTTACCGTTTGAAGAACCTTTCTGTTTTGACTCTTCAATGTACGGGTTTAAATAAGCCACCGCGCGTTTCATTACCCGAGCAGATTTAACTACCTGTGGTAAGAACATTTTTCCGGCGCCGAATAAGTCACCAACGGTATTCATGCCGTCCATTAACGGACCTTCAATCACTTCTAACGGTAGTGTTGCTTGTTGGCGTGCTTCTTCTGTATCTTCTTCAATAAACTCAGTGATGCCTTTAACTAACGCATGCTCTAAACGTTTGTTAACATTAAAAGTACGCCATTCTTGCGTTTCAGCTTCCACTTCCACACCAGAATCACGGTATTTTTCAGCAATGTTTAACAGCGCTTCCGTACCTTCAGGAGTACGGTTAAGAATAACGTCTTCAACGGCATCCAACAGTTCTTTCGGTAGGTCATCATAAATTGCAAGTTGCCCTGCATTTACAATCCCCATATCCATGCCTTCCTTGATGCAATAATACAAGAACACCGCATGAATCGCTTCACGTAATGGATTGTTACCACGGAATGAGAAAGATACGTTAGATACACCACCAGAGATCATCGCATGCGGCAGTTCGCGTTTAATGTCTTTAACAGCTTCGATGAAATCAACCGCATAGTTGTTATGCTCTTCGATACCCGTTGCAACGGCAAAGATATTTGGATCGAAGATAATGTCTTCTGGCGGATAATTTAATTCATGTACTAGAATGTCGTAAGAACGCTTACAAATTTGGAATTTACGCTCTTGGGTATCCGCCTGGCCTTTTTCATCAAACGCCATCACGATCATCGCAGCACCATAACGACGGATTAAAGTCGCTTGGCGGCGGAAGTTTTCTTCCCCCTCTTTCAACGAAATTGAGTTAACGATCGCTTTACCTTGTACGCACTTCAAACCCGCTTCAAGGATCTCCCATTTCGAAGAATCGATCATGATCGGTACTTTTGAAATTTCCGGTTCAGATGCAACCAGGTTTAAGAAACGCTGCATACAATGCAATGAATCCAACATACCTTCATCCATGTTAATGTCGATGATCTGCGCGCCTGATTCGACTTGTTGCTGAGCAACATGCAAGGCTTCATCGTAGTTTTCTTCTTTGATCAGACGTTTAAAACGTGCAGAGCCAGTTACATTGGTACGCTCACCGACGTTAACAAACAGGCTTTCTTTAGAAATGGTTAATGGCTCTAAACCACTTAAACGGCACGCAATTTCGATTTCCGGTAATTGGCGTGGTTTAATGCCTTCAACAGCATCGGCCATGGCTTTAATATGTTCTGGCGTCGTACCACAACAACCACCAACCATATTTAAGTAACCAGCTTCAGCCCATTCTTTAATATGCTCTGCCATGTCTTCTGGGCTTAAATCGTATTCACCAAACGCATTAGGTAAACCGGCATTGGGATGCGCAGTCACATAGCTTTCGGAAATTCGCGATAGCTCACCGACATATTGGCGTAATTCATCAGGCCCTAATGCACAGTTAAGACCAAAGGTGATTGGTTCTGCGTGACGTAATGAATTGTAGAATGCTTCTGTCGTTTGACCCGTCAGTGTTCGACCCGAGGCATCGGTGATCGTACCTGAGATCATGATAGGTAATTCGTAACCGAGTTCTTCGAATACCGTTTTCACCGCAAAAACGGCAGCTTTGGCATTCAAGGTATCAAAAATGGTTTCGATTAGAATAAAATCAGAGCCGCCTTCGATTAAGGCTTTGGTTGATTCGATATAAGCTTCAACCATAAGGTCAAAAGAAGTATTACGGAATGCTGGATCGTTTACATCTGGAGAAATAGAGCAAGTACGGTTTGTTGGGCCTAATACACCGGCAACAAAACGCGGGCGATCAGGATTTTCTGCAGTTTTTTCATCAGCAACTCGGCGGGCAATACGCGCCGCTTCACGGTTTATCTCTGCCGACAATGATTCCATATCATAATCAGCCATCGCAATCGTCGTGGCATTGAAAGTATTAGTTTCCAGAATATCAGCGCCAGCGTCGAGGTATTCTTTATGAATATCAGCAATCAGCTGCGGCTTACTTAATACCAATAAGTCATTGTTACCTTTGACGTCACTATGCCAGTTAGCAAAGCGTTCACCACGGTAATCAGCTTCTTCTAATTTATAGTCCTGGATCATCGTCCCCATGCCGCCATCGATAAGCATGATACGTTTTTTTAATTGCTGTTCCAGTTGCTGTTTGTTTTTTATAGTAGCCACAAGATCCCTCGTTTAATTTACTGCAGACTCAATCCTGAGTCTTATTATTTGATACTAATCTATCTATTCGACTTTCCACTCGAATAACTGCTCGAACGGCATTTATAGATCATTTAAGTCATATGGCGTTTGTTGATAAACATAATAATTTAACCAATTGCTATAAAGCAGATTACCATGACTGCGCCAAGTAACAAGAGGGGCATTTTCAGCATTATCATCTTTATAATAATTAGCTGGCACTTCGGCTTCAACGCCGTCAGCAACATCGCGCATATATTCTTGATGCAAGGTATCAGCACTGTACTCTGGGTGACCAGTGACAAATACCTGACGGCAGTCTTTTGAAGCCGCTAAATACACCCCAGTTTCTTCATTCGCCGCGAAAACATTCAGGTCTGTACCAGCGAACATGTCTTTCGAAAAGTTAGCATAGCGCGACATCGGTACTGGGAATTCATCATCAAAACCACGTACTAACGGGTTATGACGGTGGAATGTTTGCTGTGGATAGACACCCGAAAATTTAGTCTCGTGAACTTTTTTATCAATGCCATGCAGTACTTTTAATGCCGCTTGCGCTGCCCAGCATAGGAATAAGGTTGATACCACGTGGGTTTTCGACCAGTGAATGATCTCTTCTATTTGTGGCCAATACGCCACATCTTCATGACCGACTAGGCCTAATGGCGCACCGGTAATAATTAAGCCATCGTAATTATTATGACGAATACGTTCAAAGTCGTGATAAAACTCATCAATGTGTTCTTGTGGAGTATTCTTAGAGGCGCGATAATCAATACGTAATAGCTCTACATTTACTTGCAGTGGCGTATTCGATAATAACCGTAAGATTTGATTTTCAGTCTCAATTTTTTTCGGCATAAGGTTAAGAACAACAACCTGCAGCGGTCTAATTTCTTGCTTGGTTGCACGAGACTCTAGCATCACAAAAATGTTTTCATTACCTAATATTTCTGCAGCCGGTAGCCCGTCTTTAATTCTAATTGGCATTATTCCCATCCTTAAGTAATATATTAGCCATCCAGAAGTCTACCCTATTTATATCACTTTTGTAAGTACTGTCGCAGATTTAAATCACCCTGATCTGTCGTTTAAACGTTGCGTCACCATAAAATCCTGACCTGTAATTCAGTTTCGGTTGACCATAACTTTCTATTCAGTTGACCATAATCATATTTATGTATAGGATCGCGTTCTTGCAAGGAGCGCGACCTATTGTTAATGGATTTATAACTTAACTATTTTCAAACTAAAGGTTTGCAAAAATGCTCACTTATATCTATTTAATTGCCATCACTGCCGAAGCTATGTCGGGTGCATTAATGGCGGGCCGTCGTAATATGGACATCTTCGGTGTGGCAGTTATTGCCTTTGTGACAGCGCTTGGTGGCGGTACCGTGCGCGACCTATTGTTGGGTAATTTTCCAATTGTATGGACCCAACATCCCCACTATGTGTATATCACCATCTGTGCGGGTTTGTTTACCATTTTAATTGCCAAACACATGAATCATTTACGCCGATTATTCTTGGTATTAGATGCGCTTGGCCTAATTGCATTTACCATCATTGGTTGTAATGTGGCGATGAAACTCGGCTATCACCCGACAGTGATTATTATGGCGGGCATGATAACGGGTATTTGTGGCGGGGTATTACGCGACTTACTTTGTAATCGAACACCGGTGGTATTTTGTAAAGAGATCTACGCGGGGATTTCGTTATTGGTTGCCGTACTTTATCTTACTTTAGAAAACTTTGGCGTGGACCACAATATCACCCTTATTGTGGCCTTCAGTGTCGGTGTTACTTTACGTTTGTGTGCTATTTATTGGAAATGGTCATTGCCAACCTTTAGCTATACATCAGAAGAATGGGACTAAATGGAACTAGCGCTGACTAAAAAACGCTAACCAGGCTTGGAGTATAATCTCAAAATCCTCCAAGCCGCATACTGCAACCGTTTCTGCATCATAAAAGTTCATGTCGTCATCCAGCTCTTCACCCGAATCAATTAACTCTGAATTCATACAAGCACAAACATCTTCTTGCGTCATGGTTAATGTCATCTCATCCCCGATTAAGCGATACTCTTGTTTCTTACGGGCTTTTAATAAATCAATTTCAGCTTGAATCAACGCGATAGTGGCTTTATCCGTACCTAAAGTGCCTTGGATCCAACTACCCAGTGCCGTCTGTTCCATTGAGATTATTACACGGTAAGTATCAGTAAGGGTATCTTTTCGAAATTCAAAATCCACGGTTATGCCTGCTCATTAGTTAGGGGGTTCATCATTTATTAATCGCTTATTAATCGCTTATTAATCGCTTATTAATCGCTTATTAATCGCTTATTAATCGGGTAATAGCTTGATCAGTTTTCAAGGGAAGGGATTGTAGCAAAAAATAGCAGAAACAAAAACGGCTCCCTATCGAGGGAGCCGTTTCATACACTTATTTTGTTCTATTCGAGTTAGCTAATTAACGATACAGTCGTCACTGTATCATCTATTAATTAAACCGCCTCTTGAACAATAACTTCGTTGGCTTTCTCAATGTAAGAAGCGATTTGATCGAAGTTTAGGTAACGGTAGGTATCCGCTGCCGTTGCATCAAGCTCAGAAGCCAGTTCCATGTACTCTGCAACTGTTGGAATACGGCCTTTAATCGCCGCTACAGCAGCAACTTCAGCAGAACTCAAGTAAACATTAGCACCAGTACCTAAACGGTTCGGGAAGTTACGTGTTGAAGTAGAAACAACTGTAGTATTGTCACCTACACGTGCTTGGTTACCCATACACAGTGAACAACCTGGCATTTCTGTACGTGCGCCAGCTTTACCGAAGATAGAGTAATAACCTTCATCACTTAATTGTGCGGCATCCATACGCGTTGGTGGTGTTACCCACATACGTGTTGGCAATGTACCGTTGAATTTCTCCAGCAGTTTACCCGCAGCACGGAAGTGACCGATGTTAGTCATGCATGAACCAACGAATACTTCGTCAATTGCCACACCAGCAACATCAGATAATAATTTCACATCATCAGGGTCATTTGGACAAGCTAGGATAGGTTCTTTAACGTCCGCTAAATCAATTTCGATGATCTCTGCGTATTCAGCGTCAGCGTCAGCTTCAAGCAATTGTGGATCTGCGATCCATGCTTTCATTTCAGCAACACGGCGAGCAATCGTTTTCGGATCACCATAACCTTCAGCGATCATCCAGTTTAACATCACGATGTTAGACTCTAGATATTCAATGATTGGCGCTTCGCTTAGCTTGATTGAACAACCAGCGGCAGAACGTTCTGCAGATGCATCTGATAATTCAAATGCTTGCTCAACTTTCAGCTCTGGTAAACCTTCAATTTCGAGTACGCGGCCAGAGAATGCATTAATTTTGCCTTCTTTAGCAACCGTCAACAGACCTTTCTGGATAGCGTAATAAGGGATAGCATTAACAAGATCACGTAGTGTGATACCTGGTTGTAGTTCACCTTTAAAACGTACCAAGATAGATTCAGGCATATCAAGTGGCATAACACCTGTCGCTGCAGCAAATGCAACCAAACCAGAACCCGCAGGGAATGAAATACCTAATGGGAAACGCGTATGTGAATCACCACCAGTACCAACCGTATCTGGTAATAACATACGGTTTAACCATGAATGAATTACACCATCACCTGGACGTAACGAAACACCGGCACGGTTACGAATAAAGTCTGGTAACGTATGGTGCGTTTGTACGTCAATTGGTTTTGGATATGCCGCAGTATGACAGAAAGATTGCATCACTAAGTCTGCAGAGAAACCAAGACAGGCTAAATCTTTAAGCTCATCACGTGTCATCGGACCCGTAGTATCTTGAGAGCCGACAGTTGTCATTTTTGGTTCGCAATACTGATCAGGACGAACGCCCGTTACACCACATGCTTTACCAACCATCTTCTGTGCTAGTGAGTAACCTTTAGTCGACTCTGCAACATCTTTAGGCAGACGGAATTCAGTTGAATCTTCTAGACCGAGTGACGCACGTGCACGCGATGTTAAACCACGACCAATAATCAGTGGAATACGACCACCGGCACGCACTTCATCAAGAATTACATCAGTTTTTATTTTAAATTCTGTGATTGCAGCGCCAGTATCATTGGCTTTAACAACACCTTGGTAAGGGTAGATATCAATAACGTCGCCAGTACTTAGACTACTTACATCAAATTCTAATGGTA
The DNA here is from genome assembly GCF_002836355.1 of Moritella sp. Urea-trap-13. Lineage (NCBI taxonomy): Bacteria > Pseudomonadati > Pseudomonadota > Gammaproteobacteria > Alteromonadales > Moritellaceae > Moritella > Moritella sp. Urea-trap-13. The sequence goes on from NZ_PJCA01000039.1 coordinate 227,484, forward strand.
ATGCACCTGAATCTTCCATGGTGTTGAAGAAGATTGGCGCGATTTTAGAACCGATACAAATACCACCACCACGTTTGTTAGGTACGAATGGGATATCATCACCCATGCACCATAACACAGAGTTAGTAGCTGATTTACGCGAAGAACCCGTACCAACAACATCACCAACGTAAGCAACTTGATGACCTTTTGCTTTTAGCTCTTCAATTGCTTGTAGTGGCGTAGAAGAAACACCTTCACGCTCATTTTTAAGCATTGCAAGTGCGTGCAGCGGGATATCTGGACGAGACCATGCATCAGGTGCCGGTGATAAATCATCGGTATTAGTTTCGCCAGGTACTTTAAATACTGTTACTGTAATTTTTTCGGCGACTTCAGGTTTAGTTAAGAACCATTCCGCATCAGCCCAAGATTGCATAACTTGCTGGGCAAATTTGTTACCTGCTTTGGCTTTTTCTTCAACTGTATAGAAAGCATCAAACATTAATAGTGTATGTGACAAACCTTTTGCAGCAATAGGAGCAAGCGCATCAACATCGAGTAATTCAACTAATGTTTCGATGTTGTAACCACCTTGCATAGTGCCTAATAATTCAGTAGCACGCTCTGCAGATAAGATAGGTGATGTCGCGTCACCTTTAACAATCGCAGTTAAAAAGCCGGCTTTTACATAAGCGGCTTCGTCCACACCCGGTGGTACACGATTAGTTAAAAGATCTAAAATAACTTCTTCTTCGCCAGCGATTGGTGCTTTTACCAATTCAACTAGACCAGCAACTTGTTCAGCATCAAGAGGTTTAGGTACAACCCCATCAGCGGCACGTTCTTCGACATGTTTACGATAAGCTTTTAGCACAACACATTCCTCTTATTTTATGCCACCCACGGTGGACATCCTTGTTATATGTAACCTTAACTTACTAATTTCTTATGTGAGTTCAACGGTTATTTATGTGAACTCAGCAATAATAACGTTAAGGCCTCTTGCAGAGTGTTCACAAATATAACATTTTTAACTTAAAATTAAAATTAAAGCAGCATGTGCATCAGGACTTTTACATAAATACTCAACATTCATCAAAGTTATGATGAAAAAGTCATAACTAATTTATGTGAATGTTTCTAACGTCATATTTAGAAATTATTACCTATAAACAAATACCCTGAAGCATGACCGCCCTCGGCGTAACCATACGACAACATAACTGGGCCAATGCCAGTATCTAAAGCAACAAACACACTGCCCGCTGAAATGGTTGAATCAAAACTTATGTCATCGGTCTCGTTCCACACATTACCTTGCTCGATTGAAGCACCCAAATAAAGTGGTAATGAGAAAGCACCGAAATTGTTATCCAATAAACGATGACGATAGATTAATGCCACCAGTCCTTTGTGATTACCGGTGAGTTCGTTAATACCATAACCCGACAGATTCTGGAAACCACCAATGCCGACTTCGAACGTGGGTGAAATAGGCGGGCCATCATAACTTGCCATCGATGCTTTAAACTCAAACGTAGAGCGCTCGAAAGACACCGCATTACGCCAGTCTAAGCTGAAAAAAACATTGTTTTCGTTATTATTTAAATAATCACCGGTATCAACATAAACATCCGCATCTAGTTTGAAACCTTTGGTTGGAAAAGAGATATTATCGAATGAATCTAAGCGGGTTTTTACATACCAACCTTGGCTATCAAAATCGCTATCAATGGTAGTACCAATAATCTCTGCCGTGCCCGATTGATAATAGCTGCCCACCGCGATCTGCGCCCACTCAAATGGGATAACCCCTAACTCGGCATAAACACCGATTTGATCGGTTTTAACCGGAAAATACTCAAAGGTAGAGTTAATTGGCGCCAGAGCGGGATCATTAACGGAGCCTAAATAGAGCTTACTTTGATAATTTTCTAAGCGTACCCCGGTTTTAAAGAAAAAGTACTGGTTATAATCAATTGGCGAGTAAAATTCAGTACTGATGTTGGAGTCCGAGCCATACACTAACTCTGTACGCCATTCCCCGCCCAATCGATTCAAATCACTCAAGATATATTGTAAACCGATTTGCTGACTATCATCACTGGTGGTTGATTGCTGAATGTTGAATTTAAAATCCACATAACCCGGTCCCCAGCTTTTCTCTACGACATTAACATGTAAGTCATGCTCACCATTTTTTTCGGTGATACTGTAGTCGATTTTTTGAAACAGGTTTAATGCATAAAGCGCATCAATTTTCTGCTCTAATTCTGCCACCGAGATCTTATCGCCATTTTTTATATTTAATTTATTTTCGATCACTCTTGGGCTTAAACGGGTGTCGGTATTAATATTAATGCTATTAATGTCGATAATATCTATTTGTGCCATTTGCTGTTTTTTAACTGCTTTTTGCTGTTGGTATACTGCATAGTCTGCATCTGATAGTGATAATGCGGTTAATTTAGCACTGGCATAACTTGCCGCTTTCTCCCCTCTTACCACAGCATCAGGCATCAAATCAAAATCTGCAGTACCAATGCCATCGATTTCAGGACTCAATAGAATATCGCGTTCGCTTAACTTTAGGATTTGCTCGTTGGCACTAGTACGCGTCATTGAGCTCGATAACTGATCAAAAATAAGGAAAGCACTGGTGATCTCTTCTTGGCTATAAAGTTGTGAGCCAATATCAACCGCGATAATGATATCCGCGCCCATATCTTGCAATACTGATATCGGTAAATTATTCACCATACCGCCATCAACAAGATGCTGACCATCAATTAATACCGGCGTCAGCGCGCCAGGGATAGACATACTCGCCTGCATCACTTTCGATAAATCACCACGCTCTAATACCACTTCCCGCATGGTCTCAACATTGGTGGCAATAGCACGATAAGGGATCGGCAGTAAATCAAAATGACTCACATAGGGTAAACTATTGGTAGATAATCGTAATAACTTCGCCATGCCCTGGCCTTGGACAAAACCAGACGGGAATTCAATACTACTGCCATCGAAACCGATGTCGGTTTGAATTTGAAATAAATCCTGACGCTGCTTTTCACGTATCGACAACTTATCGCGTGGCACGTCATCATTATAACCTTGACTCCAATCATACTCCGCTAATATCAGTTCTATTTCTGCCGTTGAACGCCCCATAGCATACATACCACCAATAAATGAGCCCATGCTGGTACCGGAAACATAATCGACAGGAATATTATGTTTTTCTAAATACTTAATCACCCCTAAATGCGCAGCACCTTTCGCGCCACCGCCACTTAAGGCCAGACCAATTTTAGGGCGTGTTTTTTCACTCACCGGAGCTGTAGTTTGAGTTGAGGTAGAAATACCATCTGCGGCTGTAGCAGTGCTTAAATGAAGGCTAATAAAAGCGAGAAGTAACCCGTTCATCATTGTAAATGAAGAACCAAAAATCCGTTTAATTTGAGACATAGTTTAATGACGATCCTAAAAATTAATCCATCCCATCCACTGGGAACAACACGTTATATTCAATAAAATGTATCTATATACCTAACTATATTAGCAACTTCTGTTTTAAAATGCCTAATACCAATTGCATAAAATAACCGAACAAGCATTTTCTTGGCAAGGATAGGAATAACAGGCATAAAAAAAGCGACCCTAAGGTCGCTTTCCGCTATTACAATAAAAGTTAACGATTAACTCGCTAAATTATTTTCTTTTTACAGCTTTAGCATTAGGAAGATCAGTAATAGAACCTTCATAAATTTCTGCAGCCATACCAACTGATTCGTGTAACGTTGGGTGAGCATGGATTGTTAATGCGATATCTTCTGCATCACAACCCATTTCAATTGCTAGACAAACTTCACCTAGTAATTCACCAGCGTTAGTACCAACCATAGCACCACCGATAATACGGTTAGTGTCTTTGTTGAATAATAACTTAGTCATACCGTTAGATGCGTCAGAAGCGATCGCACGACCTGATGCAGCCCAAGGGAATACAGCAGCTTCGTAATTCACGCCTTGCTCTTTCGCTTCTTTCTCAGTTAGACCTGCCCACGCCATTTCTGGCTCAGTGTAAGCAATTGATGGAATAACTTTAGGATCGAAGAAGTGTTTCTTGCCAGCAATGTTTTCTGCAGCAACGTGACCTTCATGCACACCTTTATGCGCCAACATAGGTTGACCAACGATATCGCCGATTGCATAGATGTGTGGAACGTTCGTGCTCATGGTTTTATCTGTTTCGATAAAGCCACGTTCAGTTACATTAATACCCGCTTTCTCAGCATTTAAGCCAAGACCGTTTGGTACACGACCAACAGCAACAAGCACAGCGTCATAACGTACTGGTTCAGCAGGCGCTTTTTTGCCTTCAAACGTAACATATAGACCGTCTTCTTTTGCTTCAACGCCCGTTACTTTCGTGCTTAACATAACGTTAAATTTGTTTTTAACTGCTTTAGCATAAATTTTAACGATGTCTTTATCCGCTGCAGGTACTAATTGATCTGCAAACTCAACAACGTCAATATCAGAACCTAGTGCCGAGTACACAGTACCCATTTCTAGACCGATAATACCACCACCAAGAACCAATAGTTTACCTGGAACTTCAGTCAATGCTAACGCATCTGTTGAATCCCAAACGCGTGGATCTTCATGTGGAATAAATGGTAGTTTAACTGGGCGTGAACCCGCTGCAATGATTGCATTATCAAAGGTAACAGTTGTAACGTTACCGTCACGGTCTGTTGCTTCGATAGTGTTAGCACCAGTAAATTGCGCTAAACCTTCAACCACTTTAACTTTACGCATCTTAGCCATACCGCCAAGACCACCAGTTAATTGACCAACAACTTTTTCTTTCCATGAACGGATTTTAGTGATGTCAGTTTGTGGTGCGCCGAACACGATACCGTGATCTGCTAATGATTTTGCTTCTTCAATTACTTTAGCTACGTGTAGTAAAGCTTTTGAAGGGATACAACCAACGTTAAGACAAACACCACCTAGGGTGTTGTAACGTTCGATGATTACAGTTTCTAAACCTAGATCTGCCGCACGGAATGCAGCAGAATAACCTGCAGGACCAGCACCTAGTACTACTACCTGAGCTTTAACTTCATTACTCATTATGACCTCGTTGTCATTTAATTATCTGGAATGGCGGTTACCTCACTCAGAGGCACAATTTAAAGCTTCTGAGTAATGATGTTCGAATCCAGATAATTTTACATATATGTTAAATAAATGAGAAGTAAAAAGAGTTAAAACATTGCAAAAATGCGATAACTCTACTCAATTAAATACTAAAACTATTACTTAATTAAAATTAAAGTACTAGTTGACGAAGATCTGAAAGATATCCGTTTAATGCTGTAACAAAACGAGCACCATCAGCGCCATCGATCACACGGTGATCATATGAAAGTGCCATTGGTAACATAAGACGAGGAGCAAAGTCTTTGCCATCCCACTTAGGTTTAATTTCAGAGCGTGATACGCCTAAAATTGCAACTTCTGGTGCATTAACGATTGGTGTAAATTGTGTACCACCGATACCGCCAAGGCTAGAAATTGTGAAACAACCGCCTTGCATGTCAGAAGAAGTCAGTTTACCAGAACGTGCTTTCTTAGAGATAACAGCAAGATCTTGGCAAAGCTCGTAAATACCTTTCTGGTCAACGTTACGGATAACCGGAACAACTAGACCGTTTGGCGTATCAACAGCAACACCAACGTTGATGTATTTCTTCTGAATGATCGTTTCGCCATCTGCGCCGATTGAAGTATTGAACTTCGGATAATCAGCTAACGCTTTAGCTACAGCTTTAACGATGAAGATAAGTGGAGAAATCTTGAAGCCTTTATCTTGCTTAACAAGTTTGTTGTTCTCAACTTTACGGAACGCTTCTAGTTCAGTGATGTCAGCTTCGTCGAACTGTGTAACGTGTGGGATTTTAACCCAGTTACGGTGCAGGTTCGGACCAGAAATCTTCTGGATACGCGTCATCTTAACTACTTCGATTTCACCAAATTTAGCGAAATCAACTTTCGGCCATGCTAGTACGTCCATACCAGAACCGTTGCCGCCAGTAGCGCCAGATTCTAAACGTTTAACTGCATTTTTAACGTAAGTTTGTACGTCTTCTTTTGCAATGCGACCTTTACGACCCGTTGAGCCAACTTTATCTAAGTTAACACCGAATTCGCGTGCTAGACGACGAACTACTGGTGATGCATGATGATAAGCGTCGTTTTCAACGAAACCAGTAGCTTCAGGTGCAGTTTTTGATGCAACAGGAGCTGCAGCTTTCGGTGCTTCAACTTTTGCAGCAGGTGCAGCGGCTTCAGCTACAACAGGAGCAGCAACAGGTGCCGCGCCAGCAACTTCAAACGTCATGATGAAAGAACCAGTTGTTACTTTATCGCCAACAGCTGCTTTAATTTCTTTCACAACACCAGCGAATGGTGCAGGTACTTCCATTGAAGCTTTATCGCCTTCAACAGCCATTAACGTATCTTCTTCAGCTACTGTGTCGCCGACTTTAACTGAAATTTCAGTTACTTCCACTTCATCGTCGCCGATGTCAGGAATGTTAACTTCTAATACTTGAACCGCTGCCGCTGCAACAGGAGCTGCTTCAGCTACAGGAGCAACAGCAACTTCAGCTACAACAGGCGCTGCTGCGCTTGCTGCATCAGCAAAGATAAATACTAATGAACCTGTTTTAACAGTATCGCCAACATTTACACGAATTTCTTGTACTACACCAGCTTGTGGCGCAGGAACTTCCATAGACGCTTTGTCACCCTCAACAGCAAGCAAAGTATCTTCTTCTGCAACTGTATCGCCGATTTGAACGGAAATCTCAGTTACTTCTACTTCATCATCACCAATGTCTGGAACGAAAATTTCAATACTCATTTTTTATACCTTATGCGTATAGAGGGTTTATTTTGTCAGCGTCGATATCGAATTTTGCAATTGCATCAACAACAACTTTATTATCAAGCTCGCCTTTCTTAACTAATTCAGATAATGCAGCAACAACTACGTATTGCGCGTTAACTTCGAAATGACGACGTAAATTTGCACGGCTGTCTGAACGACCAAAACCGTCAGTACCAAGTACTTTGTATGAAGTCGGCACGTATGCACGCGCTTGTTCAGCATAGTTTTTGATATAATCTGTCGCGGCAATCGCAGGTGCATCACTCATTAGTGTAGTGATGTACGGTACTTTTTGCTCTGCTTCAGGGTGTAACATGTTGTAACGTTCAACGTCTTGACCATCACGTGCAATTTCATTGAATGAAGTTACCGAGAATACGTCAGAACCAATACCATAGTCTTCACTTAGGATACGAGCCGCTTCGCGAACTTGCATCATGATAGTACCTGAACTTAATAATTGTACTTTTGCTTTTTCGCCAGTATAAGTTTCTAACTTATACATACCTTTACGGATGCCAGCTTCAGCACCTTCAGGCATTGCATGGTGAGCATAGTTTTCATTCATCAATGTGATGTAATAGAAAACGTTCTCTTGTTCGCCATACATACGACGTAAACCGTCTTGTAATACAACAGCAACTTCATAAGCGAAAGTTGGGTCATAAGACACACAGTTAGGAATTAGACCTGCTTGAACTAAGCTGTGACCATCTTCGTGTTGTAGACCTTCACCGTTTAGCGTTGTACGACCAGCTGTAGCGCCTAATAGGAAGCCACGTGCCATTTGATCGCCAGCCATCCATGCAGAGTCACCAATACGTTGGAAACCAAACATTGAATAGTAGATGTACAGTGGGATCATAGGTACGTCATTAGTACTGTATGATGTAGCCGCTGCAACCCAAGAAGACATTGCACCTAATTCGTTAATACCTTCTTGCAATACTTGACCGCTAGTCTCTTCTTTATAGTAAGAAACGATTTCGCGATCTTGCGGGGTATAAGTTTGACCTTTAGGGTTGTAAATACCAACTTGACGGAATAAACCTTCCATACCAAATGTACGCGCTTCATCGGCGATAATTGGTACGATGTTTTTGCCAATACCTTTATGCTTAAGCAGCACATTTAGGGCACGAACATAAGCCATCGTTGTAGATATTTCACGTTTTTGCTCACCAAGTAGCACGCTGAAATCTTCAACAGTTGGAATATCCAATTTGCCAGAGAACTCAGTTTTACGCTGTGGTAAGTAGCCGTTTAACTCTTTACGACGTGCATGCATGTACTCGTGTTCAGGCGAACCTTCTTCAAGTGTTACATACGGTAATTCTAATAATTGATCATCAGATACAGGGATATCGAAACGATCACGGAACTGCATAAGCGTATCCGATTTCATTTTTTTCACGCCGTGCGCGATATTTTTACCTTCAGCTGCTTCACCCATGCCGTAACCTTTAACAGTTTTAGCTAGGATTACAGTTGGTAAACCTACAGTTGCTTTTGCTTTTGCATAAGCAGCGTATAGTTTACTAGTAGAATGACCACCACGTTTCAGTTCCCAAATTTGCTGGTCAGTCATATCTTTAACTAATTCAGCAGTTTCTGGGTAACGGTTAAAGAAGTGCTCACGTACGTAAGCGCCGCCTTTAGCTTTCAGCGTTTGATAATCACCATCAACAGTTTCATTCATTAACTGTAGTAAACGACCAGAAGTGTCTTTAGCTAGTAGCTCATCCCACTCTTCGCCCCATACAACTTTAATCACATTCCAGCCAGCGCCTTTAAATAAGCTTTCTAGTTCTTGAATGATCTTGCCGTTACCCATTACAGGACCGTCAAGACGTTGTAAGTTACAGTTAACAACAAATACTAAGTTATCTAAACCTTCACGAGCAGCAAATGATAATGCGCCACGTGATTCAGGTTCATCCATTTCGCCATCACCTAGGAAAGCGTATACAGTTTGATCTTCAGTCTGTTTTAGACCACGGCCATCTAGGTATTTCAAGAAACGTGCTTGATAGATAGCTGAGAATGGACCAAGACCCATAGATACTGTAGGGAACTGCCAGTATTCAGGCATCAACTTAGGATGTGGGTATGACGGGATACCTTTACCATCAACTTCTTGACGGAAGTTGTTTAGTTGATCTTCAGTTAAACGACCTTCAACAAATGAACGAGCGTAAATACCAGGAGAAATATGACCTTGGTAATAAACTAAATCGCCACCGTCTTTTTCCGTTGGAGCACGGAAAAAGTGGTTGAAACATACATCGTAAAGTGCAGCAGAAGACTGGAAAGATGCCATGTGGCCACCTAACTCTAAGTCTTTCTTAGATGCACGTAGTACGATCATTAAAGCATTCCAGCGGATAATCGAACGAATACGACGTTCTAGTTTTTCGTCACCTGGGTATGCAGGTTGGTCTTCAGTACGGATAGTATTGATATAATCCGTAGTGATGCCGCCTTTACCTAGGGCAACGCCGTCTTGATGTGCTTTTGCAATTACTTTTTCTAATAAATACTGCGCACGTTCAAGACCTTCTTCACGAATTACTGATTCGATTGATTCTAGCCATTCGGTAGTTTCGATTGGGTCTACATCATGCTTTAAGATGTCGGACATATGAGATTCCTTACTAATTAGATCTCTACAACGTTAAAGAAATATTCTTAAGCATAGGTATGTTTAAGAATATTCATTAGTAACACTATTTAGCTTGTTTTATACGGCGTGACGCACGATTTATGCGGCTATCTTCACGCCCAATATCGAGCAATGCTTGCTCGATATAAGCCAGATGGGCATGACATGCTTCTCTGGCTGTTTCTGGTTGTCGGTTAAGAATTGCGTTAAGCATATCACCACGGTGTTGGCTAATTTGTTCAACCACACCTTGACGCTTTTCCAACAACCTAAAATTTTGGCAAATATTATCTTCTAACAACGGATTTAAACCACGTAAAAGATGTAACAACACAATATTATGTGATGCAGCAGTAACCGCGATATTAAACGCACTGACTGCTTTTGCTTGTTGCGTTGGATCTTGGGCTAATTCAGACGCTGTGACAGCATCGAGCGCAACCCGTAATTGCTGAAAGTCAGTTTCAGTACCACGCAATGCGGCGTAATAAGCTGAAATGCCTTCCAATGCATGACGAAATTCCAATAAATCTAATTGCGCTTCTGGGTGTGTCGTCAATAGCTGAAACAGTGGATCCATCAGTGTTTGGTCCATGACCTTCTTCACCCATGTACCACGTCCTTGACGACGTTCCAATAAACCTTTGCTTTCCAAACGTAAAATTGCATCGCGTACAGTGGGGCGAGACACCTCAAGCTGTAGGGCTAAATCACGCTCGGAAGATAAGCGCTGGCCGGATTCTAAACTACCTTCCAAAATCATTTGCTCTAGTTGCTCTGCAATCGCATCGGACAACTTCGGCTGCTGAATTTTTCGATAGACCATGTGAACCTCAAAATGACCAGTGGTAAATTGGTAAGACCAATTTAATATTAAGTCATGACAATTTACCAAAAACACGTTCAATTGTCATTAAAAATAGACATTTTTGTTCGTATTTATAGTGTTTAAATCAAAATGGCCAGTATTAAACAGCCTAAATAATGGGATAAACTAAGAATATACATAGGGTTATTCCTGTGATACCCAGTTTAAATGACTATACCCCTAGAATAAACATGCAACAAACTACCCCCAAAGTGATAACTTGGTCATATTGGTCTTACCACTTAATGCGAAATTTAAGCACAACAAAGCATAGGACATTACGCCCTATGCTTTGTCAAAAAACAGAAATTTAATCATGCTTAACTATAATTCAGTAATCACTAAATCATAGCTAAGGAATAATTAAAGAATAATTAAAGAATAGTACCGTTAATGGTAAGAAGGGAAATGACGGTGACAAAGAAGATAATATTACGTTTGGCGAGTTGTACTAAGTAGCAGGTATAGTCATAACACTTATCGGTTTCCACGTTAGCTTTACTGGCGAGATAAACCACCTTGCCTAATAAATCAAATTCAGAGGTCGATACGTCACGCCAACTGCGTAAACTTTGGGGTAACGCCGCTTGCTCTTCAGCCACCAGCGCATAACCCACCATCGTTAAACGCGCCGGTAACCAATCAATAATACGCATGATACGATGAATACCACTGCGATTAAGTAGCTGACTATGATGCTGCATCACATATTTATGGTAACTACGCGCCACCACATACAAGGTTAAACCGATAGGCCCTGCAACCACAAAATAAAAAATCACCGCAAAATAAAAACGGTAGTTAAGCCAAACTAACTGCTGGGCGACAGCTTGAGTCAGTAACGTCGCACAAAAACGTTCACTGTTTACATCCAAACACTCTGCATAGATGCCTTTGGCTTCGAGATCATTACGACTTAATGCTTTGAGATATTGACGATAATCACGACGATAGTCACTGCCACCAAAGCTCATTAGTAACAGCAGCAACCAAGCCACAACCGTCAACACGCCATAATATAAACCCGCAATCGACGTTAATAAGCTATACATTAATGCGGTCGGTAACGCGATAATCATCAAGGTGCCAAATACACCACCATTAATAAATGAAGGTAGCAAGGGATAGAGATAACGTTGTAGTACATTATCCAATTGTAATTTGCCACTGAGGCGAACAACGCGTTCTATCAGCAATGCCAGCAGCAGAGATATTAATGCCATATTAATGGTCCTTCGAATCTAAGCATGCAAAATAATGTGTCCAGTCAAAATGCGGACCGGGATCATCTTTGCGTACAGGGGCAATATCACTATGACCAGTAATACGTGCTTGGGTTATTAATGGATAGCGGGTTTGTATTTCTTGCGTCACTGCCGTGAGGCATTGATATTGTGCCAAAGTATAAGGGTGGTTAACATCCCCTTCCAGCTCAATACCAATAGAAAAGTCATTACATCTGCTTTTACCAGCAAACTCAGAGAGTCCGGCATGCCAAGCGCGCTTAGCCAAAGGCACAAATTGGATCAAGCGGCCATCACGCCTAATGTATAAATGCGCAGATACTCTTGCCGAGATTAACTTCTGAAAATAAGGATGCACACTGCAATCGAGTTTGCCGAGAAAAAAGTCTTCAACATAGTCCGCGCCATATTGCTCAGGTGGTAAACTGATACAATGAATCACTAATAAGTCGATATCAATATCTGCAGGACGCTCATCAAAATGTGGTGATGGTAAAAAATCTGCACTTACCAATATACCTGAGGTTACTTGCTTATCTGCCACTGTATTCATACCTTCTGACTATAATCGAATTTAATGCTATTCAAGACTACTACTTACAATGGCTTCACTTTACAATGATATCATTAGCAATAACATAGCTACGTCGGTAAAATACAGCGCTGAGTCAGTAAAATGCGAAGCCAATAAAGTAACCTGTTTAGAATGGAGAAAGAGAATGGATGGAAATCAAAAAATAGCCAAAGCCATGACCTATATCGCCTGGATAAGCGGGTTGATAGTGATGACGCTATTCTTCAATAGTTATTTATCGAACCAACAAAATCCCAATAGTGACCCAGAAAGTTACCAACAAAATGGCAATGCAGTCGTGATGCTGCAACAAAATCGTGCCGGACACTATGTTACTAATGGTTATATAAATGGTTATCAGGTAAAATTTTTACTCGATACGGGCGCCACGCAGGTTTCGATACCAGCAAAGGTTGCCGAACAGATCGGCTTAGATGCTGGTTATAGTCAGTCAGTCAATACCGCTAATGGTGTCATTGAAGTATTCTCAACACATCTAGATAGTTTATCGGTTGGTGAATTAACACTTTACGATCTCAGTGCGAATATTAATCCCTATATGCAAGGTGATACTATTCTGCTCGGTATGAATGCATTGAAACAAGTTAAATTAGTCCAGCAAGGCAAAACCCTCACGTTAAGTGAATATTAGTTTTTAATCGACCTAGGAATTATTATGTTACAACAAGAAATACGCCGCGCAGTAAGTACTGCATTAGCTGAAGACCTTGGTGGTCAAGGTGTGGCAGAAGGTGATATCACGGCAAACTTAATCGCAGCAGAGACGCAAGCTAAAGCCAAAGTGATCAGTCGTGAACAAGCGGTATTTTGTGGTAAAGCCTGGGTTGATGAAGTATTCCACCAGCTAGGTGATACGGTAACGGTGACTTGGTTTGTTGCAGACGGTGATTTAGTCGCTGCCGATCAAACACTATTCACGTTGGAAGGTCCAGCACGTACGTTATTAACTGGCGAACGTAACGCATTAAACTTTGTACAAACATTATCAGGTGTTGCCACCTTAACGAAACAATATGTTGATGAACTTGCTGGTACAAAATGTCAGTTACTCGATACCCGTAAGACAATCCCAGGCCTACGCTTCGCACAAAAATATGCAGTAACTTGTGGTGGCGGTAAAAACCACCGTATCGGCTTGTTCGATGCTTACCTAATTAAAGAAAACCACATCATGGCTTGTGGCGGCATCGAAAACGCCATCGCTAAAGCCAAAGAGCTACAACCAGGCAAGCCTGTTGAAGTTGAAACGGAAAGCTTAGCAGAGCTGCAACAAGCATTAGATGCTGGCGCCGATATTGTCATGATCGATAACTTTGATATTCCAATGATGCGCGCTGCGGTTGAATTGAACCAAGGTAAAGCAAAATTAGAAGTATCAGGTAACGTGACGATTGATACATTAGCGAGCTTTGCAGCAACTGGTGTTGATTTTATCTCGGTTGGTGCGTTAACAAAACACGTACAAGCAACTGACCTGTCGATGCGCTTTATTAAGTAGTCGACACGCTTTAGTTAAAATATGGAGCACTGCCATTTATACGGTAGTGCTTTTACATTTAAAGTAAATATCCTCCCTCATAAACTGCAAATAATATTAATATCTATCTCCTACCCGCTATTCAGTCATTCATCTAGACATAGTCTGCTAATCAGCGTATTTAGACTTCAAAACCCTTAGTACAATAAAATTTTATGTCAATAAATCAAGCGATTATAGTGACACATTGTCCTATAACTTGATTTAAATCGTCAAACTTATGTGTACAAAATGTTAAATAAACGTTTAAATGAATCCAACTCATCAGATGTCTCATACCATTTGATGGCTTGTGATGAGTAAAGGACTATTTGGTAATTTTTATAAGGATATAAAAAATGAGAGTACAACAGAAAGCACAACAACAAGGTTTTACGTTAATAGAATTAATGATCGTAGTCGCTATTGTGGCTATTTTGGCGGGTGTGGGTTTACCAGCTTATCAAAATTATACAAAACGAGCTGAGTTCTCAGAGGTAATTGCGGCAACAGGACCAATTAAAACAGCTGTCGAATTATGTGCACAACTTGAAGGGCTGAATGCATCAAATGGTTTTTCTATAGCTGCTGACGATTGTGGTGAAGCTGGTAAAAAAGGTATTCCAGCTAATAGCACCGGAACAGTAGGTAAGGTACAAAGTACAGCATGGTCGGTAGTAAGTGGGGCGACTATCACTGCTACAGATACCGATAGCGTGAGTTATACTTTAACCGCTACACTTGACTCAGGCGGTCGAGTAACTTGGGCTCAAGGCGGTACATGTGATACTAAAGGGTTCTGCTAACCCCTAATGCAACACAAGCATAACGCTAGCGGCCTGGCTCACAGCCTCGTCGCACATGCCTACCTCGCGGTAGAAGAGATCTCCTCACTGCTGCAAAGCGCTAAATTGGAAGGTAAAGCCTTCACAACCCTGCTCGTCGACAGTAATATCATCGACAGTCAGGTATTGGCTAAATTACTCGAGCGTGAATACGGTGTTCCCTTACTGGATTTAGATACCTTTAAACTCGAAGAGATCCCCACAAACCTGCTCAATGAAAAACTCATCGAAAAACACCATGCCCTGCCTATTTATGTGCAGGGGCAAACCTTATACTTGGCGATGTCAGACCCCACTAATGTTAGCGCATTAGAAGAGTTTGCCTTTAGCTTTAGTTTACATACCGAAGTATTATTGGTTGATGAACTGCAATTACAAAAAGCCTTAGAAACGGTATTAGAAAATGACATTGATGCGCTTGGCGATCTTAACGATACCGATATCGATGACTTGGAAGTTGATAATAGCGAGTCACGCTTAGATCAAGAAAATAAAGACAGTAGTGACGACGCCCCGATTGTTAAATTCGTCAATAAGATCCTATTGGATGCGATCAAAAAAGGCGCGTCTGATATTCACTTCGAACCCTATGAATTTAAATATCGGGTACGTTTTCGTATCGACGGTATCTTGCATGAAATGGTAGCGCCGCCAGTGAATTTAGCCATGCGTTTTTCTGCGCGTTTGAAAGTCATGGCAAAATTAGATATTGCCGAGCGCCGCATGCCACAAGATGGCCGGATCAAGTTAAAACTATCGAAGAATAAATCCATTGATCTGCGTGTCAGTACCCTACCCACCATGTGGGGTGAAAAAGTGGTGATGCGGATCCTCGACTCAAATCAAGCCAGTCTCAATATCGACATTCTCGGTTATGACGACAAACAAAAAGCCCTTTACCTCACCGCATTACAGAAACCACAAGGCATGATCTTGATCACCGGACCCACAGGTAGTGGTAAAACCGTTTCCCTGTACAGTGGACTTAATATCCTCAATACCGTCGAACGCAACATATCCACAGCCGAGGATCCTATCGAAATAAACCTCTCGGGGATCAATCAAGTACAGATCAACCTTAAAGCTGGGTTAACTTTCCCCACGGCATTACGATCGTTTTTACGTCAAGATCCTGATGTGGTGATGGTCGGTGAAATCCGTGATATAGAAACCGCAGAGATTGCTATCAAAGCCGCGCAAACCGGTCACTTAGTATTATCGACATTGCATACCAACTCAGCCACAGAAACACTGACTCGGTTATCTAACATGGGCGTACCCGCTTACAATATTGGTTCATCCGTGAGTTTAATCATCGCTCAACGTCTTGGTCGTCGACTTTGTCGTGAATGCAAGCAACCTGAAGATATTCCCGCAATTGAATTAGCTAAACTTGGCTTTAGTCAGCAACAAATTGCGCATGGCATCACCCCGTTTAAGGCCATCGGCTGTAAGCAATGCACTAAAGGTTATAAAGGTCGCATGGGGATCTATGAAGTCATGCCAATGTCAGACAAAATCGCTAGAATGATCTTAACTGGTAGTAACTCTCTGGAACTCGCTAGCCAAGCCCAGCTGGAAGGTATGGATACCTTACGCCAATCCGCATTACAAAAAGTTCTCGATGGTGTTACTAGCTTGCTTGAAGTTGAACGTATCACCAGCCATTAAAATATTTAGCTTTTAACAACTAACAACTAAAGCAGTCTTGTGTTTAACAAGGAGCTTGTCGTCCACCATTCGCTAAGGATAGCATCATGGTCGCACTAACCAAAAAAACCAGTAATCGCAAACCATCGGCAGTCAAAAAACGCTATCCATATAACTGGCAAGGCGTTAATCGTAAAGGTAAAAAAATCAGTGGTGAAATTCAAGCAGAAAGCATCAGTAACCTAAAAGTAGAGTTACGCCGCCAGGGTATCAATGTGTTAAAAGCCAAGCGTAAATCAACCGGTTTATTCTCTGTCGCTAGCAAGAAAATTACAGCGATGGATATTGCCATCATTTCAAGGCAAATTTCCACCATGCTTAATGCCGGAGTGCCCTTAGTTCAAAGTCTAGAAATTATTGCTCGCAGTAATGACAATCCCGCCATGCGCGCATTAATCGGTGAAGTGGCTGCAGAAGTCTCTACTGGTACATCACTTTCTGATACCTTACGCAAACATCCGCTTTATTTTGATGATTTATATTGTGATTTGATCAGTGCAGGTGAACAATCGGGTTCATTGGATACTATTTATGATCGTATCGCCACCTATAAAGAAAAAGCCGAAGCACTGAAATCCAAGATCAAGAAAGCCATGCTCTATCCAGCAATGGTCGTCGCGGTTGCGGTTGTCGTCACGCTTATTTTACTGCTGTATGTCATTCCGCAATTCAAAGATATCTTCGCTAGTTTTGGTGCCGAATTACCACCTTTCACCTTAGTCGTACTCTCTATTTCTGACTTTGTTAGCCAATTTTGGTATTTGGTGGTCGGGGTATTATTTGGCATACCGGTTATTTACCTTAGAGCGAATAAACGTTCGATTAAAGTTAAACATATCACCGAACGCACTATCCTCAAGATCCCAGCAATTGGGCCAATTATGCACAAAGGCGCGATGGCACGGTTCGCCAGAACCCTATCAACCACATTTGCAGCCGGTATTCCGCTGGTAGACTCGCTAACCTCTGCCGCAGGCGCATCGGGCAATATTGTTTATAAAAATGCGGTAATGACAATGCGTAATGAAGTGATCGCCGGATTACAAATGCACATAGCCATGCGCTCGACCAACTTATTTCCTGACATGGTTACGCAAATGGTAATGATCGGTGAAGAGTCTGGTTCACTTGATGATATGTTAGCGAAAGTCGCACACATTTATGAGCAAGAAGTTGATGATGCAGTGGATGGTTTAACCAGTTTAATCGAGCCGATGATCATGGTGGTATTGGGTGTGGTGATTGGCGGTCTGGTGATTGCGATGTATTTACCTATCTTTAAAATGGGTAGCATCATGTAATAAATACGCTAAATGTAATTAAGATGTTATTCGTTAAGCTTTAACAGCTTTTATGGAATGGGTTTGCTATCATCGTATTTCAGTGAACATTTATCTATCAACTTGATCCGATACAGGTAATTTACATGCAAGACTTAGCGCTTCTTTTTCAACTTTCTCCTTGGCTATTATGGTTATCCGTTACCTTGCTCGGTTTGTTAGTCGGTAGTTTCTTAAACGTGGTAATTTACCGTTTACCCATAATGATGGAAAGTGAGTGGAAACAAGAGTGCACGGTTTATTTTAGTGATGAATGCAACACCGCTGAAGACAAATCTACAGCAGTATCTGAACCCGCTAAATTTAACTTATTGTTACCCCGATCTGCTTGCCCTAAGTGTGGTCATCAGATTACCGCATTAGAAAATATTCCCGTGCTTAGCTGGTTGATACTCAGAGGTAAATGCAGCAGTTGTGCCAATCCAATTTCAGCTCGCTATCCAAGCATTGAATTATTAACCGGTTTATTATCACTCGTAGTCGCTTTGTATATCCCTTACGGTATCCAATTAGCGGGCGCCTTGATCTTAACTTGGAGCTTAGTTGCACTGACCTTTATCGATATAGATAAAATGTTATTGCCTGACCAAATGACCTTACCACTGATATGGCTAGGCTTACTACTAAACGTCAATTACGCTTGGGTAACCCCGTCCGATGCTATCATAGGAGCGATTGTTGGTTATCTATCGCTATGGTCTGTGTATTGGGGCTTTAAATTATTAACCGGTAAGGAAGGCATGGGTTATGGTGATTTCAAATTATTAGCTGCGTTTGGTGCTTGGTTCGGCTGGCAATCAATTTTAGCCATCGTGCTGTTATCTTCTTTTGCCGGCGCCATTATTGGTATTACTCAAATAGCATTAAAGCAGCATACCCGAGGCAATCCTATCCCGTTTGGTCCTTACTTGGCAATTGCAGGTTGGTTATACCTTATCTGGGGCGATCAAATAGTTGATTTCTATTTAGTTAACTTTATTTATTAAAGGCAGGCCACTATGTATGTTGTCGGATTAACCGGTGGTATCGCATCAGGTAAAACTACCGTTGCCGATCTTATCGCTAGCGAAGGCATTAATTTAGTCGATGCTGACATTGTCGCCAGACAAGTTGTGGCTATCGGTAGTCAAGGATTAGCGCAAATTAGCGCCCATTTTGGCGAGCACATTTTGCTTGATGACGGTAGTTTAAATCGTGGTTTATTAAGAGAAAAAATATTTTCCGATAATGCCAACAAGCAGTGGTTAAATGATTTATTACACCCACTGATCCGGACTGAATTATTAGCGCAATTAGCCGCCAGTGATTCACCCTATACCTTGTTAGTTGTGCCACTGTTAGTTGAAAATAAGCTCACCACGTTATGCAATCATGTACTGGTTGTTGATGTCGACGAACAACTACAAATACAGCGTACGATGGCGCGAGATAATGTATCCGAGCAACAGGTTAAGGCGATACTAGAGTCACAAGCCTCACGCCAACAACGCCTTGCAGCAGCGGACTCCGTAGTGGTGAATAACGATCGCCAGCAGCTAGTCAAGGATACTGCAGTTTTACATCAGAAATTTCTTGAATTAGCGGCTACAGCCATGGCAGACTAGCCACTTTCAAGCATTGTTTATTTAGGAAGTCATCATGCAAGTAAATTGCCCAACCTGTAAGAAATCCGTTGAATGGGTTACCACTAATGAATTTCGCCCGTTTTGCAGTGACCGTTGCAAACTAATTGATCTTGGCGAATGGGCAAGTGAAGAGCGTTCCATTCCAGGTGAAGATGTATCTCCACAAGAATTACAGCCTAAAGGTTACGAATTCGATTAGAGCGACTAACTGGATTTATGCTAATGAGTGGCTCAGGCAAACTGAGTCATTAACATCTCGACAATCACTTGATTCGCTGCGGGGAATTTATAATCCGCTAGTGCGCTAATATTTACCCACGCAGTTTGCTGCCCTTCAAGACCTTTACCAACACCTGCAAATTTATCGACTAGATAGAAATCCAATAGCACGACCTTATCACCATAATCAAATTCTAGCTGGTGAAATGCCTGCGCATTAACGACATCAAGATCAACTTCCTCTTTGAGCTCTCTGGTTAACGCCTCAAGCACAGATTCTCCAGACTCTACCTTACCACCTGGAAACTCCCACTGATTACCTTGGTGCTGCTCTGAGCTACGCTTACTGATAAAGACTTGTTGCTCACGGATGATAATACCGGCAGCGACATGGACGACTTTCATGAGGAGTACTCTTGTTAAGTTGTAGGATAAAATGACCGTTAACAAAAAGCGCTAAAACATTGCTGTTTTAACGCTTTTAACAGTTAACTATAACGCCTATTAACTATCACCAATCGTGACAATAGTTATGGCTTAGTTCTATTAGCTTAATTTACCATGGCACTGTTTAAATTTAGCACCTGAACCACAAGGACACGGATCGTTACGACCGACTTTCTGACCTTGACGCACAAATGTTTCCGCTTCAGTTGCTGCAGATTCATCAGCAAGTTGATTTTCAGCCGGAGCATGATTCATGTTTTGTGGTAATGATTCACCACGACGACGATGTGCTTCAACGGCTTCGACGTCTTCTGGTGCTTGCACTTGGACTTTACAAATCACCCCAACCACATCTGATTTCAAGTTTTCTAACATTTCAGTAAACAGTTCAAACGACTCACGCTTGTATTCTTGTTTCGGGTTTTTCTGTGCGTAACCACGTAAATGAATACCTTGGCGTAAATGATCCATGGCAGCTAAATGCTCTTTCCATAAACCATCCAGTGTTTGTAACATTACTGCTTTTTCAAACTGACGAATAACTTGAGCACCGACGGCATCTTCTTTGGCTGTATAGGCTTCATTAGCACCAGTCATGATACGTTCACGGATCTTTTCTTCGTATAACTTACTATCTTCATCGATCCATTGCTGAATTGGTAGTTCGAGCATGAAGTCAGCACGTAAACGTTGCTCTAGACCGGTGATATCCCACATTTCATGTAATGATTGTGGTGGGATGTAAGCATCCATTACCGCATTGATCACGTCTTCACGGATCGCAACCATAGTGTCACTGATATCTTCCGCTTCCATAAGTTCATTACGTTGCTCATAAACCACTTTACGTTGGTCATTGGCAACGTCATCGAATTCAAGTAACGATTTACGAATATCAAAGTTACGACCTTCAACTTTACGTTGGGCATTTTCGATCGCGCGTGTTACCCACTTATGCTCAATCGCTTCACCTTCTTCCATACCCAGTTTCTTCATCATGCCGGTAATACGGTCTGATGTGAAAATACGCATAAGCGGATCGGCCATAGAAAGATAGAAACGTGTTGAACCAGCATCACCCTGACGACCAGAACGACCACGTAATTGGTTATCAATACGACGAGATTCGTGACGTTCAGTACCGATAATATGCAAACCACCTGCCGCTAGCACAGCTTCGTGACGCACTTGCCATTCCGCTTTAATGTGCGCAATTTGTGCTTCAGTTGGATTTTTCAGCTTATCCACATCAGTCTGCCAGTTACCACCTAACACGATATCGGTACCACGACCGGCCATGTTGGTTGCAATTGTCACCGCGCCAGAACGACCTGCATCAGAAACGATCTCAGCTTCACGTTCATGGAACTTAGCATTCAATACGTTATGCTTAATCTTGTCTTTTTTCAGTAAATTAGAAAGTAGTTCTGAGCTTTCAATTGATACTGTACCAACCAATACTGGTTGTTGTCTCTTCACACAATCTTTAATATCTTCGATGATCGCAACATGCTTTTCAGCTGCAGTCAGGTAAACCAGATCGCCGAAGTCTTTACGCGTCATTGGCTTGTTAGTCGGTAATACCACTGTTTCCAGGCTATAAATAGATTGGAATTCAAATGCTTCGGTATCAGCAGTACCTGTCATACCAGACAGTTTGTCGTACATACGGAAATAATTCTGGAAGGTAATCGATGCTAATGTTTGGTTTTCATTTTGGATCTTCACACCTTCACGGGCTTCTACCGCTTGATGCAGACCTTCAGACCAACGACGACCCGGCATAGTACGACCAGTATGTTCGTCGACAATCACAATTTCACCGTCATCACTAACAATATAGTCTACGTCTTTTTCAAATAACGTATGGGCACGTAATGCTGCATTGATGTGATGCAGTAATGAAATATTCGCAGCAGAGAATAAAGAATCATCAGCGCTTAATAAACCACGTTCTTTGAGCATTTCTTCGACTTTAATTTGACCGTTCTCAGTCAACAATACTTGTTTGTTCTTTTCATCAACCGTGTAGTGACCAACACCAGTATATTCTTCAGTATCTTCTTGCTCTTGCTGTTCTAGCAAAGGAATGATGGTATTGATATTGGTATATAAATCTGAGCTATTATCCGCTGGGCCAGAAATGATCAACGGTGTACGCGCTTCATCAATTAAGATTGAATCAACTTCATCAATTACCGCATAGTATAACGGACGCATAACACGTTGTTGCGGTTCGAACGCCATGTTGTCACGCAGATAATCAAAACCAAATTCATTATTGGTGCCGTAGGTAACATCCGCAGCATAAGCTTCACGTTTTGCCATGTTATCCATGCCAGACACGTTCAAGCCAACTGTAAGTCCTAAAAATTCAAATAGTTCACGATTCCATTCCGCATCACGTGCAGCAAGGTAATCATTCACGGTAATAATATGCACGCCTTTACCTGTTAAGGCATTTAAATAAGCAGGTAATGTTGCCGTTAGAGTTTTACCTTCACCAGTACGCATTTCGGCGATTTGATTATTGTTTAATACCATGCCACCTAATAGCTGTACATCGAAGTGACGCATGCCAAACACACGCTTAGAGCCTTCACGTACAACCGCAAATGCTTCCGCTAAAAGACTATCAAGTGATTCACCAGCAGCGAAACGTTGTTGAAAATCAACTGTTTTAGCTTTTAGTTCTGCATCTGATAATACTTCAAAATCTGCTTCTAATTGATTAACTTGTTTTACAACTTTGTGCAATTTTTTTAAAATGCGGTCATTGCGGCTACCGACTATTTTTGTAATTATATTAGTTAACATTTTATGACCAAAAGTTATTGTGAATCTATTTGAAATTTAAAGCATTTTAGCGATAAACATAGCGTTTAGGATCGACTTGTCGTCCCGATTTTAGCACTTCGTAGTGCACATGGGGTCCAGTAGAACGTCCCGAACTTCCCATAATAGCAATAGTTTGCCCTTTACCAACCACATCACCTTCTTTTGCGATCAACTCTTTAGAGTGGGCATAACGTGACGACAGACCATTTCCGTGATTAATTTCGATTAATAAACCGTAACCTGAACGTCTGCCAGACCAAGTAACAACACCTGCACCCGTGGCAATAATGTTCATGCCATTATCACCTGCAAAATCAACGCCTTTATGCATAGTCGCTCGCCCTGTAAAAGGGTCTTTACGCACACCATAAGGAGATGATAACCAAGAACCACGCTGAATAACGGGTCGACCAGATAACACTGCCTCATCTGTTATATTGTGATTCAATAGCATAGTTTCAAGTAGTGTAAGCTGTTGTGAGCGATTATTTACTTCTAAGGACAGTAAATCCATCTCTTCAAGCAAGGTTTGTAAATCAACAGCATAACTTGAATCGGTATCCACAGGACCACCAATAGCAGGCTTTAACATAAAATCAAATTCACCACGCGTCAAACTGGCATCTTTAGCCAATTCATCACCTAATAAACTCAAACGGTTAACTTCTGCTTGCATCATGCCAACTTTACTCGCAAATACCGCGATTTTCAAATCTGTTTCTTGACGTAGCGCAAGGACTTGATCGGCTTGTTGTTGATATTTTTGCTGCGTTTTTGCAATTTTAAGCTGAATGGCTTGAGAAGAGTAGTTTGAATAGAGAAACCAAGAAGACGCAATCGATGCCGCGATAACAGCAATTAATGCAAATATGAAGAAATAGAGATTAAATAATTTAGAATAGCTATGTTTACTATTCGAGTAAGTAACTGTAACGCTCATAATCTTTTTTTAACTGATGAATATGTGACACTAAATATAAACAATTTGGTGCCACAATTCTATCTGTATTTATCTCAGCGCTGACTAACAACGTCAGTTCCGAGATACTAGACCTGTTTGGTTAGATTATAACGCCAGTTCTAAATTGGCTTCTAACCAACGAATCGGCGCATCTTGCGTTTCATCAACGGTGGTAAATTCCCACGCTTCTTGATTAGCAAGTAATGCTCTTAGTAATAAGTTATTCATGCCGTGGCCTGTTTTGAATGCTCTAAACTCACCTAAAATTGAATGCCCTGATAAGTACAGGTCACCAACAGCATCAAGTACTTTATGTTTAACGAATTCATCGTCATAACGTAAACCGTCATCATTTAGAATACGGAATTCATCAACCACAATCGCGTTGTCTAGACTACCGCCCAGAGCGAGATTTTGTGATTGTAGATACTCAATATCTTTCATGAAACCAAAAGTACGTGCACGACTGATTTCTTGATGGAACCAATCGCCAGAAAAATCTGCGCGAATATGCTGATTTTGGCCTTCAAATACCGGATGATCAAATTCAATACGTAAATCCATGATAAAACCATGGTTCGACGGTAAGAATTCAGCCCATTTATCGCCATCTTCAACACGGATTGGTTGTTTGATTTTAATAAATTTCTTGGCACAGTTTAGCTCTTCAATTCCCGCACTCTGCAGTAAGAAAATAAAAGGACTGGCACTGCCATCCATAATTGGAATTTCAGCTGCATCAACTTCAATAATAATATTATCGATGCCAAGACCAGCTAATGCCGCATTAATATGTTCGACAGTAGAGATACGGTGACCATCTTCGCTAACAAGGCAAGTGCACAACATGGTATCTTTTACCATGTCTGCCGAGGCTTTGAAATCAACCACAGGATCGAGGTCGATACGGCGATAGATAATCCCGGTGTTCGCTGCTGCTGGACGAAGATTTAGGGTAACCTTGTTGCCAGAATGTAGACCGATGCCGGTACCACGTACAGCTTGCTTTAATGTTCTTTGTTTAATCATTAATGTCACCCTATTAAATCTCACACTCCAACGAGAGGCCGAGCAATTTACCATAACTCTTGTGGAAATGCAAAATCACCAATCCAAACACAGCTTATATAATTCAGTCTTTAGGCTAAAAATAATGCCTACGACTGAATCATACTCTCGCGACTATACGATAAAGTATTAGTCTGCTTGACGACGTAAGAACGCTGGAATATCAAGATAGTCCGGTTCACTTTTGGTTGCTTTAGTCGTATGACTCTCACCAACAGCAACTTGCTGTGCAACATTCTGCACATCAACTTGGTTATCGGCTGCTACCACTGTCGCTTTAGCTATTTCTTCAATTTTTGCTGGTTCAACTTTAGCTTCTTCAATTTTCTTTACCGGTGTTGGTACTAAGGTCATATCTGGCTTATTTTCAGCACCGATACCCGTAACCACAACCGTTACACGTAATTCATCTGTCATTTCAGGATCAATTACCGCACCCACAACAACCGTTGCATTATCAGATGCAAACGCTTTAATTGAATTACCAACCGTTTCGAATTCTTCGATGTTGATATCTAAGCCAGCAGTAATGTTAACTAAGATACCGCGTGCGCCCGCTAAATCAACATCATCAAGTAATGGACTTGAGATAGCCGCTTCAGCCGCTTCTTCAGCACGATCTTCACCTGAAGCTACACCCGTACCCATCATCGCAGTACCCATTTCGCTCATAACTGTGCGAACATCGGCGAAATCCACGTTGATAAGACCAGGACGGGTAATGAGTTCGGCAATACCTTGCACAGCACCAAGCAATACGTTATTTGCTGCTTTGAAGGCGTCTAATAAGCTCACACCACGACCCAATACTTTCAGTAGTTTGTCGTTCGGGATTGTGATTAAAGAATCAACCTGTTCACTTAATGCATCAATACCTGCTTGCGCATAAGTCAGACGACGTTTACCTTCAAAAGAGAATGGTTTAGTTACGACTGCGACTGTCAAAATACCCAGTTCTTTGGCAATTTCAGCAACAACAGGCGCGGCACCAGTTCCTGTACCACCGCCCATACCAGCAGCGATAAAGATCA
This sequence comes from Moritella sp. Urea-trap-13, assembly GCF_002836355.1. Classification (NCBI taxonomy): domain Bacteria; kingdom Pseudomonadati; phylum Pseudomonadota; class Gammaproteobacteria; order Alteromonadales; family Moritellaceae; genus Moritella; species Moritella sp. Urea-trap-13. Next base: position 253,402 of record NZ_PJCA01000039.1, read on the forward strand.
TATCAGAGCCTTGCAGATGCTCACGAATAGTATCGCGATCTTCTGATGCAGCTTCGCGGCCTACAGCTGGGTTTGCACCCGCCCCTAAGCCTTTCGTTATTGTGTTACCGATTTGAATAACAGTTCCAGCTGCTGAATTACGCAATGCTTGCGCATCGGTATTAATTACAATAAATTCAACACCTTCAATTGTTTCACTGACCATGTGATCAACAGCGTTACCGCCGCCACCACCAACACCAATGACTTTAATGACAGCTTCATCGTGACTATCATCGAGTAGTTCAAACATGGTACTTTCTCCAAAATCTTATTGGGGTTTTAAAACCCGCCTTTGAACCAGCTCATTATTTTTTTAAATAGCTGATTACAATTATTTTTTTCTACGACTACTTCTGTTGCTGGTTCGAACTGATGTTCTTTACCAAACAGAAGTAAACCAACCGCTGTTGAATAAACTGGTGTGTTTACATACTCAGTTAAACCATTGATATTCAATGGTATACCGATTCTAACTTGAGAGTTGAATACGCCTTCAGCACATTCAACTAAACCTTCAATTTGTGCAGCGCCACCAGTAAGGACAATACCAGCTGCCAATTTTTCCAGCTTTAATGAGGCCAAAACAGTTTTTAATTCATCTTCAACCATTCCGAATAGTTCAGAATATCGAGGTTCTATCACTTCTGCAAGTGTTTGTCGTTGTAAAGTGCGCGATGGTCGACCGCCGACACTCGCTACTTCGATGGTATCATCACGTTGTAATAGATTAGCGTGTGCACAACCAAACTTAACTTTAATATCTTCTGCGTCTGCAGGAGGCGTACCAAATGCATAAGCAATATCACTAGTAACTGCATTGCCAGCATAAGAAAATACCGAGGTATGACGTAACGAACCATCATAAAATACAGCAATATCAATCGTGCCACCGCCAATATCCACGACACAAACACCTAGCTCTTTTTCATCATCGGTAACGACAGCATAGCTTGATGCTAACGCAGAAAAAATTAATTTATCAACTTGTAATTCACAGCGCTCAGCACATTTTACAATATTTTTTGCCATGTCATTGTGACACGTGATCAAATGTACCTTGGCTTTCATGCGAACGCCTGATAAACCAACAGGGTTTTTAATGCGTTCTTGATAATCAATAGCATATTCCTGCGGTATAACATGTAAAATTCGATGTTCGTCACGAATTCGCACCGACCTTGCAGTATAGATCACGTTATCTACATCATCTTGTGTGACTTCATCTTCAGAAATCGCCACCATGCCAATTTCATCTTGGCTACTAATATGTTTACCAGAAATACTCAGATAGACAGAGGATATTTTCATATCGGCCATCATTTCTGCTGCTTGTAATGCACGTTGTACGGCTTTAACCACAGATTCAAGATCGTTCACACCACCTTTGTCCATGCCTCGCGATGCACTTTCACCTAAACCGATGATGTTCAGCTCGCCGTCAGGTAATAACTCACCAACGACAACGGCAATTTTGGATGTGCCGATATCCAAACCTACAATTAATTTTCGTTCCATCGACTTAGTCATTATCACTACTCTTTATTGTCATTTTTCCAGCCAACTGAGAAACCTGTATCGTAACGTAAATCTATATAGGCTATTTTTTCTTTGTCTAATACTGCGACATAATCGATATAGCGCTGGATCCGTGAGATCGCATCTTCTCGCCCTAAGCGCAACATAATACCATTACTTAATACAACCGTTATTGCATTCCGCAAATTAACTGTCATTTTAACGATTCTATAACTGTTAATCTGAAGTAATCCGTTGAATTCATTGTATTTAGACAGTGCAGCTACAATTCTATCATTCGGGCTATAAAGTTTCACTAAGGATTTAGGCGCCCGATTAATGTCTGCATCAAACACGATGCCATCTTCATTTAGCAGTTGAGTATCATTCCATACCGCAACAACAGGCTGTTCTTGAATATAAACACGTAATAAATCCGGCCAACTTTTACGTACCGAAGCATGATAAACCCAAGGTAATGACTCAATTTTTCGTTGAATATCATCGACATTGACCGAGAAATAGTTTTCTATTGCCGGTTTTTGTAACAATACCGCACGGATATCATCATCACTAACGTAATCTCGATCACCTTGAATAATCAGCGCTGACATGGGCATTTTGCTGGCATCAGTCAAGTATGCTTCCATACTGCTGAACATCCAGCTAAAAAATACTACCACCATAAAGAAGAAAAATAGACCTAAACCACGCTTTAAACGTGACGGACCTAATTCTTCAACGCAGGACTCATCCGCTTGAATTTCAAGTTCGGTCAGCGCATAGATATTATCATCTAGCGAATCAGGTAAGGGCGTCACAGTAGCAGTGGTCATGATTTATTAATGCGCTAGCGCGAGTACCTTTGACACTAAAGTTTCAAAGTCATAACCCGCCGCCTTTGCCGCCATTGGTACTAAACTTTTTTCCGTCATACCCGGTACCGTATTGACTTCCAATAACTGGAACTGACCTTGCGCATCGAGCATGGCATCTACACGACCCCAACCTTCAGCCGCTACCGCATGAAATGCTTTTAATGCATAGGCTTGTAATTGCTGGCGCTGCGCATCTGTGATCGGGGCCGGACACAAATACTCGGTGGTATTTGATTGATACTTAGCTTGATAGTCATAAAACGTATTGGGTGTTTTAAGTTGGATCACCGGTAATACTTCATCACCCAGAATCGCCACGGTAAATTCAGGGCCTTCAATCCATTGTTCAATTAGAATTTCGTTATCATATGCAAACGCAGCGGTTACCGCGATCTCTAATTCCGCCACGTCATGCACTTTCGCCATACCGATACTTGAACCTTCTTTCGCCGGTTTAATGATCACCGGAGAGCCAAGCTCAGCAATAATATCGCTGGCGATTGCAGTACTAAAATCTGTTGGCGTGACAATACGATAAAGTGCCGTTGGTAAACCTTGCGCTTGCCAGATTTGCTTAGTGCGGATCTTGTCCATCGCTAACGCGGCACCTAATACACGGCTACCGGTATACGGAATAGCAAGCAGTTCTAACGCGCCTTGCATCACCCCATCTTCACCACCACGACCATGTAAAGCAATAAACGCGTGGGTAAAGCCATCACGTCCAAGTTGATGCACGTCGTATTCAGCAGTATCTAATGCATGTGCATCAACACCTGCACGCTGTAAACCGGCAGTAACCGCTGCACCTGATTTGAGTGATACTTCACGTTCAGCTGAATGTCCGCCAAATAATACCGCTACTTTTTTAATGCTTGTTGCGCTCATGATTACTTCTTCCATTGTTTCATCGTATCCACATTCATTGCCATTGCCGCGAGGTCTTTAGCCAGCGTACCAACATTACCAGCGCCTTGGGTCAATACCAAGTCACCTTCTTGTAAATGCTCAGCTAAAATAGCCGGTAATTCATCAGGGCTCGATACAAAAATAGGTTCAATATTGCCGCGCTGTCGAATACTACGACACAATGAGCGGCTATCCGCACCCGGAATTGGCTCTTCGCCTGCAGGGTATACTTCTAATAATAACAACAAATCAACTTTTGATAAGACGTTAGCAAAATCTTCATACAAATCACGCGTACGGGTATAACGGTGCGGTTGGAATACCGACACTAAGCGTTTTTCCGGCCAACCCGCACGTGCAGCAGTAATAGTAACATCAACCTCGGTTGGGTGATGACCATAATCATCTACCAACATCACATTACCTGCACCTGAATCAAATTCACCAAGCTGATCGAAACGTCGACCTGTGCCTGCAAAATTAGCTAATGCAGTCACAATAGCACTATCCGCAATGCCATCCTCAGTCGCAACAGCAACCGCTGCAGCTGCATTTAAAGCATTATGTTGACCGGGCGAGTTTAAGCTCACACGCAAATCATCACGATCTTTACGGCAAATAGTGAAGTGACTTTTGTGACCTTGCTGAACATAATCGATAATGCGTACATCAGCATACTCAGAAAAACCGTAAGTGACGACTTGACGACCAACATCTGGAATCAACTTTTGAATAACCGCATCATCGGCACACATCACCGCTAAACCGTAAAACGGTAAATTATGAAGAAAATCAATGAAGGTTTTTTCTAACTTGGCAAAGTCACCGCCATAAGTATCCATATGGTCGGCTTCAATATTGGTCACCACAGCAACCATCGGCTGCAATAATAAGAATGACGCATCACTCTCGTCCGCTTCAGCAATCAAGTAACGACTAGTCCCTAACCCGGCATTGGTGCCAGTGCTTTTTACTAAGCCACCATTAACGTAAGTAGGGTCTAAACCTGCTTCATGATAAATCCCCGTAACCAGCGCCGTCGTCGATGTTTTACCGTGCGTACCTGAAATCGCAATACCATGACGAAAACGCATCAATTCCGCGAGCATCTCCGCACGTTTAATCACTGGAATACGGTTTTCATGCGCGGCCATAATTTCTGGATTGCTTAAATCAATCGCGGTAGAGACGACGACAACACTAGCATTCAATACATTTTCAGCTGTGTGCTCGAAGTTGATCTTGGCGCCTAATTTAACCAAACGCTCTGTCACTGGATTGGGCGCTAAATCAGACCCAGTAATTTGGTAACCTTCGTTAGCTAACACCTCAGCGATACCGCCCATACCTGCGCCACCGATACCAACAAAATGGATAGTTTTCACACGGCGCATCTCTGGCACCATAGTTCTGAGTTGTGCGATCTTTTGTTCAGGCATTATTTATCTCTCTTCACTTAACGCTGAACAGGCAATTGCGACCTGTTCAGTAGCATCTAGAATGGCAGCGGTTTTTGCTGCCTCTGACATCGTCACAAGACATGTATCGTCATCAATCCACTGCTGTAATAATTTGGCCAAATCGGCGGCATTAAATTGCGATTGTGGTATCAATACAGCACCACCCGCTTGCACTAATGATTGGGCATTTTTAGTCTGATGATCATCAACCGCATGCGGTAATGGAATGAAAATAGCAGGCAGCCCGGCAACAGCAACTTCGGAAACCGTTAACGCACCAGCGCGGCAGACTACCACATCAGCTTGCGCATAAGCTTGCGCCATATCATCAATAAAATCAGTCACTAATATTTCAGCTGTCACGCCTGCGGTTTGATAAGCACTGATTACTTTGGCGGCATTGTTTTTACCGACTTGGTGACGTACACAAATTTTATCTTGTGGTAATAACGCCAGTGCCGCAGGTAAGGTATCATTTAATACTTTCGCACCTAAGCTACCACCAACCACTAATACTGTCAGTTTATCTTGTTTGATTCGCACTTGTTGATGCAGTGCGAGTACATCTTCTCGCACCGGATTACCAACCAACTGGCCATGCGCAAACGCACCAGGAAATGCCATTAATACTCGCTTGGCTATTTTAGCTAATAACCGATTGGTTAAACCCGCGGCAGCATTCTGCTCATGTAAAACCACAGGAATACCTTGTAGCCAAGCGGCAACACCACCCGGTCCACTGGCAAAACCGCCCATGCCTAATACCACATCAGGTTTAAAGTCTTGTAGCACTTTACGCGCCTGCAGTACTGATTTTAAAATGCGAAATGGCGCTGCGCATAAACGCTTAAACCCATTACCACGCACACCTGAAATATCAATAAACGAAATATCAAAACCATACTGAGGCACTAAATCAGCTTCCATACGATCTGCAGTACCAATCCAATGGATAGTCCAGCCCTGCTGTTGTAAATGTTTTGCTACCGCAATACCAGGGAAAACGTGACCACCAGTACCACCAGCCATCACTAATAAACGTTTTGTCATCATATTTTTCTTTAAGTTGTTATGAAAGTTAATTCGTTATTGCAGTTACTGTTGTCATTCAGTTGCTTATGGGGGGCTTGGTTGATATCGACACTTTTTGTGCGCGATATTCATAATCAATCCGCAATAATACTGCCACCGCACAACTCATGACTAATAAGCTAGAACCACCATAACTGACTAACGGTAAGGTTAAGCCTTTAGTTGGTAATAATCCCGATGCTGCACCGACATTAACTAAGGTTTGAAAACAAAACCAAACACCAATACTGATCGCCAAGAAACCAGCAAAAGACTGATCTATTTCTAAACTACGACGACCAATCTGCAAGGCTTTAAATACTAAGAGCATTTGTAGCATCAAGACGATGAATACCCCTAGGAAACCCAATTCTTCGGCAAGGATCGCAAATACAAAGTCAGTATGCGCTTCCGGTAGATATTCTAATTTTTGGATGGAATTACCCAGTCCTTCGCCACTAAAACTCCCCCGGCCAAAGGCCATTAACGACTGCGTTAGCTGGTAACCACTGCCAAATGGATCATCCCAAGGGTCGAGAAAAGAAGTGATTCGGCGCATTCGATAGGGCGATAATATCACTGCTAATACGCCCAGTAAAATAGCTACAACACATAATGCCATGAAGTGGACTAATTTTGCACCACCGATAAATAACAGCGCTACACTGGTGGTTAAAATAACCATAACAGAACCGAAATCGGGTTGAAAAAGCAACAAAGCAGAAATGACTAGGATCACTAATAAGCCATTTACAAAACCTTTATAACTCTCTTGTAATAAGTTCTTTTGACGAACGAGGTAACCTGAGAAATAGGTAAATAAAGCGAATTTTGCAAATTCGGCGGGTTGCATATTCAACGGACCTAACGATAGCCAACGAGTACTACCATTTACCGTGCGCCCGATAACTAATACCAACACCAATAATGCGATAGCAACAAATAAGAAACGCACACTATTACGTTCAAAAAATGCAATCGGCACATTCAATACACAGGTGGCAGCGAACAGCGACACAAGTAAAAATATCACATGCTTTTTCACAAACATAAACGGATCGTTACCCAAGGCGATACCTTCTGGCAACGAAGCTGATGCCACCATAACTAAACCTACCATCATTAATACAATCGCCAGTAATAATAATTGTCGATCATAGACCGCGCGTTGCTGTACTTCTACGCCGAGTAAATAGTCTTTCGTCCGTGTTAAAAATTCCATTACAATGCCTTAACTAGCGCTCTAAAATGATCGCCTCGCGCCATAAAATTCACGTACATATCAATACTGGCGCAGGCCGGTGACAACAATACCCAATCACCCGGTTGCACTAACTGACTAATTTCTGCAATCGCAGTATCTAAATCGCCAACCAACTTGGTATTATCGGCTAACGCGGCAAAACGCTCGCCATCTTTACCAAAGCAATAAGTTAGCGCTATATCATCACGTAATGCAGGCACCAAAGGACTAAAGTCAGCGCCTTTACCATCCCCACCAGCAATCAGATATAAACGCCCTTTGACACTGCTTTTCAAGCCATCAAGTGCAGCGAGTGTCGCACCGACATTAGTGGCTTTGGTATCATTGATCCACATGACGTCATGCAATTTACGGATAAATTCACAGCGATGAGCTAGGCCAGTAAACTGCGTTAAACCCGGTAAAGTTTTAATTCTATCCACACCCGCCGCATCAAGTAGCGCTATCGCAGACAAAGCATTCATCAAGTTATGTAACCCAGTGATCTGCAGATCATCAGCGCTGATAATGCCTTTACCTTGATAAGCGAGCCAAGTTGACCCTTGCTGTTGGATCAAGCCATAACCTGCATCATCAACACCAAAGCTTTGTTTTATCGTATCGCCATCATGGTCTTGTTCAGCACCAACCGTTAATGCATCATCACGATTGGTCACTATGGTTTGCGCATGTTGGTAAATAGATAGTTTAGCCTGACGATAAGCCTCAAAATCAGGGTAACGGTCGAGATGATCGTCACTGACATTAAGTACCGTAGCCGCAACAGCCTGCAAGCTATGTGTGGTTTCTAATTGAAAACTAGACAGTTCTAATACATAGAGCTGATAAGGTTCGGCTACATCCAATAGGTCTAATGCCGGAATACCGATATTGCCACCGATAGCGGTTCTCACGCCAGCAGCATTGGCCATTTCACCAACCAATGTGGTCACTGTTGATTTACCGTTTGATCCAGTGATCGCAATAATGGGTGCTTTTGCCGCTCTCACAAACAGCTCAATATCACCAATCACTTCGACACCACTTTGCTGTGCTGCGGCAATCTCTGGCGTCGCAATAGCAATACCAGGGCTAACAATTAATTGTTTAGCTTGTAACAAGATCTCGGGGTGTAGACCACCTTTGTACAACGTTACCTGAGCTGGCAGTTCATCTTGTCCCGGCGGTACATCGCGACTATCAACCACAACAGGCACAATACCTTGCTTTAGAAAATAGCGCACACAAGACAGACCGGTTTGGCCTAAACCAACAATAACAATAGAAGATGCCATATTTTGCTCAGATAAGTGTGTCATTAGCGAACCTTCAACGTAGCTAAGCCAATCAGTACGAGAATAATAGTAATGATCCAAAAACGCACAATAACACGCGGTTCAGGCCAGCCTTTTAATTCATAATGATGGTGAATAGGTGCCATTCTAAAGATACGTTGACCACGTAATTTATATGAACCAACTTGTAAAATAACCGATACCGTTTCCATTACGAACACACCACCCATGATAACTAACATGAATTCTTGGCGAACCAATACCGCCATAGTACCTAAACCAGCGCCCAAGGCTAATGAACCAACATCGCCCATAAATACTTGCGCAGGGTAAGTATTGAACCATAAGAAACCCAGTCCAGCGCCCACCATCGCCGCACAAACAATAACTAATTCACTGGCTTGAGGGATGTAAGGAATAAACAGGTACTCAGCAAACTTAACATTACTGGTTAAGTAAGCCACTAACATGAATGCACCCGCAACTAATACCGTAGGTAGAATAGCCAGACCATCCAAACCATCGGTTAAGTTAACCGCATTACTACTACCGACAATCACGAAATACGTTAATACGATGAATAACAGACCCAGCTCAGGCATATATTCTTTAAAGAAAGGCACCACTAAGGTTGTTTCTGCGGCAGAACCCGCAGTCACATACAGATACACTGCAATCGCAATCGCAACCGCTGATTGCCAGAAGTATTTCCAACGCGCAATCAAGCCATCAGTATCTTTACGGATCACTTTACGGTAATCATCGACAAAGCCAATCGCACCAAAGGCAACAAATACAAACATCATCACCCAGACATAAGCATTATCTAATCTTGCCCATAATAACGTCGAGACTAAGATGGCAATCAAGATCATCACGCCACCCATCGTTGGCGTGCCACGTTTACTAAAATGGGACTCTGGACCATCATCACGCACGATTTGACCAATCTGCATATCTTGCAAATAGCGGATAAGTTTAGGGCCCATCCATAATGTCAGTAATAACGAGGTAATTATCGTAATAATTGCACGAAATGTGAGATACGAAAAAACTCTGAATAGCGAGAAATGCTCACTTAAAGATTCGAACAACCAAACTAACATTTTCTTTCCTTTATTGTATTTTCAACTAACGTTGTATTTTCGATTAACATAGTAGAGTGCTCTGCTAGCTTAATGGTTAACAAACTGATTGCCTGTTCCATTTTAGCGCTGCGAGAGCCTTTAAATAATAACGTAAACAGCTGCGTTTCCGGTGCAGTTGTAATTAATTCAATCAGCGCAGCAACTAATGCAGACTGAGTCAAAAAGGCACGCCCACACTCACCCGCAGTAAGCGCAGCTTCACGGCTGAGTGCGCCGCAAGTATAAACATGATCGACTTGTTGCTGCTGAGCATAATGACCCACTTGCTGATGCATATTCGCGGTACTACTACCAAGCTCGCCCATATCGCCCATCACCAATACATTGGTAGAGGAGAAATGAGTTAATACATCAATAGCTGCTTTAACCGAGGCAATATTGGCGTTGTAAGTATCATCAATCACTCGAATACGTGGGGTTAATGCTGATATTTTCAATCGCCCCTGCACATTTTTCATGGATTCAAGACCCAGCTTGATAGTGTTAATATCAATACCGAAACAACTCGCCATTGCCGCAGCAGCCAATGCATTAGCAACGTTATGACTCCCTGCAACAGCCAAATTAATCGTACACTCATCACTTGGTGTACATAACCTAAATGTCGGGTTACCGACATTATCAAATGTGATATCTGCGGCAAAGTAATCAGCGCTGTCATCGACCACTGAAAAACTAACCTGTCGCTGAGCATTTACTTTACGTAACCAGTATTGATAAAATTTATCATCACGATTCAATACAGCCATACCGTGATGTTTCACACCTGCTAAGATCTCACCTTTCGCAGAAGCAACGCCTTGTAAATCACCAAAACCTTCTAGATGTGCAGCATCAACATTATTGATTAACACTACTTCAGGCAATACCAACCCCGTGGTATAGGCAATTTCTTTTTTGTGATTAGCACCAAGCTCCATCACAGCATATTGGTCATCGGCTTGTAAACGTAATAACGTCAGAGGAACACCAACATCATTATTAAAGTTCCCCGCTGTCGCTAATGTCGGCGCCACTAACTTTAAAATAGCCGCGAGCATTTCCTTGGTTGTGGTTTTACCGTTGCTGCCAGTTAATGCGGCCACTTTAGGATTAACTTGTTCGCGCACCATTTTGCCTAATAATCCCAAGGCAATACGGCTATCTTTGACTACGATTTGTGGAATATCGATGGCTTGCTTTTTCGTCACAATCGCAGCGCTAGCACCTTGCTCAACGGCTTTGGCGACAAAACTGTTGGCATCGAAGTGTTCACCACTCAGAGCGATAAATAAATCGCCCGCTTTGATCGTGCGAGTATCTGTAGAAACAGCGGAGATAACGCGATCATCACCCTGTAACTTGCTATTAAGCTGCGCCGCAATGGCACTTAACGCTAAATTAATCATTGTTGGTTATCCAGCATTTCGATGATCGTTTCACGATCACTATAATGGTGTTTATGCACACCGATAATTTGGTAATCTTCATGGCCTTTACCCGCGACTAAGATAATATCCTCTGCTGCACTTTGACCCATAGCCCAGTGAATCGCTTGACCGCGATCATGAATAACTTGCACAGCATCAGGCTTAGCAAGTCCAGCAAGCATATCAGTTACGATCGTAGAGGCAGACTCAGTGCGAGGATTATCATCAGTAATGACAGCAAAATCTGCAAATTGTTCAGCGACTCGTGCCATTAATGGTCGTTTACCTGTATCTCGGTCACCACCGCAGCCATATATGCACCACAGTTTACCTTCACAGTGAACCCGTAATGCCTGCAGGGCTTTTTCTAATGCATCTGGCGTATGGGCATAATCAACCACACAAGCGGCTTGTCCTCCGCGCTTGAATAATTCCATACGGCCACATACTGCGGTTAATTTTGGCGCTACCTGTAATAACGAATCGAGATCATATCCTAACGCTAATAAACTTGCGCAAGCCGCCACTACATTAGACGCATTAAACTCACCAATTAAACCACATTGCAGTTTGCCTTCGCCCCAACTGGTTTTTAATTCACAGCTAAAACCAGCAGTATCAAAATTTAGATCACGACAATATAAGAAAGCCCCGGTATGGGCAGATAAATCTTGTTGCACTGAAAACTGGATCGCATCAGGCCATTGTTTCGCCCAGGCGTTACCGTAAGCATCATCGACATTCAGGATCTTGTGTTTTACCGCACCTTGGAATAAGATTTTTTTGGCATCCGCGTAAGCATCCATATCGCCATGGTAATCAAGGTGGTCACGGGTGAGGTTAGTAAATAATGCCACATCAAAATCCAGCGCACTAACGCGACCTTGGATCAAACCGTGAGACGAGACTTCCATGGCGCATAATTCTGCACCTTGTTGTAATTGACTAGCGATTTCAGCTTGCACATCTAAACCACTACCCGTGGTATTTTCTGCTTGGGTTAACTGGGCAAATAAACCATTGCCGATCGTGCCCATCACTCCCGCTTTACCGGCTAATAAGGTCACCCAATTAGCAATAATCTGGGTAATGGTACTTTTACCATTGGTGCCAGTGACACCGATCAGTTTTAATTGCTGGGAAGGAGACAGGTAAAAATTATCGGCTAATGCGGATAAGGCTAAATTAAGGCCAAAAAAAGAGATAACAGGGATCTGCTCAACATAGTCGATATGTCCATGTTCAGCGGCTGTATCGGCGTCTTTAAGTACCGCTGTTGCACCGCTTGTTAATGCCTTACTGATAAAGCGACGACCATCAAGTTCATGACCATTAACCGCGACGAAACAATCGCCAGTTTGCACTTTTCGGCTATCAATGATCAAGGCGTTAACCGCTAATTCAACATCAATATTCCACGCGTGTAGAGATAATACTCGACATGATGAATTCATTTCAAAACCCTTAGTATTTAAAACCCTTGGCATTTCACAATCCTTTGCACCAAACAATCTTTAACGCCTGAGCGCCCATAATTTTAAGAGTCTTTTGCTGTTATCGTTAATGATTGTTTTTCATCTGGAGTTACATTTAACATTTGCAGTGTTCTTTCCATCACTTCAGCAAATACTGGCGCTGCAATCACACCGCCGTAATAACGATCACCGCTGGGTGAATCAATCACCACAACTAATGCGAAACGAGGATTAGACACTGGCGCTACACCAGCAAATAAGGCAACATAATCATCACCATAACCACCGGCTATCGCTTTACGTGAAGTACCGGTTTTACCCGCAACACGGTAGCCATCAATACGGGCTTTATCGCCCGTGCCGCCTTTGGTCACCACGGTTTCCATCATGCTTAATAGCGCTTCAGCGTGGTCTTTAGATAATACCCGCTCTGATAATGGCGTGGTATCTAATTTTCTAATCGTTAGCGGACGGTATAAACCACCCGACCCGATCGTCGCATACGCATGGGCAAGCTGTAATGTGGTTGATTGCATGCCGTAACCAAATGATAACGTCGCATTTTCAAATTCAGACCAACGGGTACGACGAGGCATGTAACCGCGACTTTCACCGTTTAAGATCAAGCTACTCACATTACCAAAGCCAAACTGATAATAGGTATCGAGTAAGCGCTGATGGCCGAGTTTCAAGGCAATTTTACTCACACCCATGTTCGATGAATAACGTAAAATATCAGCCAAGGCTATATCACCACGGTTACGGGTATCTTGCACTAAACGACCACCTAGACGCATGCGCCCTGGATTGGTATCAATCACTGAGTCAGCTGCAATAACACCGTTATCTAAACCACTGGCAATCACCAAAGGTTTAATCGTTGAGCCTGGCTCATAACTATCTGTGATAGCACGATTCTTTAATTTGTAACTATCATATTTACTGCGGTTATTGGGGTTAAACGACGGGCTATTTACCATCGCTAATATTTCCCCAGTTTTCACATCAATCATCACTAACGAACCCGATATTGCGCCGTTATATTTCACCGCTTTTTTCAAACGCTGGTAGGCCAATGACTGGATACGCTGATCAATACTTAACTGGATATTATTCGCTTGTTCACTTTCCTGCAATACTGAAATATCTTCAATAACATTACCGAGGCGATCTTTACGGACAATACGTTTACCCGGCGTGCCTGTCAGGAAATCATCATAAGCTCTTTCAACACCCTCAATGCCTTTGTCATCGATATTAGTCATGCCAACTAACTGAGCACTCACTTCACCGGTTGGATAAAAACGACGAGATTCGGGCGCTAAACTGACACCGACTAGCTTTAACTCATCAACATACTTGGCAACGGCAGGGCTTATTTGGCGTTTGATATACATGAAACGACCATTGGAGGCCATAATTTTGGCTTGTAGATCGACAAGGTTAAGATCGAGAATTTCAGCAAACGCTTGCCATGCACGTTTTTTATCAAAGCTGTTTTTATTTTTAATGGTGCGCGGATCGACATGGATAGCCATTACCGGGACACTCACGGCTAATTCAACCCCGTTGCGATCGGTAATAATACCGCGTTGCACTTGTTGTGATGTCACCCGTAATGAACGCATATCCGCTTGTTTACGCAAATGTTCAGGATTAATAATTTGGATATAAGCGGTACGTGCAAGCAGGCATAAAAAAATAATCACGACGGTCGCAACGACTAAGCGATAGCGCCATAGAATAAAATTAGGTTGTTCTTCATTGGGAGTATTTTTACGATTTGTCACTGCTGTGTCACCAATTGCTCTTCTGCGGTACTTGGTCGATACATGCCGAGTTTATGTTTAGCGGTGTATTCAATTTTACTGTGTTCTTCTAGCGTACTCTGTTCTAACAAGAGATTACGCCATTCAATATCCGCAAAATCTCGTTGAGTCAGTAATTGCTCTTTGTTATTGGTCAGCAAACGAGTTTCGTGGGTTAACATGATAACGGCAAAAGCGGAAATTAAGATAGCAACCAATAGACAAACGACGCGCTTATGCTCGCCAATGTCAACCATGATGACTTTACCTAAATCCCACTTAATGCCGAACATATTACAACTTCTCCGCCACGCGTAATACTGAACTACGTGCACGAGGATTTATCTCTAACTCAGCTTCCGAAGGTTTGAGCATTTTACCCACCGCTTTCATGGTGCGTGTTTTATCAATTTCTTCTTGCATGATAGGTAAGCCGTATGGCACTTCTTTACCACGAGCTTGCTTACGAATAAACTGCTTCACAATACGATCTTCTAACGAATGAAAGCTGATCACCGATAAACGACCGCCAGGCTTAAGGCATGTTAATGCGCCAGCTAAAGCACGTTCGATCTCTTCAAGTTCACTATTAATATAAATACGGATAGCTTGGAATGAACGCGTCGCTGGGTGCTTAGTTTCTTTTTTCGATTTAGGCACCACACGGCAAATTAAACTTGCTAACTGTGATGTAGTTTCAAATGGCGTACCGTCACGGTCAAATACCACTGCACGGGCAATTTTACGCGCGAACTTCTCTTCACCAAACACTTTTAATACCCAAACGATATCGTCATAGTCTGCAGTTGCAATCCATTTCGCCGCACTCAGGCCTGATGTCGGATCCATACGCATATCCAAAGGACCATCACGTAAGAAGCTGAAACCACGAGAAGCATCATCGAGCTGTGGTGAAGACACTCCAAGATCTAATAACACACCATCAACTTGTTCAGTTAAGCCTTTAGCTTCCATGTATTCTGCAATACCTGAAAATGGACCATGAACGATGTCAAAGCGAGGGTCTTCTAGTTTTAGTGCTTCGCCAACAGCAATTGCTTCGGGGTCACGATCAATGGCGATCAAGCGCCCATTTTCACCGAGTTGCGATAAAATAAAGCGAGAGTGACCACCGCGACCAAAAGTACCGTCAATGTAAATACCATCCGGTTTTATATCGAGTCCAGCAACGGTTTCATTAAGTAAAACGGATACGTGTGCAAATTCTTGTGTCATAGCGATAAAAGCTCTTAAAAATACTTTAAATAATAGCAGGTGCTAAAAAAGGTATTGTAGCGTAAAAGGTCTAGTTTTGGGAGAGTAAATATAATGAAGGTAATACGAAGAAAGAAAAACAAGAACCTATCTACACTGTAATAAGTAGAAAGGTTCTTGGAGTTGGTCGATAAGCCGGGTTTTGTCGTGGACAATCATTCCTCTAGGTCTGCAATCGCTCACAGACTCAAGCAACCTACCCGCTTTCAGCGTGGGCCACGCCTATAGAAAGCCTATTTGGTCTTGCTCCGGGTGGAGTTTACCCTGCTACGAACTATTACTAGCCGCACGGTGCGCTCTTACCGCACCCTTTCAGCCTTACCTGTGCTTCCGAAGAAGCCATCGGCGGTCTTCTCTCTGCTGCACTTGTCGTAGGCTTGCGCCTCCCAGGCGTTACCTGGCACCCTGCCCTCTGGAGCCCGGACTTTCCTCCCCTCTATAACCTCGATATAAATACCGAGTCATAAAGCAGCGATTGTCTGACCAACTCCAAGGCGGAGGATAATACATAATCTAACCCAGAAAATCCAGTGATTAATCGAAGTTTTCTAAACCCCATTTATACAAGGCATTCTTTTTGACACCGTGAATTTCAGCCGTTAATGCCGCCGCTTTTTTCAAGGGTAATTCTTCGTTTAATAATCTCAATGTATTCAGTACCTTAGCTGGAATTTCTAAACCCGTAGGTTTGAAACCTGCAACCAGCAATACAATTTCACCGCGACTACGGTTACTGTCTTCGGCAACCCATGTGGCTAATTCACCGACAGGCATAGTGGTAATACTTTCAAACGCTTTGGTTATTTCGCGCGCAACACATACTTCACGTTCCGGCCCCATGATCGCAGTTAAAGCATCGAGGGTATATTGTAAACGACGCGGTGATTCATAAAAAATCATCGTGCGGGTTTCTTCTTTCAGTTCCGTTATTTTGTCATTACGGGCTTTTTCTTTTGATGGTAAAAAACCTTCAAACGAGAAACGGTCAGACGGCAGACCAGAACCACTCATTGCGGTTACCGCAGCGCAGGGGCCAGGCAGTGGTACTACTTTAACGCCATGGGCGCGACAAGTATTTACCAAATGATAACCAGGATCACTGATCAAGGGTGTACCGGCATCTGAAACCAGCGCGATACTGATACCTGATTGTAATTTTGATACTAAGTATTCCGCTTTTTGCTGCTCATTATGATCATGCAAAGCAAATGTTTTAGTCTTGATTTGGTAATGGCTTAGCAGTTTCCCTGTATGACGGGTATCTTCTGCCGCAATTAAATCAACACTTCTGAGTATCTCTAAACCACGTTCAGTGATGTCAGAAAGGTTGCCAATCGGGGTTGGAACGATAAATAAAGTTGCTTGTTCAGACATTTCATTCTCATGGGTAGTTTTTTGTTAAGCGATGATGCTTTAGTATAGGGGTATTATAAATCTCTTTTGCAGGATAATACACCAATGGAATTTAAGCACAGCTATTCCCGCTTGATTATGCTTTTTAGCTTGAGTTTACTACTCAGTGCGTGTTCAAGTACCACGACATCTGAAAAAGCAACATCGAAACCACAACCAATCGTTGCACCAGACGTACTGACACAAATTGCTCAGCCTGCACAATACTACATTGATAAGATCGCATTAGCGAATAAACCACAAGCCATCTCGTGGCAGCTACTATCGGCGCGCGCTCTAATTTCTGAAGGCCATCCACAACCAGCGCTGGATATGTTACTTTCAGTTGAACGTAATCCATTATCTACACAGCAATTATTTGAAGTAGCACTGATAAAATCAGAAGCTTACCTATTAGAAAAACGCTATCAAGATGCTGTCACAATACTTCATTTTAGTTCCACGTTAGACACAGCCAAACAAAACCATTGGCAACGCTACTATTTATTAAATGCGACGTTGGCCGAACTGTTAAATAATAACGCCAAAGCGGTTGAATACCGTGTTGCACTAAATGACTTCCTCGATGCTGAACTGCACAGCACCAACAATACTCGCTTATGGGCTCTGGTTTCAGTCATTCCGCTTGCTGAATTACAGCAACTAACCCTGCGTTTTAAGACTGAAAATCCAACGCTATCGGGTTGGTACGACTTAGCGGCAACCGCACAGCAATATCGTACTGAACCACAGTCGTTGATCAACCATTTACAAGTATGGCAAACAACTTACTCACAACATCCTGCCTTGAGTGGTTTTCCTATTGAATTGGTTAAAGCAATGGCAACAACCCCTTACGCACCAAGCCGAATAGCCGTGCTGGCGCCATTAACGGGTAAAAGTGCTGTTGCAGGTAAAGCAATTCGAGATGGAATGCTAAGTGCTTACTATCAAGGAAACCCGGCTGATAATACAGCTGATAGCGGTCATCATAATATCGATTTGCGCTTCTATGATACTGCTACCACCAGTGCCGATGAGCTGTATTTACAAGCAATAGATGATGGTGCTGACTTTGTAGTCGGGCCGCTGTTAAAATCCAACCTAGCGAAAGTATTACCGCTAGTGAAAGACGTGCCATTAATTTCGTTAAATAAACTGACCGAAGCAGAAACGCTAGCAGCAGAGAACATTTATTACTTCTCATTGAGTTCTAATGACGAAGCTACTGCCGCCGCAAAAAAAATGCACCGAGATGGCATTAAACAACCTTTAGTTCTCGCGCCAAATAATAGTACCGGTAACCGTTTAGCTGAAGAATTTAACCAACAATGGCACTTGCTAACCACAGGCACCAGCGAAACCTATAAATATAAAAGCCGCAGCGATATGCAAAATACCGTGACGTCGCTGTTTTCTGTGACCTCAAGTAATCAACGAATTCGCTTAATGCAGAATTTGGTTGGCGCTGATGTGAAAGCCAAAACCCGTAGCCGCCGCGACATTGATGCAATTTATATTATTGCCACGCCTTCTGAAGCCATGTTAGCAATCCCTTTCATTAGCACCACACAGAATCCGTATGCACCGCAAGTAGCCGTATATGCAAGTTCACGTACCCATGGTAATCATCTATCCAAGAGCCAAAGCCGCGACCTTAATGGCTTAATCTTTAGCGACATGCCTTGGTTGTTGAACCCAGATCGCGAATTAAAACAACAAACTTTGGCACTATGGCCAAATATGTCGAAAATCCAGCAAAATCTATTTGCGATGGGCTACGATGCATTTACATTAATTCCGAATCTGCTACAGCTGCGTAATTTCCCTAATTTACGCTTAGCTGGCCAGACTGGCATTCTCTATATCAATGATAATGGTATTATTGAACGCGAGTTTAGCTGGGCAAAATACCGCTCCGGCAAAATACAACTAGAGGAAAGTAACGCTGAATAAAAAGCAGCCCCGTCAACGCGGGGAATATTTTGAAGGTATAGCAGCCGATTTTTTACAGCGCCAAGGCTTAATCATCTTGGCGCGAAACTTTGCTTGTCGGCAAGGGGAAATAGATCTTATTTGCCAACACGGTGCCAGCTGTGACATTAAATCTTCAACAACACTACCCACCTTAGTATTTGTCGAGGTAAAATATCGCCAATATACCCATTACGGTGGAGCTATTTCTGCAATTCCGGTCGCCAAACAACGAAAATTGCGTTATACAGCGCAATATTATATGGTGCGCCACGGAATAAATGAAAACTATACCCCTTGCCGTTTCGATGTGATCGCCATTGAAGGTTCCAGTGATAATATTCAATGGATAACCAATGCTTTTTAGAGTAGATACCCATGTTAGAGCTAATTAAAGAAAATTTTACTGAGAGTATTCAAACCAAGATCGCTGCAGCTGAAGCGTTACCCGAGTACATTCAAAATTCAGCCATGATGATGGCACAGTGCTTATTAAACGGTAACAAGATCTTAATTTGTGGAAATGGTGCATCAGCTAGTTTATCGCAAAATTTTTCGGCGTCATTATTAAACCGCTACGAAACAGAGCGCCCAAGCTTACCGGCGCTGGCGTTAACTCCTGACTGTACTTTAATGACAGCCATTGGTACTGATACCAGCTTTGATATGGTTTATTCAAAGCAAGTACGTGCACTGGGTAATGATGGTGATATCTTAGTGGTGATCTCAGCAGGTGGTCATAGCCGTAATGTCATTAAAGCGATTGAAGCAGCGCTAACGCGGAACATGACAATCGTGGCGTTAACCGGTAAAGATGGTGGTGAAATATCTGGATTATTAGGTCCACACGATGCTGAAATACGCGTACCATCACGTCGAGAAGCAAGAATACAAGAAGTACATGCACTGATCATTAATTGTCTGTGTGACATTATCGACCAGACTTTATTCCCGCAGCAAGGGTACGAAGAATAAGTATGAAAGCAGCTAAAAAATTAACCCCTTGGTTGGCAATAAGTATCATGCTATTAAGTCTTACTACGCTACAAGGCTGTAGTAGTGGCGGTGGTTTTAGTCAATTAATAGATGATGAAACAATTACTCTCGACATCACTGCAGGACTTAATGACAACAGTAAGCAATTGTTGAGCAACAATAACCTACATATTCTGACTAACAACAGTAAAGTATTATTATCAGGTCAGGTAAGAACCGAAGCTGAGCGTCAGAAAATAGTCACGATTGCGGCAGAGACCACAGCAGTACAACAAGTGTATAACCAGATCCGATTAGGGCCACCAATCTCATTTGAACGTGCCAGTAAAGATTCTTGGTTAACTACAAAAGTAAAAACCAGTATTCTTAACCTGAAAGATATTGAACCACTGAAAGTCAAAGTGATAACCGAAAATGCCGAAGTGTTTTTGATTGGCCGAGTAACAAAAGCCCAAGGTGACCAACTTGCTGAAGCCGCGCGCTATGTGGTTGGTGTCGATAAAGTCATTAAAGTATTCGAGTATCGCTGATAAGCGCTATATCGATAAATGAGCAGTAGTTAAGTCATAAATAAAAGATAAAAAAATGCAGTACTGAATTATGCCCGTCGACACATTCAAGTACTGCACATAGTCGTTAATTAAGTATTATGTTACTTAATGACCCTTAAAGCGGGTTTACCTTTAGTCGGCTTTGGACGTTCTGTCGCTTCACTCTTACTTTCAGGGCTTGCAGCAGGCGCACTGACCAACGCAGGTATGCTTTTCTCTTCACTAGGCTCAACAGCCGCTTCTGCGATCTCTTGCTCAGCTTGATCTATATATGCTTGTTCAGGTTCAAACATGCTACCAGCGCCGTTCTCACGTGCGTAAATAGCTGTAATCGCTGCAACAGGCACATAAACATCAAACGGTACACCACCGAAGCGAGCATTAAAGCTCAATGCAGTATTGTTTAACTCAAAAGCAACCACAGCACTAGGTGCAATGTTCAATACGATCTGACCATCTTGAACAAACTGTTGTGGCACGTAAACACCAGCAATATGCGCATCAACAACGATATGCGGTGTTAAGTCATTATCAAGTAACCACTCATAGTGACTACGTAATAAATAGGGACGAATTGGGGTCATTTTATCCATAAATTACATTAACATTCTCATTTCGCGTTCTTGTTCAGTTAAAGATGCTTGGAATGATTCACGATCGAATACTCGTAGCATATAGTTCTTTAACTCACCTGCAGCTTGACCAGGTAGATCAATACCTAGTTCCGGCAAACGCCATAACAGCGGCGCCATGTAGCAATCTACTAAGCTGAATTCTTCACTCATGAAGTATGGGTATTCAGCAAAAATTGGGCTGATACTCATTAATGCTTCTTGCAGTTGCTTACGCGCTACAGCAGCTTCTTCAACAGAGCCTTTCATAATCTTAGTAACTAATGAATACCAATCGTTTTCGATACGGTGCATCATTAAACGGCTACTACCACGAGAAACAGGGTAAACCGGCATCAAAGGTGGATGCGGGAAACGCTCATCCAGATATTCCATGATGATACGTGAGTTATATAACGTTAATTCACGGTCGATTAATGTCGGTACTGTTTGGTAAGGATTTAAATCAATTAAATCTTCAGGTAGATTATTACGGTCAACCTGATGAATATCAACACTTACGCCTTTTTCAGCTAAGACGATTCGGACTTGATGACTATACAGATCAGTCGGTTCCGAATATAACACCATAACTGAACGTTTATTAGCAGCTAAAGCCATGCCACCTCCAATAAATTGTAAACACAAACGCCAATGATAGCCTAAACTAGCATTGGCGGTACGTAATTCTTTTACCAGCAACTTTTACAAGTAACGTGGCAACATCTCAACGATTAGTGGATATCACGCCAGTATTCGCGGTTCAAGAACCAACAAAATACAAGTAAGATAAGTAGGAACCCAATAACCCAGAAGCCCATTTCTTGACGTTCAAGTTGATTTGGCTCTGCTGAGTAAACTAAGAAGTTCACTAAGTCTAACATAGCTTCATCAAACTCTTCTGCTGATAACTCACCGTTTCCATCGGGGCTTAGGTAGCTAGTCAGAATTTCACCTGTTGCAACACCATTGGCATCAACAACTGCGGTTTCTTTAACAATTCTAGCACCTTCCGGTAAATCTAGCTCTTCTTCGTTATGTTTTATTTCTAAAAGACGTGCTGTACCTTGCAATTCTTCCAGTACATGCGGCATACCGACACTTGGGAATACCACATTATTTACGCCAAATGGACGTGTTTCGTCAATATAGAAAGAGCGCAGGTAAGTATAAACCCAATCAGCACCACGCAGACGCGCTTCTAGTGATAAGTCTGGAGGTGTAGCACCAAACCATTTTGCACCACTTTCAGCAGGCATCGCAGTTAGCATTAATGAGCCAACTTTAACGCCAGTAAATACTAGATTTTCAGTCATGACATCACGATCGATACCCAGATCGTCAGCAACACGTGAATAACGTTGGTATTGCGTAGAGTGACATGTAGAACAATAATTCATGAAGATTTTAGCACCATTTTGCAGTGATGCTTTGTCTCTTAAATCATAGTTAGCTTCGTCTAAATGAGCACCACCACCAGCTGCAAATGCAGCCATCGGCAACAGGGTAAGTAACGCTATAAATAATTTCTTCATTACATTGTCACCCTTTTTGGTAATGGTTTAGTGGTTTCATTCTTACTGTATAACCACAGAAGACCGAAGTAGCCAAAGTAACCTAACGTCGTGATTTGAGACAATAATGTACGACCAGGCGTTGGTGCTAATGTGCCTAATACACCCAAGATAATGAAGCAAACAACAAACTGAGTTAGGTTAAGTTTGTGCCAAACACTACGGTAACGGATTGATTTAACTTTACCGCGATCTAACCAAGGCACTAAGAATAACATTACAATCGCAAGACCCATCATGATCACGCCACCGAGTTTGTCCGGTACCGCACGTAGGATTGCGTAGAATGGTGTAAAGTACCAAACAGGTGCAATATGATCCGGTGTTTTCAGTGGATTAGCCGCTTCAAAGTTTGGCGCTTCTAAGAAGTAACCACCACCTTCAGGCATAAAGAAGATCACAATACTACATAAGATAAGCATCACCACTACTGCAACAGTATCGTGCACTGTGTAGTAAGGGTGGAATGGAATACCATCTTTCGGCCAACCATTTTCATCTTTGTTTTCTTTGATTTCAATACCGTCTGGGTTATTAGAACCAACGTGATGCAGTGCTACAATGTGTAAGAACACCAATACCACAAGTACCAATGGCACAGCGATAACATGCAGCGCAAAGAAACGGTTTAGTGTCGCACCAGAGATCACGTAGTCGCCACGGATCCACAGTGTTAAGTCATCACCAATTATTGGGATCGCACCAAATAACGAGATAATAACCTGAGCACCCCAGAATGACATTTGACCCCATGGTAGTAAGTAGCCCATGAAAGCTTCAGCCATTAGCGCTAAGAAGATTAAGCAACCAAAGATCCACAATAATTCACGCGGCTTCTGGTATGAACCATACATAAGACCACGGAACATGTGCAGATAAACCACAACAAAAAATGCCGATGCACCTGTTGAATGCATATAACGCAGCAACCAACCAAATTCAACATCACGCATGATGTATTCGATTGATGCAAATGCACCCTCACCCGATGGGTTGTAGTTCATTGTTAACCAGATACCCGTTAGGATTTGGTTAACAAAAATGATTGTTGCTAGAATGCCAAAGTAGTACCAGAAGTTAAAATTCTTCGGTGCTGGATATTGGCCAGCGTGTTTGTTCCACGTATCCGTCATTGGGATACGATCGTCGATCCAATTGACTATTTTACCAAACATTAGGCAGCTCCCTTGTCTACACCAATTATAATCGTCGTATTATCCACATAGTAATGTGGTGGTATAACTAAGTTCAACGGTGCAGGTACACTTTGGAATACACGACCAGCCATATCAAATTTAGAACCATGACATGGACAGAAGAAACCAGAAGAAACACCTTCGACTTGTTCGCCAAAGCTGTCAGGCAGGTAAGTTGGTGAGCACCCTAAGTGAGTACAAATACCAACAGCCACAAATAACTCGGATTTAATCGAGCGGTATTTGTTCTGTGCGTAACTTGGTTGTTGTTCTTGTTCTGATGCCGGATCGCGTAACGAACCATCATGCTGTTCAAGTTCGTTTAATACACTTTCTGTACGAGATACAATCCATACAGGCTTGCCTCGCCATTCAACTCGAATTAACTGACCAGGTTCAATTTTACTAATATCAACTTCAACGGGAGCACCAGCTGCTTTAGCTTTAGCACTCGGGTTCCAAGATTTGATAAAAGGTACGGCTGCGCCGACAGCTCCAACACCACCCACTACACATGTAGCAGCAGTTAAAAAGCGACGACGACCAGAATCAACAGGCGCATTGCTCATCCAATTATTCTCCCATTCGGACTCAGCGCAAATTATTTTTATTATCTTGCAGTGAATACCATTTCAAAAAAGATAACTTTTTAATAGCTAAAAAAGTTACATAAATGCCGTTGAATTTTAATTAATTGGTTACATTTTTACAAGGACAATGAGACATTAATCATGGATTTTCAGTGATTAAGTCAATATCTGTCGCTTATGACCCAGTAAATAGAGCAAGTCGCTCTGTTTCTGTGTTAACTGCAATCATACAAGTAAGAAACAGCATTAAATTTAACAAAGCTGTAACTACGTCAATTAAATAAAAGATAAAAAATAGACAAAAAAAAGACAAAAAAAAGCCTGGCAAATGCCAGGCTTTCGTCGCAATAAAGCGAACCACAAAAAACGGATTAACGTTTTGAGAACTGTGGACGTTTACGTGCTTTTCTAAGACCAACTTTCTTACGTTCAACTTGACGAGCATCACGAGTAACAAAACCAGCTGCACGTAGGCTAGGACGTAAAGTTTCGTCATAAACCATAAGTGCGCGAGTGATACCGTGACGGATTGCGCCAGCTTGACCAGTAGTACCACCACCAGAAACAGTGATGTTTAGGTCGAATTTGTCTTGTAGACCAACTAATTCTAGTGCTTGACGAACAACCATACGAGCCGTTTCACGACCAAAATAAACTTCTAAAGAACGTTTATTGATAGTTAGTTGACCAGTACCAGCTGTCATGAATACACGAGCTGTTGAACTTTTACGACGACCAGTGCCGTAGTATTGATTTTCTGCCATTTGCTTAAATTCCGTAAATTAGATGTCTAGAACTTGTGGTTGTTGAGCAGCATGATTATGCTCAGGACCTGCGTATACTTTCATCTTACGGAACATTGCGCGGCCTAGAGGACCTTTTGGCAACATACCTTTAACTGCAGATTCGATAACACGCTCTGGAGCTTTATCAATTAGCTTTTCGAAGCTGATTGATTTTAAGCCACCAATGTAACCAGTGTGCGAGTGGTAAATTTTACCTTTCGCTTTGTTACCTGTTACAGTAATTTTTTCACAGTTTACAACGATGATGTAATCACCAGTGTCAGCATGAGGAGTGAACTCAGGCTTATGCTTACCACGTAAGCGAGAAGCGATTTCAGTCGCAAGACGGCCTAAAGTTTTACCTTCAGCGTCAACAACGTACCAGTCACGTTTGATCGTGCTTGGTGTAGCAACAAAAGTTTTCATTTATATTGAACCCAATAAAATTTGTTTAAACTATCATATATACTTGTCTATATATGAACTATATACCTTGCTTATCCCTTCGAATAAGTACATGGCGTCATTAGGACAAGGAACCACCACAGCACCTTGTTCGTGGGCAGCACGCATTATAAAGAGAAATGAGCGAAATTTCACCTATATTTTTCAAAAAATAGGATTAATCTCAAAAAACATTCATCTAGTACCAAAAAAACGACTGGAATTAAGGCTATTTCCGCAATTTAACTTGATGTACTTGATGATTTAAGTCTTTAGTAAGAATAAGGTTAGCACGTTCTCGTGTCGGTAAAATATTTTCTACTAAATTTTTACCATTAATTGTTCGCCAAATGTTCAGGGCCACACCTTTTGCTTCTTCCTCATCCAATTTAGCATAATGATGGAAGTAAGAACTCGAGTCAGTAAAGGCACTTTCGCGTAGTTGCAAGAAACGTTGTACATACCAGTTTTCTAAATTTTCTGTTTCAGCATCGACATAGATAGAAAAATCGACAAAATCAGAAACAAATACACGATGCGGATCATTCGGATATTCTAATCCCGATTGCAACACATTTAAGCCTTCAAGAATAACGATGTCTGGCTGCTCAACAACGACTTCTTTGTCCGGTTCAATATCATAAGAAAAGTGCGAATAGACAGGGGCAGTAACACGCGCATTACCCGATTTAATATCGGCGACAAATTTAACCAATGAATTTATGTCATAACTTTCAGGGAAGCCTTTACGCTTCATCAAATCATGTTCTTTTAGATGTGCATTTGGATACAAAAAACCATCGGTAGTAATTAACGCCACATTGGGGTGTTCGCCCCAACATTGTAGCAGTGCTTGTAAGATCCTTGCTGTGGTACTTTTACCGACAGCCACACTACCAGCAAGACTAATAATGTAAGGTACCTTACCGACTTTACGGCCTAAGAACTGATCGCGCACCAAACGACGCTGAACACGATTGGTGACATATAAATTAAGCAAGCGCGAGAGTGGTAAATAAATATCACACACTTCTTCAATAGAAACGCGCTCATTAATACCTTGCAGCTGCTTTAACTCGAGAGCGGATAACGTCAGTGGTACTGACTCACGTAGTTCAGCCCAATATTCCCTGTCAAACACTTGATATGGTGAGTAATTCATTAAACTAAAAGCCTACTTAACGCCCTAATAATGACTTACTTCGCGTATTTAGAAGTAAGCCTTTGCAATGAACTTAATGACGTAATAACACTATATACGTCACTTTGTCAGTCCATGTCCGCCGAAACAATAGCCTATATACTTACCGTAACTCAATAAATAAATGCGTTAGTTGCTGTATTTATTTTAATAACGCGCACAAAAACTACCTACTTGGTGCTAAAAACAGCTGTATTTGTGCCTTAACTACACTTTAAGGCAAATGTTCACGCGCGAGATAGTCATGAGATTGCATCTCTTGCAGACGCGATAAACAACGACGGAATTCGAACTCCAACAAGCCAGTACTATATAGCGCCGACATTTCCAGTTCCGCTGATATGATTAAGGTTACATTACGTTCATAAAACTCATCGACCATGGCAATAAAGCGACGCGCAACGTCACCGGTTAACGGGCCCATCTGTTTGACGTTGGCTAATAACACGGTGTGATAGATACGCGAGATTTCCATATAATCAACTTGGCTGCGTGGACCACCACATAATTCTGCAAAATCAATCATCAATACACTATCAGCTTCCGCTAATGTTTGGATTTGGCGATTTTCAATGTCTATCGGTTGATTATAGTTACGAGGATCACAAGATAACTGTTGAAAATATTGATCTAAATTCTGCTGCGCAATACTGTCCAAGGGGAAATGGTAAATTTCTGCTTGTTCCAATGTCCGTAAGCGATAATCAACCCCACTATCGACATTAATGATGTCACAGTTTTGATTAATCAAATGAATAGCAGATAAAAAACGCGCGCGTTGCAGGCCATTACGATAAAGCTCATCAGGAATAATATTCGATGTCGCCACCAGAATAACTTGATGGGAAAATAACTCCTCAAACAAGGTGCCTAAAATCATCGCGTCGGTAATATCTGAAACAAAAAATTCATCAAAACAAATAATACGAGTTTCATCTGCTAACTTCTTCGCTATCACTTTCAATGGATCTTTTTGTTGTGCTAAGCCTTTTAGTTCTTGATGGATACGGTGCATAAAACGATGAAAATGAATGCGGGTTTTATTTTCAAACGGTAGACAATCGTAGAAAGTATCAACTAAATAGGTCTTACCTCTTCCCACCCCGCCCCAAAAGTAAATACCTTTCACTGGATTATTCAACACCGGTATTGGCTTTGCCGTTAATGCTTTTAACTTAGCTAAAAAGCTTGTTTTGGCGGGTAACTCTGGCACCGCTAACAATTCATCAAACAAGCGTTGCAATGCCATTACGGCATTTTCTTGTGCTGCATCAAACATAAAATCAGGGCGCTTTAAATCAAGCTGATATTTTTCTATGGGGGTCATTATAATTGCTAATCCTTTACTGTTTCTAACGCCTTTTATTGCCATATTCCGACACGCATTAATGATAATCAATGCTACCATGTTGTATTCTTTTGAAATACACTATTTTAAAACTAAGGCCGTTATATTAGAGTATAGAATTAAGCGTCCCATACTTAGTAGAATACAAATTTCCATTTAACGAGGTGTATATGCCCTATTTTGAAATATTAATTAGTCTGGTTATCGGTATTGTTATCGGTTTTGCTATTGCCAAGGTAACCAACACAAAAGATCAAACAGGTAAGTTTAAGGGTAAGTTATTAGCCAAAGAAGCTGAAATTGAACAATACAAGCATGATGTGAATGAACACTTCAACAGTACTGAAGCGTTATTGCTGAAATTGTCTGATAGCTATGTTGAAATGCAGAAGCACTTAGCCAATAACGCCAAACATTTATTAGACAATGTAGCCGTTAAAGACATTCCTTTTCAGGCTAAAGAAATAATCGTTCCAGTAGAACCGCTTGAAGGCCAGCCAAAAGACTATTCGAGCACCAGTTCAGGGTTATTGAACAAATAACTTGAACTTTTAGTTTTGGACCATATCTAACTGTTTATGCTTATAATTTAAAAGGCTTAAACTGTTATGGACGTTAATGTTATGAAAGTTAAATTACATTGTAAAACGCTCTCAGCGCTAGCATTAACGGCAGCGATAGGGTTAGCCAGTTTACCTGCAACAGCAGCCTTGCCCTTCGCTGTTGCAGGACAACCCCTGCCCAGTCTAGCTCCAATTCTAGAGCAAGTGACACCTGCCGTTGTTAATATATCGGTATCGGGTACCAAGGTATCACCACAACAAATCCCTGAAGAATTCCGCTATTTTTTTGGCCCTGATGGTTTAGGCTCGAAACAACAAGCGCAACCATTCCAAGGCCTAGGTTCTGGTGTTATTATCGATGCCAAACAAGGCTATATCCTCACCAATAACCATGTTATTGCCGATGCTGACAACATCCAAGTCATGCTTAAAGACGGCCATGAATATAACGCAACACTCATTGGTGCCGACAAAAGTAGTGATATCGCCTTACTGCAAATTAAAGCCAAAAATTTAACTGAAATAAAATTCGCCGACTCGGATAAATTACGTGTTGGTGATTTCACTATCGCCATTGGTAATCCGTTTGGCTTAGGTCAGACTGTGACCTCAGGTATTGTAAGTGCCTTAGGCCGAACCGGTTTACAATTAGAAAACCTCGAAAACTTCATTCAAACCGATGCTGCCATTAATAGTGGTAATTCTGGCGGTGCGTTAGTGAATCTACGTGGTGAATTGATCGGCATTAATACCGCGATATTAGGCCCTAATGGCGGTAATGTCGGTATTGGTTTCGCGATCCCAGCGAATATGGCTAACAACTTAGTACAACAGATCATTGAACACGGTGAAGTACGTCGTGGCTTATTGGGTGTCGCAGGACAAGAGTTAACCGCCGATCTTGCCAAAGCATTTGATATCGATGTGCAATACGGCGCTTTCATTAACCAAGTCACCCCTGATTCTGCCGCTGCAGAAGCTGGATTAGTCGCGGGCGACATTATTGTCAGCGTCAATAATAATAAAATTCGTAGTTTCAGTGAATTAAGAGCACGTATTGGTTCTTTAGGCCCAAATAAAAAAATCACCTTAGGTATCGTCAGAGACAGTAAACAAATAACAGTCACTGCAACTCTCAAACCAGCAGATAACCAACTCGCCAATGCCAGTAACTTGCACCCGAGTCTAAAAGGCGCGACATTAGTTAGCGCCGAAAAAGACCAAGGCGTGATGATTTCTCACGTCCAACCACGTTCAATCGCTGCGGCATCCGGATTGAAGCAAGGTGATGTCATTATTGGCGTGAATAAAGACCAAGTTAAAAATCTAGCCCAACTACGTCAATTACTGACGGCAGAAAAAACCACTCTGGCACTTAATATTCAGCGTGGTGAGCAACACTTATTCCTAGTATTACGCTAGGTCTTACATCACTTTACACGTTATTTCTTACATTATCCTAGAAAGAGGTGCTATTCTCTACATTGCTATTTTTGGTGAGTAACGTAGGGATATTTCAGTGCAAAATTTGTGGTCATATGTTTCAAAAAGTATCTTCCTCGGTATTGCTGTCGCCGCAGTACTGCTGTTGGCGTTACCACAATTACAAAACAAGCAAGGCCTCACCCTTACCCAACCTTTTTCATTAGGCCTTAATGAACAAATGAGCTTTTCTGCCGCCGTAAAACGCGCAGCGCCTTCTGTTGTTAATATCTATACCCGCACCTATCAAAAATCAACGATTAACAGTAAAGCGACATTACGCCCACAAAGCCTCGGCTCAGGGGTGATAATGAACAAAAAAGGCTACTTACTGACAAACTATCACGTCATCGCGAACGCCGACCAAATTATCGTTGCGCTACAAGATGGCCGATTTTTTACCGCCGAGTTAATCGGTTTTGATAAATATACTGATCTTGCCGTGTTAAGCATTGATGCCAAAAATTTACCCAGTATCCCGCAGAGTAAACATGAACAAACCAACATTGGTGACGTCGTGCTTGCCATTGGTAACCCTTACAATTTAGGCCAAACCATTACCCAAGGCATCATCAGTGCCCGTGGTCGTATTGGCATGAGTACCACAGGGCATCAAAACTTTTTGCAAACTGATGCGGCGATTAATGAAGGTAATTCCGGAGGGGCATTAGTCAATAGTCTCGGTGAGTTAGTGGGTATCAATACTGCCTCTTTTCAAGTCGCAGAAAACGTTGAAACCATGGGTATTAGCTTTGCGATCCCTTACCCATTAGCGGTTAAGATAATGAATGCATTGATTGCTAATGGTCGTGTTATCCGTGGTTATCTCGGTATTGAAGGCACATCAATTAATACCGTAATGGCAAAACTACTCGGTTTGAAAGCCAATCAAGGTATTGTAATACAAAACACCGCGCCAGATTCCCCTGCTGAAAAGGCCGGTTTGGTTGCTGGTGATGTCGTGATCAAGTTCAACGCGACTGAGATTGATAATGTTATTTGGTTGATGGATGTGGTGGCAGAACAGCGCCCAGGCTCAAAAATTAATTTAACGGTGATACGAGAAGGTAAACAACTCGACATCTCAGTCACACTCGGTGAACTGCAAGCACTACAACCTCAATAACATTTCAAGACAAGATAAATTCAGACATAAAAAAGGCGCATTTGAATGCGCCTTTTTTATTTACAATAAACAATTACCCGTTATTAGCGGTTATTCCCATGACAAAGCGTCAACGAATATTAACCTTCAATACGGATAATGTTGCCGCCTAAGCCTTGTAGCTTATCTTCAATAAACTCATAACCACGGTCGATATGGTAAATCCGTTCAACCGTCGTATCACCTGTCGCAAGGAAGCCAGCGATAACCAAACTCGCAGATGCACGTAGATCTGTTGCCATCACTTGTGCGCCAGTTAGGCTCTCGGTATCACGACAGATTGCCGTGTTACCTTCTAGTTCAATATCAGCGCCCATACGTGCTAATTCAGGTACGTGCATGAAACGGTTTTCAAAAATAGTTTCAATGATCGTTGATGTGCCTTTCGCCACTGTATTTAATACCGTGAACTGTGCTTGCATATCAGTTGGGAAACCAGGATAAGGTACCGTCTTGATATTTACCGCTTTCAATTCGCGACCTTGCATATCAAGTGAGATCCAGTCGTCACCCGTTTCAATCGTCGCGCCCGCTTCTTCAAGTTTAAGCAATACAGCATCAAGCAATGAAGGGTCGGTTTTATGACATGTGATCTTGCCACCTGTAACAGCTGCAGCAACAAGGAAAGTCCCGGTCTCAATACGATCTGGTTGTACTGCATACGTACCACCATGAAGCGCTTCAACGCCTTCAATGATTAAGACGTCAGAACCAATACCAGTAATTTTAGCACCAAGCGAATTTAAGAAATTAGCTAAATCAACTACCTCTGGTTCTCTTGCAGCATTCTCAATCGTGGTAATACCTTCAGCAAGTACCGCGGCCATTAATAAATTTTCAGTACCCGTTACACTGACCATATCCATGAGGATACGCGCGCCTTTTAAACGACCATCAACGCGGGCTTTAATATAGCCTTCTTCAACGCTAATGTTCGCTTGCATCATTTCTAAACCGTGAATGTGTAAATTCACTGGACGAGCGCCAATCGCGCAACCACCCGGTAAAGAAACATCCGCCGTCGAAAATTTAGCAGTCAAAGGACCTAATGCTAAAATTGATGCGCGCATGGTTTTAACTAATTCATAAGGGGCTTTTTGGCAGTTAACTGTACCTGCAGTGATAACGACATCACCGTCAGCGTTACGCTCTGCCTGTGCACCAAGCTCACGTAACAATTGCAACGTGGTCTTAATATCTCTTAATTCAGGAACATTCTTAAGAGTGATGGTTTCATCACTTAGCAATGTAGCAAACAAAATCGGTAGTGCCGCATTCTTAGCACCCGAGATAGTCACATCGCCATTTAACTGACAAGGACCTTTAATTAAAAACTTATCCATTCTAATCCAGCCTAAGAAGGTAATATAAATTTACGTTCGCGAACCCATTCTTCAGGTGTGTATGCCTTGATGGTTAACGCATGAATGCTATTTGATGCAATTTGCTCTTTTAATGGCGCATAAATAGCTTGTTGTTTTTTTACACGGCTCATACCGACAAACATCTCGGCGACAGCAATAACGTCGTAATGACTGCCTTCACCTGTCACGTGTAATTCCTGGAACGTATACTCATTTTCCAGCAATGTTTGTAATTCTTGAATATCCATAATACTTAAATCCTATGATGCCGCCATTCTAAGCCAAGTTAAAACTCTACACGCCGTAGTCGCGAACTGACCTAAAACGATAGCCACAGCATGTTTAGTTTTAAGTGAATGGCGTTCTGAATGAGAGAATCGCGCTTAAAACTAAAGTATTAAAATAGTCCAGTATTCTAAAAGCAATCGCTATAATACACAATCCAAAAGTATCACTAAGTAGTGATTTTTAGGCTGTGATCATTCAATACACGACAAGATTTAACAATTTAGCTTTTCTTTCAGTGAAAAAAGACCGAAAATAGTGTTCTTTTTTATCTACTTCAATTGTGCTGATGCTAACTACCAATATAATTATTTTAATTCTGGGATTGATTGGCCTTGTTATAAGTGCCGATAAATTCGTCTATGGTGCCGCTGGTTTGGCGAGAAACCTCGGTATATCGCCGCTGATTATTGGCCTGACTATTGTCGCGATGGGCTCATCGGCACCAGAAATGATGGTAGCAGTGTCAGCATCTCTCAATGGTGCACCCAATACGGCAATCGGTAACGCCATTGGTTCAAATATAACCAACATCACCTTAGTATTAGGTATCACCGCATTATTAAAACCGTTACTCGTCGGCTCAGCAACGATCCGTCGTGAGATCCCGATGGTATTAATTACCACCCTACTTGCTGGCGTTGTACTGTGGGATTTAAAGTTAGAGATGTACGAAGGGGTAATTCTATTATTACTGTTCTTTATTACCATCCTCACTTTAACTATTCTCGCGCTAAAGCGTCCCAACAATGATCCTCTGGTACAAGAGCATAACGATGAAGTGCCAGAAGGTGTACCAACTTGGAAAGCAGTTGCGTGGTTAATTTTCGGCATGATCGCTCTCCCTGTTAGTTCAAGTTACCTTGTTGATTCAGCAGTGGTGATCGCCCAACACTTTGGTATGAGCGATTTAGTCATTGGCCTCACGATTATCGCGATTGGCACCAGCTTACCGGAACTCGCCGCGTCAATTTCAGGTGTACTAAAAGGTGAGGATGATCTTGCTATTGGGAATATCATTGGTTCTAATATATTCAACATCTTAGCAGTATTATCACTACCGGGTATTTTAGCGCCTGGGATGATAGATCCCGCGATTATTAGTCGTGACTTCTATTACATGCTAGGTGCTACGATAGTCATGCTATTAATGGCAATGAGCTTTAGAGGTCGTCCAGGTCGAATCAACCGCATTGAAGGTGGATTACTCCTCGTTGGTTTTGTGGCGTATCAATTTCTGGTGTTTAATAGCATTTAACATTATTTGATATTTTTATATCTAAGTATTAAACCGTATTTTTATTAGGGAGTAACCATGTCTAGTCAGTTTAATTATTGCCAAAGCGCGCTTAATGTCATTCAAACAGAAGCGGCGGCGATTACTCAATTAAGTCAGTATATTGATGACACTTTTACGGCGGCTTGCGAATTATTAATCGCCTGTAAAGGTAAAGTAATTATCACTGGCATGGGGAAGTCTGGTCACATAGCCAATAAAATTGCCGCGACATTAGCCAGCACCGGCACCCCAGCTTTCTTCGTCCATCCCGGTGAAGCAAGTCACGGTGATTTGGGCATGATTGGCGGTGAAGATGTGGTCATCGCGCTCTCAAACTCAGGCGAGTCAAATGAAATTTTGGCGTTATATCCAGTGCTTAAACGCTTAAGCATTCCAATTATTTCAATGACAGGTAATGCTAACTCAACCATGGCACGCGAAGCACAGGTTAATTTATGCATTAAAGTCGATAAAGAAGCCTGCCCCTTAGGATTAGCGCCAACATCAAGCACCACAGCAAGTCTAGTGATGGGCGATGCGATTGCCGTGGCATTACTCGAAGCGAAAGGCTTTACTGCGAATGATTTTGCGCTGTCTCATCCCGGCGGTAGCTTAGGCCGTAAATTATTACTGCGTATTTCCGATATTATGCATAAAGGTGATGGTATACCGAGTGTGCAGCAAAACGAAACTATCTCAGATGCCTTATTAGAAGTGTCTCGAAAAGGCCTTGGTATGACGGCTGTCACTAACGCCAATAGGTTAGTTGGTATTTTCACTGACGGTGATTTACGTCGTATTTTAGATGCGCGTATAGATATTCACCAAACCCCTATCAGTGCAGTAATGACCAAAAGGTGTGTTACTATTAATGAACATATATTGGCTGCAGAAGCCCTTGCCGTCATGGAAAATAAAAAAGTTAACGGTTTAATTGTCGTTAATGCACAACAAGAACCGGTCGGCGCCTTCAACATGCATGACTTACTACGCGCAGGTGTACTATAAAATGATCAACACATTATACGGTCCAATCTCACAAGAAATTTTAACTAAAGCAAAAACATTAAAGCTACTTATTTGCGATATAGATGGCGTTTTTTCTGACGGTCGCGTGTATATGGGTAACGATGGCGAAGAGCTTAAAGCATTTCATACCCGTGATGGTTTTGGGGTTAAATCACTGCTGAATGCAGGTATTGAAGTGGCGGTTATCACCGGACGTCAATCAACCATTGTCGCCAATCGCATGCAAGGCTTAGGGGTTAAACATATCTATCAAGGCCAAGACAACAAAGTTATTGCCTTCAACATGCTACTTGAAAAATTAAACATATCACCTGAGCATGTTGGTTACATCGGTGATGACGTGATTGACTTACCGGTGATGAATCTTTGTGGCCTCAGTGTCGCCGTTGCAGATGCACATCCATTAGTCAAAAAAGGCGCTGATTTTAGCACCTCTATTCGCGGTGGCTTTGGTGCAGTAAGAGAATTAGCCGATTTAATCCTATTAGCGAAAGGCATTTTAGACCAAGCACAAGGTACTTCGGTATGAATCGACAAAATGTAGGAATAGTTATCCTCTTTTTGTGTGCCCTTGGCATATGGCGATTTTTTTCGCCTGATGAACAAACAACCGCACCTGCGTCAACCGAATATCAGCCTGATTTCACCGCACAAATACTCCGTAGTGTCGAATTCAGTATTGAAGGCAAAATTATACGTCGCACTTTTGCAGATAGTATGGAGCATTATGGCGAGTTAGGCATGACAATGTTCACCAACCCCGTTATTATCCTTTATGATGACAATGCACAAGCAACGTGGAAAATTCAGGCCAAAGAAGGTGATTTTAGCAGTGAGGATGTTGCCACACTACGCAATGATGTGGTTATCAAAAACATGGCTAAAAATGATTATATAGATGTCATCACCACCAGTTATTTACAACTAGAGCTCGCCACAAACTTGGTGCGTAGCGATCAATTAATTACCATTACCGGTGACTTGTTTAATCAAACAGGGATTGGGCTGGAAGGTGATTTAAAACAAGAATACATGACTATCCTTAAGCAAGTTAAAGCGATATATACTAATGATGAAAAAATATAAAATTTTACTGTTAACGTTATTGATGAGTAATTCAGCCCTCGCGTTAGAGTCTGACTTTGAAGAAAATGTTATCGTAAACGCCAAACGTCAAGAAGTGTTTATTAAAGAGAACCGCGTCATATTTTATGATAATGTGGTAGTGACTCAAGGGACTATATTAATTCATGCTGATAAGCTAACGGTATTAAGTCCGGGTGGTAAAGGTACAGAAGTAATGATAGCCACAGGTAACGTCGCCACTTTTTATCAAGAGCTTGATGACGGCAAAAAGATTAATGCTGAGTCGAATGAGATCCGTTACGAACTGGGTAAAAAGCGTTTAACATTAACAATAAATGCACGTTTACGTCAGGCTGATAGTGAAGTCAAAGGTAACAAGATCATCTACCAAATTGATAAACAAGAAATGATAGCCGAGAGCGGTAATAATGAATCAGATCGAGTGATCACCATTTTCACTCCTGAAGACACTAAAACTAAGTAGAGTAAATAAATTCATATGGCGCGTTTAAAAGCATCACACTTAGCAAAAAGTTACAACAAACGAAAAGTTGTTTCAGATGTGAGTCTCGAAGTTGAATCAGGCCAAATTGTTGGTTTGCTTGGGCCCAATGGCGCAGGTAAAACCACCACCTTCTACATGGTGGTTGGCTTAGTTAAACGAGATCATGGACAAATCTTCATTGATGACCAAGAATTAACGCATGAGCCAATGCATATTCGAGCACAGCAAGGTATTGGTTATTTACCGCAAGAAGCCTCCATTTTTCGTCGCCTATCAGTGACTAAAAATATCATGGCCATCTTAGAGTTACGTCCAGAACTCAGTCGTTTTGAACGCGAAGAAAAGTTAGAAGAGTTACTAGAAGAATTTCATATCACCCATATTCGCGACAGTTTAGGCATGAGTTTATCCGGTGGTGAACGCCGCCGCGTTGAGATTGCCCGCGCATTGGCAGCTGATCCTAAGTTTATTTTATTAGATGAACCGTTTGCCGGTGTTGATCCGATCTCGGTTGGTGATATTAAAAAAATTATTCAGCACCTGCGTGATCGTGGTTTAGGGGTATTAATTACCGACCATAACGTACGTGAGACGCTCGATGTATGTGAACACTCTTATATTGTTAGTCATGGACATTTGATCGCATCAGGTACTTCCGAAGAGATTTTATCTAACGAAAAAGTGAAAGAAGTATATCTTGGAGATCAATTCCGACTATAGTTTGATATTGATACTTAGCCGCATTAAGGAAGAGAGAGTAGTCGTTAGATGAAGCCATCATTACAACTTAGGATGAGTCAATCTCTGGCAATGACGCCACAGTTACAACAAGCGATTCGGTTATTACAATTATCGACCTTGGAGTTACAGCAAGAGATTCAAGAAGCGCTAGATAGCAATCCACTACTAGAACAAGAAGATCCCCATGAATCGCTTTCTAACGATGCAGAGAGTAATACTGATCATGATGGCAATAGTCAGGACATCGATAACGATGCTGCGCTGACCGATAGCAGTCAAATTGAAGTTGGCGATGCGCTTAACAGCGACTCTATCCAAGATGAATTACCCAATGACAGTAATTGGGATGATGTCTACACCCCACAAATACAAAACCACAGTAGCGGTAGTGCCGGTATTGATGGACTTGATCAAGTTTACCAAGGTGAAACCAGCGAAGGTTTATACGAGCACTTGATGTGGCAAATGGAGTTAACCCCATTTTCTGATATCGACCGCGCTATTGCCATCGCCATTATTGATGGTATTGATGACCATGGTTACCTTAACCAAAGCTGCGAAGAGATCCTTAATAGCGTTGATATCGATCACCAAGAAGTTGATGATAACAACGACGAAAAAATTGAATTAGATGAAGTCGAAGCGGTGCTAAAACGCATTCAGCACTTTGACCCCATCGGTGTCGCAGCACGCTCACTGCAAGAATGTTTATTGATCCAACTCCAACATTTACCTAAAAATACCCCTTGGTTAAGCGAATGTCAGCAAATAATTCACTCTCATATGGATTTATTGGGTAATCGCGACTACCGTCAATTAAGCCGTAAAACAAAATTAAAAGAGCCACAGCTTAAAGAGATCATGCAATTAATTCAGAGCTTGGAGCCAAGACCAGGTAATGTTATTGATCAAACGGAAGGCCTCTACGTTATTCCCGACGTGTTAGTAAAGAAAAAAAATAATCAGTGGGTAGTAGCGTTAAATCCTGACATTGTGCCAAGATTAAAAGTGAACAATGAATATTCTAATCTTTCGACGGGTAACCGCAACAGTAGCGATGGGCAATTTGTACGTACCCACGTACAGGAAGCTAAGTGGTTTATTAAAAGTTTAGAAAGTCGTAATGACACCTTGCTAAAAGTGACAAAAAGTATTGTACAACGACAGGTTGATTTCTTTGAGTATGGCGATGAAGCCATGAAGCCGATGGTACTCAACGATATTGCCGAAGAAGTTGAAATGCATGAATCAACTATTTCACGGGTAACGACGCAGAAATTTATGCACACGCCACGTGGTATTTTTGAATTGAAATTTTTCTTTTCAAGTCATGTAAGCACAGATAACGGCGGCGAGTGTTCATCAACCGCCATCCGGGCATTAATTAAGAAATTGGTCGCGGCAGAAAATGTCAGCAAACCATTAAGTGACAGCAAGATTGCTGATTTACTTGCTGATCAAGGTATCAAGGTGGCTCGACGTACTATTGCAAAGTACCGAGAAGCACTGAGTATACCGCCATCGAATCAGCGCAAGAGTCTGTTATAGGACTCACCTAACCTTCATAAGGGAGACGTATATGCAAATTAATTTAACAGGTAGACATGTAGACATTACAGATTCACTGAAAGATTACGTTGACAGCAAGTTTTCCAAATTAGAACGACATTTCGATCACATTAACAATATCCATGTGATCTTAAATGTCGAAAAACTACTCCAAGTTGCAGAAGCAAAAATACAGTTAAGCGGGGGTGAAATCTTTGCCGTACATGAACATAACGATATGTATGCAGCCATTGATGGC
Organism: Moritella sp. Urea-trap-13; assembly: GCF_002836355.1. Lineage (NCBI taxonomy): Bacteria > Pseudomonadati > Pseudomonadota > Gammaproteobacteria > Alteromonadales > Moritellaceae > Moritella > Moritella sp. Urea-trap-13. The sequence goes on from NZ_PJCA01000039.1 coordinate 292,898, forward strand.
TTAATGGATAAACTTGATCGCCAAGTAATTAAGCATAAAGAAAAATTAATCCGCCATTAGTTTTAGTCCCACAACAAATAACCTAAAGGAAAACTATTTTTCCTTTAGGTATTCATGCTCCTGCCATAATTAAAACATATCATATCCACATCAATTGCGGGATAATGAGCCCATTATTATATATCGTCATGAGTTTAAAATTAGCAAACTAATTTTGGCTCAGGTCATGGTGTATGAACTGCGCAGATGTGAGGATGAAATATGAAATTAATTATAGTCAGCGGCCAATCAGGATCCGGTAAATCAATTGCATTACGGGTACTTGAAGATTTAGGCTACTATTGCGTAGACAACCTGCCAGTCACCTTACTCCCACAGCTACTACAAACCTTAAATGCCAAAACTGAAAAAATGGCAGTCAGCATTGATGTGCGTAATCTACCGACTGATAAGCAAGAATTAAATGACATCATTACGGAGCTAAAAGCCAGCACCGAACTAACCAGTTTATTCCTTGATGCCAATAAATCAGTGCTTATTAAGCGTTATAGCGAAACAAGACGACTGCATCCATTAACCAAAGATGAGCTGTCATTATCTCAAGCAATTGAAATAGAAGAAAAACGATTACGTCCTATCGCTTTGCATGCTGATTTAAAAATCGATACTTCTGAATTAAATATTCATGAGCTCAGCGAACAAATAAAAGAGCGTATTTTAGGCAAGAAAAACAATCAATTAGTCCTAGTTTTTCAATCATTTGGTTTTAAACATGGCCTGCCTATGGATGCAGATTATGTCTTTGATGTACGATTTTTGCCAAATCCACATTGGATCCCAGAGTTAAAACCTTACACAGGTCTCGATGAGCCGGTGATTAATTACCTCAGTCAGCAACCAGAGGTAATGAGCTTTACGATGCAAATTGAAAACTTATTAACCACCTGGTTACCGCTATTAGAAAAAAATAACCGCAGCTATGTCACCGTTGCGATTGGCTGTACTGGCGGTCAACATCGTTCAGTATTCATCGCTGAACAACTCGCTAAAAGCTTTAAGTTACAAGACCGAGTAGTACAAACGCGTCACCAAACGTTAGAAAAAAACAAACATAAAATTAGCTAAATACTCTCAGCATTAACAAAACGATACCGTTAATTATTATTATATTTTATGGTATCGCTTGTTAATGCTGATTATAAATATAGATTAAGCTAGAATTGCGCAGCACCTGCGAGCAAGGTCTTGCAGCAAAAGAATAAGAATGGGGACGACATATGCCAGAAAAAATGGAGCATGAAAGCACACACCTACGTTTAAGCGAACTGAATGAAGCACTTGATAGTGGTATGTTTGTTCACGTTAAACGAATGCTCTACCAGATCCCCCCTTGTGATATCGCATTATTACTCGAATCATCGCCACCAGCAGGCCGTAAACTGCTATGGCGATTAACCGATTCTGAAATGCAAGGTGAGATCCTTGACGAGCTCAACGAAGATGCTAAAACCAGTATTCTCAAACTCATGGATACCGAATCGCTTGTCGCAGCGACTGAAGGTTTAGATTCCGATGATTTGGCTAATATTCTCCGTAGTCTACCAGATAGCATCTATCAAGAAGTTATCTCGAAAATGGATACCCAAGATCGCCATCGCCTAGAAGCGGCAATGGCCTATCCGGAAGACACTGCGGGCAGTATCATGGACACTGATACCATCACTTTTCGTCCAGATGTCACTGTCGATGTTATTTTACGCTATATCCGTTTACGCGGAGAACTACCAGAAGCAACCGATACATTATACGTGGTGGATAAAGATAATCGCTTAATGGGTGATGTATCTTTGGCGATGCTACTCACCACAGATCTAAACAGTGTGGTCGATACCATCATGGATCGCCAAGCTGAAACATTACCAGCCAATATGGATACCTCCGAAGTCGCCAAGTTGTTTGAGCGTCATAATTGGATCTCTGCACCTGTCATTGATGATTCGGGGAAACTGCTTGGTCGTATTACTATTGATGACGTGGTTGATATTATTCGTGAAAATGCCGAGCATGACATGATGGGCATGGCCGGTATGGATGATGATGAAGATACCTTCGCTCCCGTGATACAAAGTACCAAACGCCGCACACTCTGGCTTGGGGTTAACCTAATTGCCGCACTGACCGCCGCATCCGTATCGAATATGTTTGAAGCCACTTTAGAACAATTAGCGACCTTAGCTATTTTAATGACCATAGTACCAAGCATGGGTGGTATTGCCGGTAATCAAACTTTAGCGCTGGTGATTCGTGGTATGGCCGTTGGTCATATTAACGAAGATAATAGCCGTTGGTTAATAGGTAAAGAGGCCATGGTTGGGGCTCTTAATGGCGCCATTTGGGCCATCTCTATCGCTATCATTGTCTCGCTATGGAAAGGCGACCCGTCACTGGGCCTGATCATTGGTGGGGCGATGTTTATTAATATGGCGATGGGCGGACTGGCTGGTGTGGTGATCCCACTGGTGATGAAAAAATACAATATAGACCCGGCATTAGCAGGCGGTATGGCTCTCACCACAGTTACCGATGTAGTCGGTTTATTTGCCTTCTTAGGCATGGCAACACTGGTTTACGGTTAACCGTCCGAGTCAAAGCAAAAGCCCATAACGCAAAAAGCCTGTGTCATCATTACACAGGCTTTGTTGTATCTTTAACGCAATGTTTAGGCTATATCACTGGCGAGCAGCAATTAATTACCTGCAATCTGCATTGACTCTAACAGTGTAGAACCCATTAAAATACTGCTACGCACATCTATATCGTTACCCACAGCAACGATGTTTTTGAACATATCCGTTAAGTTACCAGCGATGGTGATCTCGTGTACTGGATATTGCAGTTCACCATTTTCAACCCAGAAACCCGACGCGCCACGGCTATAGTCACCGGTGACAATATTAACGCCTTGACCCATTAATTCCGTCACTAACAAGCCCGTGCCCATTTGACGACAAAGCTGGCCTAATGTTTCGCCTTTACCAGTGACATTCCAGTTATGGATACCACCAGCATGACCGGTTGTTTGCATGCCTAATTTACGGCCGCTATAACTGGTTAGTAGGTAACTCTTTAAGATACCTTGCTCTACCACATTCAAATCTTTAGTACGCACGCCTTCAGCGTCATACATAGAGGATGCTAAGCCACCTCTAATATGCGGGCGTTCTTGGATATTCAACCACTCAGGGAAAATCTGTTCACCAAGCTTGTCCAATAAAAATGATGATTTACGGTATAAGCTACCGCCACTGATGCCCATCACTAATTGACCCATTAAACTACTGGCAACATCGTGATGAAAAATCACCGGGACATTACAAGTATCAATTTTACGCGCACCTAGACGGTCTACAGTGCGATTAACCGCTTCTGTAGCTATCTGTTCAGGTGTCCACAATTTACTTGCGTCACGAGCCATTGAGTAGCCGTAATCACGTTCCATTGCACCGTTCTCTTCAGCAATAAGTACTGAGCTCATGCTATGGCGGGTACTCGCATAACCATTCACTAGACCATGACTATTACCATACACTTTAATACTAGTGTGGCTGGTAAACGCACCTTCACTGTTCACAATACGAGGATCTTGCGCTAACGCTAGACGTTCAGTTAGACACGCTTGCTCAATGGCATACTCAGGCTTAATTTCAATCGGGTGGCATAAATCTAAGTCTGCCGGGGCAAACTCCATCAGCTCACGATCGGCCAAACCAGCAAACTCATCTTCAGCAGTATGTAAGGCGATATCTAACGCCGCGGCAACCGTGCTTTGAATTGCGGCTTCACTTAAATCAGAAGTTGATGCATTACCTTTACGTTGGCCACGGTATACACAGATACCTAACGCGCCATCGTGGTTGAACTCAACATTTTCAACTTCACCCATGCGCGTACTCACAGACAAACCCGTTTGTCGTGAAATAGCTACTTCAGCGTCACTCGCGCCCGCTTTTTTGGCGATTTCGAGTGCTTGAGTAACGGCTAATTCCAATTTATTTTGTTCTAATGTAATTTGCTGTTTTAAGTTCATGGGCTCGTTTCTATTAGTTATACTGGATTTAGCATACCATGATGCGATAAAAATTCCTCCAGCAACTGCGCAATTAGCAATAAACTGATACAATTAACATATCAATCGTTTTGAAAAAGAATATTATGAGCGTAAAAGAACGAAATATTACCAGTGAAAAGTCTTACCGACGCGCTGAAGACGACGAGTTATATCAAAGTCGTGCAGAAAACAAAATTGAAATTGCCAAGACTCTGAAACTCGCTGGCGCTATCGCTTTACTCAGTAAAGCTGAAATTGCCAAGATGGGTTTTTCAGAAGAGATGCTTGCAGCAATCGTCACAGCAAGAAAAATTGTTGTACGTACTGATGCTTACAGCAGACATCTATCGTACATGTGCAAAATCATGCGCAGCGATGGTCTTGAGCCAATCCAAGCGGCATACGATAAGATCACCAATAAGTACAACCAAGCAACGGTTGAGTTAGCAAAACTAGAAATGGTACGTGATAACTTAATTGCCGGTGGTGATACTGCGATCTCAACATTACTGGAAACCTATCCAAATGCTGACCGTCAGAAATTACGTCTACTTATTCGCCAAGTGAATAAAGAACTTAAAGCTGAAAAGCCGCTTAAAGCAGCGAAACCAAGCAAAGAAATCTTTAAACATCTACGTGAAATTGCCGGTATATAATATTAATCAGCCATCTCGGCACATTTAATATTTAACCAGTACAAACAATAAAGCCCTAACAAGTGATCACATACTTGCTAGGGCTTTATTTTTATCTGCTATTTGTTAGTCGTGACATTTTTTATGTCGAGCAACATAATTAGCTACCAGTGCCACCGACTGTCATGCTGTTTAATTTCAATGTTGGCTGACCAACACCAACAGGTATACTCTGGCCTTCTTTACCACAGATACCGACACCCTTATCTAACTGCAGATCATTACCGACCATAGAGATATCTTGCATCGCATCATGACCATTACCGATCAAGGTTGCGCCTTTAATTGGCGTAGTAATTTTACCATTCTCAATTAAATACGCTTCTGATGCAGAGAACACAAACTTACCCGACGTAATATCAACTTGACCACCACCAAAGTTAGGCGCGTAAATACCCTTCTTAACCGTGCTAATGATTTCTTCTGGTGTATGCTCGCCAGGTAACATGTAAGTGTTCGTCATGCGTGGCATAGGTAAATGCGCGAATGATTCACGACGACCATTACCCGTAGATTCAACACCCATTAACCGGGCATTAAGTTTATCTTGCATATAACCTTTCAAAATACCCTTTTCAATCAACATAGTATTTTGTGTTACCGTACCTTCGTCATCAATATTCAATGAACCACGACGATTTTCTAAGGTGCCATTATCAACAATCGTACATAATGGCGATGCCACTTGCTCGCCAATTTTACCTGCATAAGAAGACGTACCTTTACGGTTAAAGTCACCTTCTAAGCCATGGCCTACCGCTTCGTGTAATAATACCCCAGGCCAACCAGCACCAAGCACAACTTCCATGGCACCAGCAGGTGCATCAATGGCATCAATATTAACTAACGCTTGGCGCACAGCATCTTTGGCATAACTAAATGCTCGTTGCACACCATCTACATCATCTAAAAAGTAATCAAAACCATAACGACCACCGCCACCAGCACCGCCACGTTCACGCTTACCATTTTTCTCAATCAGCACAGAACAGTTCATACGCACTAATGGGCGTATGTCTGTCGCGAGAGTGCCGTCGGTTGCCGCAACTAATATCTCTTCGTATACCGCAGATAAACTGACACTCACTTGGGTAACATGTGAATCTAATGAACGCGCGTACACATCAACTTCATGTAATAAGTCAATTTTACGTTGTCTTTCCATGCTCGCTAATGGATCTAATGGCTGATAAATCTCGCTACCTTGTGGTTTGCTCCACGCTTTGACTTTACCTTCACCACCGCTTGCGGCAATACCACGCGCCGCTTTAGCTGACTGGGTTAATGCCTTTAAACTGATCTCGTCAGAATAAGCAAAACCGGTTTTCTCGCCCGATACCGCACGAACGCCAACCCCTCTCTCGATATTAAACGAACCTTCTTTAACGATGCCGTCTTCTAAACCCCAAGATTCATGTTTGCAAGCTTGGAAATAAAGATCACCATAATCAAGTTGATTACCCATTAATAATGACAGTGTACTCTGCAGGTGATCAACGTTTAAACCAGCGGGCAGTAAAATTGAATTTTCGACTTGTTCAAATCTCATTAGGGCTATTACTCTTTATTTTTCAAGCTCGCCGTAAAGCGTGCGTGTTGTAAAATAGGTATGTCAGTACGTACTTGTACTAACTTATGTTTGTCTAATCGCGCACAACTGATACCGCATGCCGAGGTTTGTTGCGACAGTATATCTCCCCAAGGGTCTAAGATAACAGAGTGCCCCCAAGTATGACGATTGTGGCCATGCTCACCCACCTGATTCGCCGCTATGACGTAGCATTGGTTTTCAATTGCTCTGGCTTGTAACAGGGGTAACCAATGGGCTTTACCTGTCGCATAAGTAAACGCTGCAGGCACTAATAACACATCAACATTGGCAGCACTGAGTGCACGGAATAATCCCGGAAAGCGTAAGTCATAACAAATCGCCATGCCAAAAGTTATATTGCCGACGCTAAAGGTCGCAATCCGATCTCCGGCAATAAAGCTATCTGACTCTTTATAAATTTGGCTGTTTAACTCTTTCTTAAAGACCGTTTTAGCTTGGTTATCATTCGTGGTGACAGAGACAGCCGGAACATGCGCATCAAACAAATGGATCTTGTGGTAATGTTGCACCAATTCCCCATTCGGGTCAAATGCTAAACTAGAGGTATAAATACGTTCATCAATATCACTAAGGATAGGGAAAGAACCGGCAACCAGCCAACACTGGTACTGTCGAGCCCAATCGGCGAGTTGTTGTTGTACCGGACCTCGGCCTAATACCTCTGCGTGCGCTAAATAATCGTCACGATGGGAAAATAATGCAAAGTTCTCGGGGAGTAAGATCAGTGTGGGTTTAATTGCAAAATCCACCAGCGCCAACTGTGTCGCTACGTAAGCGAGATTAGCAGTGATGTCCGCCCCAGAGTTCATTTGTATTGCCACTAATTGCATTACTTACCCCTTGTAGTTTTCAACTCAGTTTCATTAAGTAATTTGTCAGGTACAGTGATGGCTTTTTGATTACGCTTAACTTCAGTAAATACGGGATCAGCAAAGTCGCCACTGACATTAAACTTAAGTTCGGTGATGACTTCCACCACCGGTTCTAAGATCTTGGATAACGCAAACACAGCCAATGCGGTCGTTGGCGTTACCGCAAAGGCGGCCAATACCGGTAAACTTGAGGTCACATCGGGAAAAAAGCTTAAATTATAATTTATGGTATCCGTGACTAAATCGATATAACCGCTACCTGTTATTTTACCACTACTGGAATTAAGTAAAAAATCTTTATTATTAATCGCACCATCAACAATCTGCAGCGATGCTTGCATGGAAGAATATGGTAAACCATCATTAAATACATCACTAAAGTCTAAACTCAAGCGCTTCACTAATGACTGTAAGCTCAGCACACTTAAGAACCGAGTGCCTTTATCACTGACATTCGATATCCGTCCTGCTTTAGTTGCTATCGTCACACTGCCATTTAAGGAATCACCAGCAAAACTTAACGGCTGATCTTGCCAAGCAAGTCTAAAATCAACATCTGCAGGGGTCTTAGCTAACGGACTAATCATGCCTAGGCCCGTCATAAATTCTTCAACACTCTTGGTATTTAATTGACCCTGTAGTTGTGTTGCTTGCTTCCCTTGCTCATCCGTAAACCAGCGACCAGTCATCGCTACCGTCGAGTGTTCCATATCGACATCAAGGGATTTTAAACTCAGCCCAGTGTTGCTCTTCGTCACTTTAGCAGATGCTTGCCCCAAATTAATTTGCCCTAAAATACAGGCATCGCAATTAAAGTTAAAGCTCGGTATATCTTGCCAAACCAGCGCGGTTGATGGTGAGTTATCGGCGGTTTTTTCGGTTGTCGCATTACTATTCTCATCACCGCTAAACACTAAGTCGGGTAAATATAAATAGTCAAAATCGATATTAATATCCCCCACTTCAGGGATAACGATATTGCCATTAAATTCATCCGCTTTTAGCGCTATGCCCCAGTTACGGTAACCTTTCGTCGCGACAACGCTTAAGTCAGCCAAAGGCTGTTGATAATAAACGGTATTAGCCACATCGACGGTAATCGAAGACAAGGGTGCAACAGTACTACTGACATCTAAGTTACTGTCCGGTAAACCGCTGTACCACGACTGCCAATCGGCAATATCCAGGTTATCGACATTCACCACCACTGCATTTGCGGCATCACTGCTCAGCAACTCATCTGCATGACCTATCTGCACTAAAGACTGGATCAGTGCTAATTTTTCATCGGCATAATTAACCTGACCAGAAAAATTGATAACATCAGGCGAATTCAGCTGAATATGGGCTTGTTTATCATTACCAACCACAGATAAGTCCGTTGGCCAATCCTGCGAGGCTGACTTTGCCAACGGCATAGGTAAATCTAATGTTACGCTCTGTAAATCACTCTGCAGATCAAATTCATAGTTAAAACCCTGTTCAGGGAAAACCATGTTTAATGCGCCCTTCCAGTTCACATCACCAGACACGTACTGCTGATATCCAGGCATGAACTGTTTCATTAGCTGCTTACTAGCCCAATTGCCCGCAAGGTCCACATTGACTTGATAGTTACTGTCTTGCTGGCCACTGCTAAAGCTGACATTTAACGGTTCATCAAACAACTTGGCGGTTAACGGGGTGGAGAACAGTCCGGCATCATCAAACTTAAAACTACCGTTAACATCCGTCAAGGTTAGATCCAGTGCAGACAGATAAATACTGTCATTCATTAAACCAATATCACCACTGACAATAACCGGATCATCATAGGTAAACGGCAGGACAATATCAATTTCCCCGTTAATATCACCAGAGACTTGTAAGCTGTTCAATACCTCGCTAACTTCAGGCAACGGACTTAAATCAATCAAAGATTTGGCTTTTTTTCCCGTAGTGGTAAATCGCGCCTGAATCCCGAGTGCTTGCACATCACCTAAGCTCGGTAACTGTAAGTCCACTGCCGATATCGCAACTTGATCCAAATTACCTTGTCGCGATGACATAAATAAATCATCATTTTGAAATAGTAATTCGAGCTGTAATTCAGTCAGGGTTGGCCATTGTGGATCAAATTTAAACTCAGCATCAACGACATTTAAGCGGGTCTCAAAGATGCCGTCACCTTGAGCATAAGGATAATTAGCAAATTCACCAAACCACAATACTTGACCATGATCAGCATGACCTTGCTTTAACGCCCCCCTGAGATAATCAATTAATGATTCCCCCATATATGCGGTGGGATAGTAATAATAGGCTTTGCTGGCATCGCGTAGCTGCAAATCTCCGGCAAGGCTAAGAAATGGCGGCGCATTAGTCGGAATATCTAATAAGAACTGACTATCGAGCACTAACTCGGTGGTATCAACAAATACCTTATCTGCACGGACCTCTATGCCAGTAAACGTTTTTTCAGCGGCGGTATTCGTATCAGCATCAGTATCGCTATAATCATAGCGATACCAAGTTAAGTCACTTGAAAATTGATTAACCTGAATACTATGCTCAAGATGCTCAGAAAGGTCTAACAAGGTATCCTGCATATCGACACTGATCTTACCGGCATCTAAACTACCGCTCACCGCGATATCGACATTATCAATAGCGGGAAAACCTTGCCAACTTTGCAACTGTAGACCATCCACGTTTAGCTGATAACGTAACTGCGTCCAATCTTGCAATGGGATCTTAACCTTAACGTCACGCACGAGACCATGTGGATATAAGGTTTTTAGATCCTTAAATAAGGCCTCATCAACATGACGTGACAAGGCGACAATAGGGGCGAGTTTAGATAGCTCAACTTGATTAACGAAAGCAAACAAATCACTGTCTTGCTGCCTTACTTGTAAGTTTAACTGTGGCCAGATAATACCATTGGTCACCAGCGCTAAATCACGACTATCTAATTGCCAACCCGAATCAGTTAACTGCCACTCCAATTCTCCGCCCCAAATATTCAGGTTTTGCTGTAGGTTGCCGCTTTTCCAAGTAAACGCTGAAGGCTGTAACTGTAATAACGCTGATGTTGGTTTATTATTAACAATATCAATCCAACTTTCAAAGCTGACAGCGCCTTGCTTTAAACCTTCGCGTTTAAATAATACCTTTTCAAACCAATTCGACAGACTCATGTTTTCGGCTTGTACATAAATCTGACCGCTGACATTGGTTAAATCATCTCGGGCGCTGGTGACATCAACCATGATGCGCAGATTATTATCAGTGATATCATCATTAATATAGGCTCTGCCCTCACCGCGGTGACGATTATCTTGGTTTAACCAGGAAAACTCTGGAATATGAATGACTTTTTCTTCACCAGCAGGGGTTAATACTCGTAGATTACTGTTGGTTAATTCGAAGTGCGCAAGCTGACGAAAAAAAACATCAAGCAGGCGGGTTAATTCAGGGGAAGCAAGTTTTCCGTCTTTTTCATCAGCACTCTGAAACGGAGAAATGGGTAGTTTTATCTGCACACCATCTAAGATCAGATTATCGAGCAGTAGTTTTCTTTCTAATACACTGTTCCAAAAATCAATGCTGATCTTGATGCGTTCAACATCAAAATCATACGGTACTAACTCATCAAACTTCACATCTAAGGTATTGACAATTAATACCGGGCCGAATTTATACCAGCCCGCATCAATACTTGCAACTTCAATACTCACCGCTTGATCAGCCACCAGCCAATCAATCACTCGATCATGATATTGATTCAGATAGGGTAAACTCGCCCGTAACAGGCTAATCGAAACGGCAGAAAAAACCGCTAAGCAGGCAAAAGTATACAGGCATATTTTACCAAACCTTCTTAGCCAATTTCGAGTTCTTACCACGTTACATCATTACCACATCAAATTGCTCTTGCAAGTATTGTGGCTCAGGTTTTATTTTAACCTGTTTACCCATGAATAATTCTAATTCAGCAATACTGTGAGACTCTTCTTTTACAATGTATTCCGCAACTGCAACAGATGCATAAACGTTAAACTGATCAGCATCGTAAGCACGATTAACCCGGGTTACTTCACGGAATATCTCATAACATACCGTTTCCACTGTTTTTACCGAACCACGACCGTCACACGTTGGGCAATCAGAACATAATACATGTTCTAATGATTCACGCGTACGTTTACGGGTCATTTCTACTAAGCCTAATGCCGAGAAATCATGGGTATTAGTTTTAGCGCGATCATGGCTTAATGCTGATTCCAAACATTCCATCACTCGACGGCGGTGTTCAGAACTTTGCATATCAATAAAGTCGATAATGATAATACCACCAAGATTACGTAACCTCAGCTGACGTGCTATCGCCTGAGTAGATTCGACATTGGTATTAAAAATCGTATCTTCAAGGTTACGATGGCCAACAAAAGCACCGGTATTAATATCAATCGTGGTCATCGCTTCGGTCTGATCAATAATTAAATAACCACCCGACTTTAACTTTACTCTACGTTCAAGCGCACGTTGCGATTCACTTTCAACATCGTACATTTCAAAGATTGGACGTTCACCAGTATACGGTTCTAACGCACTGACTAGCTCTGGTACATACGATTCGGTAAATTCACATAGCTCAGCATAAGCCAAACGTGAATCGACCCTGATCTTGTCTAATGGTGCGCCTGCAAAATCGCGAATAATACGAAATGCCAAAGACGGATCTTGATACAACATGCTCGCGCTTGGGTTCGTCGCTTTACGTTGCAAAACTTTGGTCCATAGACGTTTTAAGTAAGCAATGTCTTGCTCAAGCTCTTTATCACCAACACCATCAGCGGCAGTGCGAATGATATAACCACCGAGTTCATCAATCTGCGCTTCAGTGACACGTTTTAGACGACTGCGCTCTTCTTCACAATCAATACGTTGTGATACGCCAACATGCGAACTGCCCGGCATAAAGACTAAATAACGTGACGGCAAGGTAATATCGGTAGTCAGACGCGCACCTTTAGTGCCCATTGGATCTTTCACTACTTGTACGGTGATATCTTGGCCTTGGCGTACTAACTGCGAAATATCAGCAACTTTAAAATGCTTCTTCTCACCCGGTGCCACACACTCAGTATGCGGTACAATATCTGATGCGTGTAGAAATGCAGCCTTATCAAGACCAATATCAATAAATGCAGCTTGCATGCCCGGTAATACCCGGCTTACTTTACCTTTATAGATATTACCCACGATGCCACGTTTCGCTTCTCGCTCTACATGTATTTCTTGTAGTATGCCATTTTCAATCAAGGCAACACGTGTTTCGCTCGGGGTAACATTTACTAATAATTCTGTCGTTATACCCATATTCTTTAGCCCTTCGTTACTTATTCTGCTTTGCCTTAAAGGCTTGAATTAATTGCTCGGTCTGCATTAATGGTAAACCGACAACCGCGCTATAACTACCGCTTATATGGCTGACAAATTTACCGGCAATACCTTGGATTGCATAACTCCCAGCTTTATCACGTGGTTCACCCGTACGCCAGTAGTCCTGCATTTCAATCGCTGATATATCTCTAAACTGTACCGTCGTTGTCACTAGCTCGACCCAGCAACGCGTGCTATCGGCAAGTGCCACAGCGGTCATCACTTCATGTTCATGACCGGATAATAAACTTAACATGCGTGCAGAGTCCGCTTCATCTACCGGTTTTTCTAATACTTGTCCGGCATAGACGACTATGGTGTCCGCTCCTAACACCACAGGTTCAGCGACTGCGTGAGCGCTTAGCTGTGTTGGGTTAGTATTAATTAGCGCAGCAACTCCCGCTTGCGCTTTATCACGCGCTAAACGTGACACATAATCAGGCGCTAATTCACCCACTTGTTGTTGCTCTTCCACATCGACGGATAATACCGAGAATTCAACACCTATTTGGGTTAATAACTCACGGCGACGTGGAGACTGCGACGCTAAATACATATTACTCTGTTTCATCTTATTATCTTCTATTCAATTAAGCTATCTTCAGGCCACTATCTAATCGCAAATTGACGACGAATCTTCCTTAAAATCAAGAATATCCATGGCCATATTAACATCGTGGTTAGGATTGACCATAAGTACATCGGTGTTATTGAGATATCGAAAAGTAATTTTTCAGCCCAGAATATAATCAGCTTATTAAGCATCGTTAAGAAGCCGACAATCAAGGCTTGCTGCCATAACGAAATATTGCGGATCAAGCGATGATTCATGACGATGATATAGATGACAATAGACAAGGCCAGGGAGTGGATACCCAAGGGAGCGCCTAATAATAAGTCTAACGCTAGCCCGGTGAGCCAAGCATAACCAATACTCACCCGATACGGCAACGCCATGCACCAATAACCTAGCACCAATAGCACCCAATCAGGTCGGAAGCTATCAAGCGGTTCAGGAACAGGTAACGCGGTCAGTAATAATGCCAGAATTAAGGTCAGGATTAATTTAAAACGACCGTTAGCAGACGTCATAGGTCCTTCTCCTTGCTTGTTTCTAATTCATCTTGATTAGCATCTATGATTTCAGGATCTAACTCGATTGAATTATCTTCATCGTCCCAAACTAATAACACATAACGTATCCGCTCTAATGCCACAACAGGTTTCGCTTCAACTTGTGCGTAAGGCTGACCAACCTGATAAGTAAACTCAGAAATTGTGGCAACAGGATAGCCTTCTGGGAATACCCCACCAAGACCTGACGTTACTAATACATCACCCACCTGAATATCAGTGCTGTGTGGCATATAGGGTAGATTAAGGCTATTGAGTTCGCCGCCACCATTGGCAATCGCGCGAATATCATTACGCTGTACCCGCACCGGAATACCGTGGCTAATATCAGAAATCAGTAATACCCGACTATATGTTGCTGCTACATCGACAATTTGTCCGACCACACCCTGCTCGTTTAATACCGGTTGACCAATATAAATACCATCCATTGCGCCCTTATTAATCACCACTTGCAGTGAAAACGGATCGGAATTAACCGTAATGATTTCAGCGACTAACTTGCGCTGGTCAGAGTGGACGGGGGAGTTAAGTAAGGCACGGAGACGTTTGTTTTCTTGTTTTAGGTGCTTAAATTCCAACAACTGAACTTGCTGAGTGAATAGTTTGTCTTTTTGTTCTGCCACTTTTTTTCTTAAATCTCGGCGGCTGACAACGTTATTTGATACACCTTTAAGCATTTCACTGGGAATATCTGCAGCATAAATTAGCGGAGAGACAGCGGTATTGAGATAAAGTCGCACATTTGAAAATGAATCAAATTTTGAATCAAAAACAATTAATGAGAAAGAGGCGATAACCGCAAGGAATAGGCGCAGTTGTAAAGATGTTGAGGTAGCAAAAATAGGTTTCATTAGATGGTATTCTCAAAGGATGGCGCGTCCACCATCCTATAGGATTATTAATCAGGGCTTAATCGTAATGGAACAGATCACCACCGTGCATATCAATCATTTCTAATGCCGTACCGCCGCCACGAGCCACACACGTCAGTGGATCTTCAGCGATAACAACTGGAATACCGGTTTCTTCAAGTAATAAACGATCAAGGCCGCGGATTAATGCGCCGCCGCCAGTTAGCACCATACCACGCTCAGCAATATCCGACGCTAACTCTGGTGGAGACTGCTCTAAGGCTGTCATTACTGCACTCACAACACCCGATAGCGGCTCTTGTAATGCTTCTAAAATTTCAGTGCTGTTTAAAATGAAACTACGCGGAACACCTTCTGCAAGGTTACGGCCACGTACTTCAATTTCAACAACTTCATCAAGTGGATAAGCAGAACCAATTTCTTTCTTAATACGTTCGGCAGTTGCTTCACCAATTAAGCTGCCGTAGTTACGACGTACATAGCTGATGATTGCTTCATCAAGTTTGTCACCGCCAATACGAACAGATGAAGAATAAACTACACCGTTTAATGAGATGATTGCCACTTCGGTAGTACCACCACCTATATCAACAACCATAGAACCAGTTGCTTCAGATACTGGCATGCCAGCACCAATCGCTGCTGCCATTGGCTCGTCGATTAAAAATACTTCACGCGCACCAGCACCTTGTGCAGATTCACGGATAGCACGACGCTCTACTTGTGTTGAACCACATGGTACACACACGAGAACACGTGGGCTTGGACGGAAAAAATTATTGTCATGCACTTGTTTAATAAAGTGCTGTAGCATTTTTTCTGTCACGAAAAAGTCAGCGATAACGCCATCTTTCATTGGACGAATAGCGGCGATATTACCAGGAGTACGACCTAGCATTTGCTTTGCTGCAGTACCAACGGCAGCCACACTCTTGTTTGCACCACGCTCTTGGCGGATCGCAACAACAGAAGGCTCGTCAAGAACAATACCTTGACCTTTAACATAAATGAGAGTGTTTGCTGTTCCCAAATCGATTGATAAATCGCTAGAGAATAAGCCTCTTAACTTCTTAAACATAGTTATGGGCATTCCTAAAAGTAAAATGTTGCAAGATCGGTTAACGTTACCAATGCGCAATGAATGTGGCAAGTTTATCAGACTTTATGACGGACTCACTATTAATTTAACCGTCGACGGTAAATAACTCGATCATTACCACGAAAAAAGCCGAATTCGATGTTTACTGAGGATAACCATTTAGGTGCATTCGCATATGTTAAAGCCGCAGGTCTAGCGCTATTTAATAGCCCACTTTATAATGTGACTGCCGCTTCTACTTTATGCTCTGCAACAATTTTACCACCGTCACATGTACCCGTTGATACTAGATAATATTGCGAGCGACCATCAGGTAAATCAATAGTCTGACAATCAATACTCACGCTACAATTTTCAAATCCAACTTCTGTACTAATATCAAAACCAGTAATAGGGTCATTGCCTGGAAACGCTGTACACACTAAACCATTGCTCAATACCTGATAAATCCCATATTCCATACCACTGTCAGAAGCATAATAAGCCTTAGCGCTATACACCTCATTAGCAACACTATCGGCTGTCGAACTTAAAATACGACTCAAGGAGGCAGCTAATAATGAAATGACCACAATAATAAAAAGAGCGATCACCAACATACTGCCTTGCTGTTGCTTGCGTTTACTCGGCATATGATTAAGGGACATTGGTCATAACCACCTGATGTTCAAATTTGATTGCACTGCCATCACGTAATAAGAAATTAAAATTTAACTCCAAAATAGCATTACTGAATTGGCTTGCATTGGTTAATGACATACGACTACCAATACTTAAGTTATCTACCATTAAAACAGAAAGCGGGTAAACCGAAGAAGTTAACGCTGCCTCACTACGAGATAAGCGCATAGCATCACCAATTTGCGTTAAACAATATTGTACTTTCTTTTCAGCAATAAAATAACGCGAGACAGCAGAGTCTCTTACTAGTGGCGATAGCAACGTGATATCGGCCTGAGTTGATTTAGCACCTGATACTGGGATTTGGATATAAGCATCAATTTCAGCAAAGGTATCGCTTGGCACAGAATAAAAATCGCTCGCATCAGTGGTGAGAACACTCATGTATTGGCCTTGGAAATCATTGGTATTTGGATCGTCTAAATCTCTGGTTTCTTTATCCATAATTAACGTCATAGGTTCATCCAGCACACTATTAAGATACTGACCAGCTGCAGTAAAAGGCACAAATTGGATACACGTATTCCCTGCTATAGCAGGAGTTTGAGTAACACTAAACGCGATTGTAGAGTCCAGCTCTTTGCTCATACGATTTATTACAAAGCGCGCATCATTAAGACGCTCATTTTGGTTAACTGAAGTTTGATAAAGCACGACGTTATCACTAATAAAACGACTGCTAAAGGTACCTACAATACCTAACAAGATGATCACAGTCACCAATTCAACTAAAGTAAAACCTAGCTGCTTATGCTTAAGGGCATTAGACATCAGTAGTTGCCCTTAAATGAAGTCAGCGTAACCTCTTCATTGTTAGGCATGTATATGGTCACTGATATTAGCTTCGCGACATGGTTTTCACCGGTACTACCACCAAACTTATCGGCAGCTAATGAAACACAAATCCGAACACCATAGCCAGGATATTCATCAGTAAAAAATCCTAGTGCAGTTTTTGGATCATAATCCGTTTGGTCATCACAATAAATATGATAATCATCAACATCATTAAAAGCATTTGGGCTGGCTTTAGTCTCGCCAGTATCTAACCCTAAGCTAGTACTACACGCAACAGTCACTTCACCAGTAATAACTTGGCCACATCGGATAGCGCCATTACTGCGGGCATTCACATCATCATAATAGCGAATAAGCACTTGGTTCATGATGCTTTTACCTAAGGCCGTCGCTTTTATTTGGTACATAGGCGAAGTCATTTTATTGGCTTGTGGTAAGAACACCCCTGTCACAATAGTCAGCGCTACCGCCAACACCACGATGCCGACAACAATTTCAATTAAGGTAAAGCCGCGTTGCTTATTGTTAACCTTGTTCATGGATATAACCTTGAGATTCGATACGGATTTTTAATGTTTGATCGCCGAAAATACTGATATCACAGCCAGCACAGCTACTGGCGACACCACGAGAGTTAAATTCAATCTTATGCTCACTAAATTTAATACCACTACTATCAGCCTCTGCTTTACTCATGCCTAATTGGGGTGGATTAAATACCACTGGTAGCTTAAGTGGAGTTAAGATCTTATCATCACAATTAGAAGGTATACCGAAACGTTCAGCTTCAATAAGTACTTTATTACAAGCATAAGGATTAGTCGTGCGAGTACTACGACATGCCGCATCACAACTCATAGCTTGCTGCTGTACGGTTTTTAATAATTGCTGCAGTTGGTCACGATAGGCTTGCGCCTCAAAGCCATCATTACCAATTAATTTGGGGATCGCAGTCGCGGCGAGAATACCGAGAAGGATGATAACAATGACCAGCTCAATGAGGGTAAAGCCTGATTTTTTAAACATATGCTATCGTACCTGATGGCTTAATGGTTGTGGGTATTTGATTTTAAACGATTTTCATATTAAGCATTGATAATAATACATTACTAAATTATATTGAAAATATAAAAAAAGCTTACCGAAGTAAGCTTTTTACAAATCAATAATAGGGAAACCTATTAATGTTTAGTAAATTACTTTGCTGGACATTTACCACTTACTATAGCATAACGCACTGTTTTAGATGCTTGCGTATAAGTCACACAAGTATCTGTGGTTGAAGACGCATTTCCATTCCAGAATATCAAAGTAGCAAGACCGCCACTAGCTGTAGCATCAGTCGAACTAAAACCACTTAATTCAACAGATGCGCCAATACCAGCATCAGTTGCTTCAGGGTAGCCATAAATAGTTTCAATAGTCGCACCAGCATCTGATACTGCAGAATCAGATGAAGTTTCAGTTCCATCAATTGCAGACTTTGAATAAACGATATTAGCAGCACTATGTAGAGCAGACTCAACGCCTTTCATTGCAGCTACTTTAGCATCATCTTGAAGGTTGATAAATTTCGGCACAGCAGTGGCAGCTAAGATACCTAGAACAATAATTACGATCACTAATTCGATTAGTGTAAAACCTGCATTTCTTTTCATTTTAGCTCCAAAAGCTGTTTTTAGTATAAATTACATGAATATATAACTAGTAGGATATCCACCTAATTTACATTAATGTACGTAATAGTATATTTTTCGATACTATGCCAAAAAATGTACCATTTCACTAGTTTTTTTTCATAAATGTCGCTTAATCACAACATTCTGTCCGTCTATAACATTTCATATTGTAATTAACAAAACAATAAGCATGATTATATCGTTTTCACACTAGATAATACCATAGTGGTAGTGTCAAACTAACCTTGTACCACCCCCATCATGTCCCACATAGGTACGAAAATACCCAGAGCAAGAATCAATACCATTACAGCCACGATGCCTATCAATATCGGTTCAATCTTAGCGGTCAACGACTGCAGTTCATAATCCACTTCACGCTCATAAAACTGTGCAGCTTCTAATAATAAGTCATCGACTTGACCCGTTTCATCACCCACCGAGATCATTTGTAAAATAAGCGGAGTAAACATGCCACTTTCACTAGCCGTGATCGTCAGGCTTTTCCCCTCTTCAATACCCGCACGCATCGATAAAATACGCACTTCCATCCAAGCATTATCAACCGTTGATGCCACCAATGACAAACTGTTATTCAGTGGCACACCACCTTTTAACATTAATGAAAAGCTGCGCGCAAAACGTGATAACAAGGTTTTTTCAATTACCGGACCAACAATGGGAATACGAATATAAAACAGTCCCCAGCGTAACTTGCCTTTATCGGTTTGAATGTAATATTTAAAGCCAATAATACTGGCAATAACCGCAACAATAAGTAGATGCCAATAATTAACAAAAAATGCCGATGAAGCCAGTAATGCTCGCGTCGCCCAAGGTAATTCAACCCCAAACTTGTTAAACATATTGGCAAACGTCGGAATAACAAAAATATTCAAGATCACCATCGCGGCTGAAATAGCGATCAATACAAAAATAGGATAACGCACGGCACTGGCAATACGACGTCGGGTATCCATTTCTAATTCTAAATAATTAGCGATTTGTAAAAATGAATCATCTAAACGACCAGTATTCTCACCCACTCGCACAATGGACACAAAGATAGAGGCGAATACATGCGGATGTGCCGCCATTGATGCCGATAAGGTATTACCACTGTTTAGACGGACAACCACATCGTTAAGCACGTCTTTAAGCTTGGCATGTGAACTCGATTCAGAGAGTCCTTTAATCGCCCTGATCATCGGAATACCCGCTCGTGTAAGCGAGTACATCTGACGGGCAAAAATAACCAACTCGGCAAGTGGAATACTGCGTGTTAACAACTGGCTGAGATCAATATTATTACTGTTACTGCTCGCCACTTTAATCTCGGTGGGAGTAATACCTTTAGCCATTAACGATTGCACTAAGGCATCTTGATTCTGCGCATCCTGTTTACCAGAAGCAGCATTACCTTGGCTATCGCGGCCTTTATACGTGAAATTTGGCATTGGCTAACCTTAACAATCCTGTTTACTGACCACTACGGTCCATCGATCTAACCACTTCAACCAAGCGTAAGATATTTTCAATATCAACATTATCGACCTTGTCTAACTCCCGAACATGCGAGGCGATATTAGCCCCTAAAGTATCAGAAACTGCGGTTTCATTGGCGCTAACACTGGTAACATGGTTGTTATCATTACTGAATTCATGTTCGCCACTGCGGTCATCTTCACCGCTACTATTACCTTCACCGTGATTATCATCAAGAACCACTTCATCTGCCAGTTTTAATACTTCTTCAATAGAGGTTAAGCCTTGCTTGGCAAAATCCAGCGCTGATAATACCAATGGACGATAGAGTTTGCTCTTACGCGCTTCCGCCTCAAATTCTGCCGCCGACTCACGTCGTAATGCATCACCCATAGCATCATTCAGTTCTAATAACTCAAATACACCGATACGGCCACGGTAGCCGGTATAGTTACAGCTTTGACAACCAACACTGCGATAAAAATGTTCCTCGCCGAATGATTCATTGCCAATCCGCTCTAAACAAGCATGTTCACTGCTGGTCAGTTCATGGCTACTTTTACACTGGTTACATAATTTTCGTACTAAGCGCTGAGCAACAACAGCACGTAATGCCGCGCCAATTAAATAACCCGGCGCACCCATGTCCATTAAGCGCAATGCACAAGTGATCGCGTCATTGGTATGCAGTGTCGATAACACCATGTGTCCAGTTAAGGCGCCACGTAAACCAATTTCGACGGTTTCCTTGTCACGCATTTCGCCGACCAATAAGATATCCGGATCCTGACGTAAACAAGTACGTAGAATATGCGCAAAGTCTAAACCAATCTTAGGGTTTACCTGCACTTGACTGATCCGTGGTAGACGGTATTCCACCGGATCTTCCACGGTAATAATCTTTTTACCGGGTTCGTTTAGCTCGCTCAAGGCGGCATATAACGAGGTGGTTTTACCACTACCTGTTGGGCCTGTTACCAATACCATGCCATGCGGACGGCGGATCAAACCACGTAATCGCTTAATTAAGTCTGCAGGCATCCCGGTGCTTTCTAACTGGAAAATACCTGAATCTTGATTAAGCAAACGCATCACCACAGATTCACCGTATTGCACCGGCATCGTCGACATACGGATATCAATCGATTGATTACGAACCTTTAAATTAAAACGGCCATCTTGCGGTAAGCGTTTCTCGGAAATATCTAAACCGGCCATTAGCTTTAACCGTAATACCAACGCAGGTACGATCGCGACTTCATTCAAGATATTCTCTTGCAGCACGCCATCCACACGTAAACGAATACGTAAGGCTTTTTCATCAGGTTCAATATGAATATCCGAAGCGCCCACTTGCACCGCATCTTCAAACACCGAGTTAAGAAACTTAACCACCGTAGCTTCGCTAGAGGCATCGTCGACATCTTTAAAAATATCAAATTCTTGCGCTGGTCTATGCTCATCTTCTAGCTGACCAGCAAACGCTTCAATATCTTTGGTTCGGCGGTACAAACGATCGTACGCTGGTAATAACTGACTCTCTCGCACAATCGCAAATTCGAGTTGATACGAGGATAAGAAACTTGATATCGCTTCCACCGCATTCAAATCTGCCGGATCACTTAAGGCAATGGTCAAGGTCTCATGGTCGGCTTTAACCACTAATGCGCGGTGTCGACGAGCATGTACTTCCGGTAACTTAAGTACCGCTTGCGGATCGATATTTAGCGTAGCTATATTTAAAAATGGAATTTCCAACTGTTGAGATAAAAAGTTCAGCAGTTGCTCTTCAGTAATAAAATCGAGATGAATTAATGTCGCACCAAGCTTACGGCCGCTACTGCGCTGTTCTTTTAATGCTAAACCGAGCTGTTCATCACTGATGATGCCTTCACCAACAAGTAAGTCACCCAGTCGTTGTTTTAATTTTAATTGTGCCATTACTGTTTCTCCAACTGGGTAATTCGTGCATTGATATAGTTACGTGAAGACGCAGATAACTGCCCCATATTTTGGGCTGTGTGGTAAGCATTTAGCGCTAATCCCACTTGCTTGGCTTTATCTGCAGTAATACCCAGTCCTAACCACCATTTTGCGCGGTTAGGTTCATGAACGGTAAGTTTTTTATAAGCCACTAACGCGGTATCTAAATCATCCAGACTTTGCGCTAAACCAGCCAAAATCGCATAATACTCAACATTACCAGCAACCTGAGGTTGATGCGGTTTGAGATAATAATAAGCTTGTTGTTTATTGTTATTCTTGAGATAAATACGTGCCAGCATTAAGCGGAAATTAGTATATTCAGGCGATACACTTAAACCTTCTTGCAACAAATTAACCGCAGATTGCGTACGCTGCTCACCATATAACAGTGCCGCTAATTTCTCTCGCGCTAAATCATGCTGTTTATCAAAGCTTAATACCTTGCTAAAGAGTTTCTTCGCGTTTGCTTTGTCACCCGCCAATAACGCGGCTTCAGCTTGCTTGGCATATAACTGCGCTTGCTGTAGAGGCGTTCTTGTTACCGTTTTAATAACGACTTCATCTTCTGCAGGTGCTGTAGGATGCGCAGCAGGCGTCACAGGCACAACTTGTTGAATTGGTTTTTTCGGTGCAGTTACTGGACTCGGTTTAACCCTTACTGGTGTCGGCGGTTCAATTCGAGCAACGACAACTTTTGTCTCTGCTGTCACTGGAGCAACCGCTGAGTTAGCTATCACTGGCTTTCGGACAAAGGGTTTAGCCTGCTCAGGTTCAGGTTCAGGTTCAATAAGTATCGGCTTTTGCACTAGCTGGGACGCTAATTCTTCGCTGATCATCTGCTCGTCACTCGCTATAACCTCTTCAGCACCTACTGGTGATGAGGTCACTCTCTGTTGCCCGTTCACGTTCTCTGCGCGACTTTGTTTTTGCACAAAAAAATAGCCTGCTAACGCAGCAAAAATAACGATGGCAGAGCACAAGGTAATCACAAGTTTATTATGACGTTTAGGCGCTGCAACGATAACAGCGCCAGTCGATTCAACCATAGCTTGTTGTTGCTCTTTATCTAAGCCTTTTAGCATTTGATTAATAACACTCACAGCATTGACTCCCCAAACCACCAAATAACTAAAAATATTTCAATCACTAAAATACTCACCATGATAGGCAAGCGAAGATTACGTGGCTGAATGGCACTGTCGGTATCTTTTATTGCCAGCTTGACTAACTTGGCACTAATATTTCGCACATTTTGGCCATAACTCAGCATTAAACATTTATGCGCTAAGATATTTATTAAACGCGGAATACCACCACTGGCCTGATGTAATAATCGTAATGCTTTGGCTTCAAATAGCGGCGCACCGCGATAGCCTGATACCGTTAAGCGATGCTCAACATAGCTAGCCGTTTCATTGGTAAGTAAAGGTCTAAGTTGGTAAGAAAAAGTAATACGCTGACGTAATTGACGTAAATCATCTTGTTTTAAACGTACATCCAATTCTGGCTGACCAAACAACACCACCTGCATAAGCTTCTTGCTTTCTGTTTCTAAATTACTGATTAAACGCAACGCTTCTAACGTTTCATGCGGCAACATCTGCGCTTCATCGATTAACAACACCACTTGTTTGTCTTCGCCTGATAACGCAATTAAACGATGATTCAGTGCTTGGGTTAATTGCTGTTGATCTAAACTGGTATCAATACTTAATTCACTGGCAATAGCGGCGCGCATTTCATTTGGCGTTAAATACGGATTCGGCAAATAAGCAATCACATAATGCTCGCCAAGCTCATTGAGCAATTTACGGCAAATTAAGGTTTTCCCTGTCCCTACTTCACCGGTAACTTTAATAAAACCTTCACCGCTAGCAAGCGCTGTCGTCAATACTTGCAGCGCTTCAAAATGCGGGACTAAGGGATGATAAAATTGCGTGTTAGGCGTGAGACCGAACGGTACTTCGGTCAAACCAAAATGAGCTTTATACATTACCCTTGCTCATTTTTTGATTCAGTTGGATACCATTGTTCCAGCAACTCAGCCGAACGTTCCAATTCTAAACGCCAGGTATTTTGATCAACAACGATAGGTTTGATTAAAATAATTAACTCTGTTTTTTGTACTGATTGCGAACGACTGGTAAAGAGTTCTCCTAACCAAGGAATATCACCGAGGAATGGTATTTTAGCCACTAAGTCTTTATTGGCGGTTTTCATCAAACCACCAATAACAATGATCTCACCACTTTTAGCTTTCACCACTGTATCTGTTTCACGCACATCACTTTTCGCTAACGGTAAGACGATATCCGTCGCGGCAGAGATCGTTTTAGTCGAATCACTAACATCAATGATCGATGGATGGACATGCAATAACACCCCGCCTTCGCTATCGATTTGCGGAGTCACATCCAAGGCGATACCGGAAAAGAATGGCGTTAATTCGATATCTTGATCTGTGGTATCGTTTTCTGTTGATGTCGTGGTGGTATAACCCGTGACAAAATATTCGTCCGTGCCAACTTTAATCACCGCTTTTTGATTATTTAGCGCCGTCACTCGTGGACTTGATAATACGTTGACATCACCTTGGGTTTTCAGCAAGTTAATGGCAGCACTAAAGTCATTACCCGCTAAAGTTAAGACCCCGCCACCAGAGACAACATCAGCGACATTATCAATACCAAAACTAAACGATGAATCAGTGGCTACATTGGCATTATTTACGTTCCAATCAATACCTTGTTCGTAGCCATCATTTAATGTTACTTCCATGATCTTCACTTCAAGTAATACTTGGCGTTGTAATTGCTGCTCCGCTTTAGTAAGAAAGTCTTTTATTTTACGAATGTCTTTTGGATAACCATGTACAGTCACTAAACCCGCTTGTGGGCTAATAATGACTTGGGTATCGTCTTGATTTGCCGTTAAGCCTAATAAGGTATTTTCTAATTCAGCCCAATAATCGGTATCCGTTTGCGTTGATATCTCGGTGCCAGCACTCTTTGATGATGACGACGATGAGTCAGATGAGCTATTATCATCATTTGAAGAACTGCTCGACGAGCCATTGTCAGTTAAATAACCCGAGCTAATTGAGCTGTTTGATAAACCATTACGCTTCATCAATAAATAGTTCATTGGGATGATTTCAGTGCGAACACCGGCACCATTAACACGGTAGGTATTACCGTGACGCTTAATATCATAGCCATACATATCCGCAACGGCATCCATGGTTTCAGCAATGGTGACATCATTGAGCACCACAGTAACACGACCCGACACATCAGGATTCACAGTCAGATTATATTTCGTGCCTTTTAGTAAAGACCCGAAGAATTGACGCGCGGTTACCGATTTTGCCGAAATATCCATACGCGGCTCGACAACAGGACGGTTTAACGCATCACTGCTCTCAAAATCAGGCAATAATTCAGCATTAACATCATCCGGCACAGTCCAAGCTTGCGCTTGGGCATCGGCTCGATCGAGTTCTGCTTGAATGGACTCTTTGATCGCAACAGGCTCAAGTGGGCTACGCGTTGTTTCACAACCCGATAGAAATACACTTAAAATAATTGCAAGATACAACTTTTTCATAATTAAATTTGAGCCTTAATGTTTAATTTTACTGCCAAATAATGACAATCTAAATTCTTTATCGTTACGTATAAAATACACGAAGTCATCGGTAATTTGGCGGATCTGGAAACCAGATACCCAACTACCTGCGATCACTTCTTTACCGTTCATGATCGCTATGTGGCTATTGCCTCGGACAAAAATAGCCTGCAAATTTGGTGTCTGTATCCTTGCTTTAGTTTGAGTACGCACAATAGGATCTGCCGCTCCCCAAGGACCAGTAGGATCATCAAGTACATGACCGTCAATCACACCTTGCCCTGCTTGAACCAAGGTTGAGCTCAATAGAATGAATATAGGCAGTAGTAGTTTAACCACGAATAAACTCCTTATTTATACTCAAGGTATAGATTTCCATAACAACTTCAGCGGTTGGGTATGTTTGCATTTGATAATCAAATACTTCCCAGTAGAATTTTTTCGGCAATTGCTCAATAGAGTCCAGATACGCTTGAATATCAAAGAACGCACCCGTCATGGTAATACGTAACCCATGGCGATAAAGCAACACTTCAGAACCACTCGACTCCAAGACACTATTAATATTACTTGAAATAGCATCCGCTTTAATGAGTTCTTCAGAGTTAACTTCTTGCCCGCTAGCATTGGCCATTTTCGGCTTAGCTTGGCTTTTATCTTGCGCTTTTTCTTGCTCTGCGGTGTTATGACTATTACCGGTGATAGCAGTCACTGGTAGTGATTCGATAGCAAGCAATTTCACTTTTTTAGCTCGACTTAACACATCGCCCAGCACTAATGCCATTTGGTTGGAATTAATTAAATCTGCCGTCAGATCGGTTAATTTACCATTAGCTTGCTTAAGTTCATTTTCAGCACGTGAAATACGTAATTTGATTACTTTATTAGGATCAGTTACTAGTACTTGCTGTAACTCAGCAATAGTAAAATTATATTGTCGCTGTTGTTGTGTTAACGAAGATAGTTGGGTCGCTAATTGTTTATTACGCGCATAGTTAGGTTCGAGTACAAAGCTAAAAATGATATAAATAATCGCACAGGCCAGCGAACCGACAAGCAGCACGCGTTCACGCATCGACAACTGCTTAAATTTATCATTCATGGTTAGCCAATGTTGCTTGATCATTTATCGGCCTCCAAAATAGGCGTATTAGTTAAGGTAAACGCGATAATATCATCGTCATTGCGGGTGATGTTAAGCTGGCTAAATTCACGGCCTTGCAGTGATTTACCCGCCGAAAATTTACCAATCCAACGGGGGATCGCGTCATGATTACGTGCGATACCTTTTAACGTCATGCTGCTGCCCGCTAAACGAATTTGATTTAAGCGAATATCTTTATCGCGTTGTAAAGCTAAATCAGACATTAAGATAGCAAAACCACTGGTTTGCACTTGCGCTAACTTTGATAACTGCACCAATAACTCATCACGGTATTTTAAGCGTGTTTTTAATAGCGCGAGTTGTTGCTCTAAAGCCGGATTTTGTACATGACGAGCAACTTTATCAGACAGTACATCGACCTCAGTTTCCAATGTCGCGACCTTCTGTTTGACATTGTTGACTTGCTGCGTTAACGCTGAATTTTCATTTTCCGACATCACTGTTAGCGTCAGCATCAATAACAGTGAACAGCTAATAATCAGCAAAGCATGTGTTAACGCAAAGCGTTCTTTCTTTGGCCTAAACGCCTGAGTATATAAATTTACGCGAGTCTTCATTACAGTTTTTCCAAAGCGCCGCCAATGGCAGGTAAAAATCCAGAATCCATATTATCAGCAATCAATGCATGCTTTAGCGGCGTCACCGGAATAGTAAAATTGAGTTGCAGGCGGGTAATTAACGGTTCTAAAATATGACTCGGCAAGGCTAAGTTGATTTCTTTTACTTCAGGTAACTTCAACTGGCTCACCGCAAAGTCAGCTGAGCGTTGAATTTCCAAACTGAAATTATCCAGCAAGGGGCTATCAAGCTGATTTTCATGCAGGTCACGTAGACGAGCAAAACCACGTATACGGCGTGAAAAATACAATTGATTATCATGAATAATGGTGAGATTAACTTCTTGATAATCCTGCTGAGAAATTAACATTTGGGTATTTTTTTGTTTCGCGTCGGCAGGGGTATTAAATAGATTTGCCGTCGCTAATTCCTCAATAGCAATGCTGATAAGTTCGAGTTTTACTTGCTGTATTGCACTGACAATTAATTCAACCAAGCTTTTTGAACAATAAACTAAATTAATTTTATTTTGATTCGGCACCGAAAAATAATCGAATACCACAGAATCAATCGCTTCATGAATAAACTCTTTGGCAATGAAAGGTAATGAACTAGCAATTTCATTATCAGGCACATTCGGTTTGTCAATTTGTAATAACTGATACAGCTGGTTCGACAACACCACATGGCAAGTCGCTGCATCTAAATTATGTTTTGCGACCAGTTCACTGAGCGTTTTGACCAATTCAGATACATCATTAAACGCAATTGAATCAAGTACTGCAATAGCATCATTACCCAGCGACAAGGCACAAATATCAACGCGCTGCTTAGCGATAAAAACACCCAGTTTTGCTTGCTTGTGACGACTTTTAAACCAGGGTATACGCATAAGATTCTGTTGCACCTAAATAAATGAATAATGAATTATCAATTTCTTGCGGGCTATCATACTTTAATCGGCATTAAGTAGTAAGCAAAGTGTGATATTAGCACGGTTTTAACATCAGAGAAATGCACAAAAATAACATTCAAACCAACTAGTCTTCAAGCCAACACACTGACTTTATTACAAAAATAACCTTGAGCACCGTAAACGCCGAGTTTATTCAGCGCATCCCACTCACCTTTAGACTCAACACCGACAGCAATCACCTTGGTGGCGAGATTCACCGTGCCACCGAGAATACTGCGGATGGCTAATTGATTGATTTGACGTTTATGTAAGTCACGCACCAAACTCGGATGGATCTTGATAACGTCCACATTTAACTTTTTAATATAAGAAGAATCAACCACATCCTGACCGACCATATCCACTGCGAGACAACAACCGAGCGCTTTTAAATTTTTCGCTGGTTCGATTAGCATCTCCAAATTACGATTAATTTGATATTCATGGATCTCAAAATATAACAGTGAACGTAATGCCGCAGGTAAGCGAATAATATCTAAGTACACCGCGCGCATAAAACGTTTATCTAAATAACTCTGGATATCTAAGTTTATCCCGCAAGCAATGGGTTCACGCGTTTCTAAATTAGAGATAGCGTGCTCTACGGTCAGACGGTCAATACGTTTCAATACCCCACATTTCTCTGCCATCGGTAAAAATACCCCAGCATGTACCCAATCATCATTTTCATCTTTCAATCTTGGGTATATTTCATAACCTAATACTTGTTTATCTGCCATGCTAAGAATTAATTGCTGTTCATAATGGAAGCCATTATTGTTAAAGGTTTTATCAAACAAACCACGCCATCTCACGGTACCTTTGGCATACACAGGTACCTGTTCATCTTGCTCATATAAGAACCAACCGGAACAGCCTTGCAGCACCGCAATTTTTAAAGCTTGATCGACGCTTTCTAATACCTCTTCTGCATCTTCGCCGTAGTTATAAATAGCCACACCAGTATAAAATAATTCATCACAATCGACAGGGGTTGATAAGCTGACTCTGGATAGCAACTTATATAACTGCTTCATCACAATTTCTGATTCAGGTCCGGTGATCCTCGGTAATAAAATAATAAACTGATCACCACGATAACGCGCAAGTACAGAGCCGGTAAAACGATCGACAAATTTACTCAGTAATGCACTGACTGACTTCACCATCTCATCAACATCTGCAACGCCATGGTCATAATTTAATTGCGATAACTCATACATTTCTATCTTGATAACAGTACCCGCAATAACACCAGGGTCGGATAACATAGCCTCAAGTTGATTTAAAAAGAAATCACGGTTACCTATGCCTGTAGATGGATCAACGAAGGCGTTAGTACGCATATAGGAGTCAAAGCGGCTACGCTCTTTTTTGGTATCTTCAAGATCGGCGATTAACTTATCAAATGCACGGCTGGTTGCCTTTGGCCATTCAGATTCACAGCCAACAGCCACTTTGAGGTGGTCGCCATTAAGGATCTGATAACTGCGCAACGACAACAGCTCTGCGCCATACATGCCTTTTTTAAGTAATCGAATTGCAATAACTAAACCAAACAAGGCAATCACTAAGCCAGTTCCGACGCCAGTTAATAATACCGAGGGATATTCCATCGCGTAATATGGCGACAGCATCACCACCTTCGCAGTGAAGTCATTATTAACGCGTAATTTAAAGTTATATTCTTTAAGGAAGGAGGTCACGGCAACAGGATCAGGGGTATTAGCATCAAAGTAATAACTAACGATACCGTCTTTTTCGACAGTTAATTGTAATACCGAATGCGCGCGCAATAACTCAGGCAGCCAGAATGCAAAACGCGGTTCGCTATCTTCCATTGCCAGTTGCTCATCCATGACATCAATGAGACGGGAAATATTTTGTTTTTGAGTTTCAATCGCCAATTCGCGTAAACTCACCGCACCGCCGAGCAGCACTACACCGACTGATGAAAGCACACAAAAGATAATAAAACCAATCAGTTTATTGGTAAATTTCATATATTCTTATACATCCCTATATCAGAATCTAATCTTGCAAAAATTTAATTTTGTTGATGATAACTAACTTACCGTATCGTCATCGATTCTACGGCATTTCAAAATGAAAAGCAGATAATATACCGAACGGTATCAAGAATAAAAAACCAGTTTAGCGAGTAATACGAATAAAAAACAACTAATTTTAGGCTCGATTAAGTATAAATGTGACCTTAATCCACCGCTAAAATGAATAATTTTTTTCCATATTTATCGTTATAATTTCAAATCATAACACTATGTTGTTATTTATTGTCTCATCAATTCCTGAACTACAAATAATAAAAAACCCCGAAAATCGAGGTTCTTATATCATCATGTTAAACAATCAATTCGGGAGCTAAAACGGAATGTCGTCATCAAAGTCAGCAGATGGTTCGTTAAAACCTTGCTGTGGTGCTTGAGGCGCTGCTGCAGGTGCTTGCTGTTGTGGAGCATAGCTTTGCTGCTGTGGAGCCTGTTGCTGTGGAGCTTGTTGTGGCTGTTGGTTACTATTGTTATAACCGCCACCTTGCTGTTGTGCAGGTGCTGCAGCCGGTTGTTGTGGCTGACCCCAACCTGCATTTTGATTCTGCTGCTGTTGTGGCTGTTGGTTATTACTGTTGTAACCACCTTGCTGCTGTTGTTGACCGCCTTGACGGGCACCAATCATCTGCATTACACCGTTAAAACCTTGTACTACAACTTCTGTAGTGTAACGGTCTTGGCCATTTTGATCTTGCCATTTACGTGTTTGTAAGGCGCCTTCAATGTATACCTGTGAACCTTTACGTAGGTATTCACCAGCAATTTCCGCTAGTTTACCGAATACAGCAACACGGTGCCATTCAGTTTTCTCACGCTGTTCGCCAGTTTGCTTATCACGCCACGATTCACTTGTCGCAATCGTTAGATTGGCAACCGCGCCACCATTTGGGAATGAGCGGATTTCAGGATCATTACCTAAATTACCAAGAATAATTACTTTATTTACGCCACGACTGGCCATGCTAGCTCCTGTGCTGTTCACGAACCAGGTTCAAAGCCTGGTCTATTTCAAAATCTTTAGTCGCTTTTAAATAAGCGACCTGCTCTTCTAATACTACTACAGCTTCATTAATACCGGATAGCGATATTAGCTTTTCGGCTATTAATTCAGCTTCTCTTTGGTTTGCGATGGTCACAGCGATAGTATGCGCCTTCACTTGACCGACATTTTCTAGCCCCAAAGAAATAACAAACCACACTATCATTACCGCAGCAATAATAAAGAATAAACCTTGAGAACCCAATTGCGTATACAAACTACCCGCAATAATACCGCCACAAAATGCACCCGCAAACTGTGAGGTTGAGTAAATGCCCATTGCCGATCCCTTAGCACCAGCCGGAGCTGACATAGAGATCATCGCAGGTAACGAAGCTTCTAAAAAGTTAAACGCGGTAAAATACAACACAATCGCTAAGCCAAATAGCCATAGATTACCATTTGCAAAGCCCATGACACACAAGGCAACACCCATTAATGCA
Organism: Moritella sp. Urea-trap-13; assembly: GCF_002836355.1. Classification (NCBI taxonomy): domain Bacteria; kingdom Pseudomonadati; phylum Pseudomonadota; class Gammaproteobacteria; order Alteromonadales; family Moritellaceae; genus Moritella; species Moritella sp. Urea-trap-13. The sequence continues at coordinate 325,205 of NZ_PJCA01000039.1, forward strand.
ATGGCGAATAAGAAAAATTGTTTATTCATTTTCTTTTTCGCCGCAATAATCAACATCGGCACCATCAGTATAAATGATAGCAGTAATGCCGGGAAATATATCCACCAGTGGTGCTCACCAACTAGTCCTGCCGCCTCTAACTCAAATGGCAGTGATACAAATACTGCAGTCAGGGTTAAGTGTAATACAAAGATACCCACATCGAGACGCAATAATTGCGGATCCCGCAACATGGCTCTTAACTTGTTTTTATTGGTACTGGCATCGCCCGCTGGCGCTTTGGTTGTGGAGTTCGGCACAATATAATGCACCACTAACATACCAACAATAGCCAAGGCAGCAGTAACAAAGAAGATACCTTTAAGACCTATCCATTGTGCTAATACCGGGCCCGCCACCAACGAAAACGCAAATGACAGTCCGATACACATACCAATGACCGCCATCACTTTAGGACGTTGTTGCTCACGAGTGATATCGGCAGCTAACGCCAGAATAGCACTGGCAACAGCGCCAGTTCCTTGCAATATACGTCCGAAAGCCACGCCGTAAACGGAATCAGCCATACCGGCGACAATACTACCTAAGCAAAATAGGCCTAAACCAGCAATAATAACGGGCTTACGACCAATACGATCAGACAACTGCCCCATCGGTATTTGCAGCATCGCTTGGGTCAAACCATAAGCACCGATCACGATACCAACCCACAGTGGCGAATAACCGATTAAATCACGCCCATAAATAGCAAAAACAGGCATGATCATAAATAACCCCAGCATTCTTAAGCCAAATACTAATGCTAACGACACCGCTGTTTTTTGCTCTAATTTAGATAAAGCTACATTATCCATAATTAATCCATCAACCCCTTAATATTTACAGCGCCATGTTAACACGTCATGCCAGCTGACAATAAAAATTTATTTAAAACAAAAACAATGACGCTCGCCATGCTTTAGCATTAACAAAAAACAAAAATAACCGTAAAACACCAAGTTGATAATAGTTAATGACATTAAACGCCAAAATAAGACAGCAAGACAATGAAAACCAAAGTGTATACAAGGTTAAACCATTGATACCGCTAAACGATAAAAGTATGAGTCGAGATAAACCGGAATGCTAACTTGACTCATTTATACCACCCAGATATGTTAAGCGAAGTTAACAACCCATTAAGAAAAATGTATAAAGAGGTTAGCTTGGGTTTTCGACTGCTAGTCAATACTTTAGTACCAAGCTGCATTAAACTTAGGTATTAGGTTTAATCGTTAAATTAAGTCATTAACTCAATTGTATCGCTTTATAATACTACTCAGCATAAATATGGATATCACCACACACACTAAAGGATTAGTCATATGTCGGATTACCCAAATGTAGTACTACTGTCACAACCGAGCCTGCAAGTGGCTACCTTGGTCTCTTGTTTAAGAGCCAAACTCGATATACCGGTACAACAATTACGAGAAGTCGCCGAAATTGAACGGATCTCGATTGATAACAACTTACTATTACTGGTTGATACAGACAATCTCAGCAGTATTTCACAAGAGCAACTGAAAAATAAATTAAAGCAATACCATGGCATGTTTCGTTTGGCATTAATTAATTTAAGTGATGATACCACGATGGAGAACATTTCCACCTGGCCATCAATATTCGGCGTGTTTAATAAACGCGATGAACTCGACGTAGTCTGTAAAGGCATAGGAAAGATAACCGAAGGTGAATTTTGGATGCCAAGACGTACTCTCAGTTCTTTGATTTCAATTTACCGTTCCACTAAAACCGTTGATTTAGATAGAAAACCAGAGCTGACCACTCGTGAACAAGAAATTTTACGTCAGTTAATGACCGGCTCATCAAATTTAGAAATTGCCGATGCATTATATGTCAGTGAACACACCATTAAATCGCATCTCTATAATGTGTTCAAAAAAATCAAAGTTAAAAATCGCCTACAAGCAGTATCTTGGGCGAAAGAAAATCTGATTTAACCGAGAATCGCTCACAGTGGTAAAGTCCACTTAGACTCAAGTTTCTTCTAAAGTAATGCCTAACAAGTTCGAGTATGCGATACTGGCTGATTATTTTATGTAGTGTGAGTTATGTATGGATCAAATCATTGTTCGGGGCGCACGCACCCATAACCTTAAAGATATCAATGTTGAACTACCACGCGATAAGCTTATTGTTATCACTGGGTTATCGGGTTCTGGCAAGTCGTCGTTAGCATTTGATACGCTTTATGCAGAAGGTCAGCGTCGCTATGTAGAATCGCTTTCTGCTTATGCCAGACAGTTCCTATCGTTAATGGAAAAGCCCGATGTCGATCATATAGAAGGTCTCTCTCCAGCGATCTCTATCGAGCAAAAATCAACATCGCATAACCCACGCTCAACAGTCGGTACCATCACCGAGATCTACGATTATCTGCGCCTGTTGTTTGCCCGTGTTGGCGAACCACGTTGCCCTACTCACAATGCCCCATTAGCAGCACAGACGATCACCCAGATGGTTGATCACGTGTTGGCGTTAGAGACCGGCCGTAAACTGATGTTATTAGCCCCGATCGTCAAAGAGCGTAAGGGCGAGCATGTTAAGACCCTCGCTAGTTTAGCCAGCCAAGGTTATATCCGTGCGCGTATCGACGGTGAAGTGTGTGATCTTTCCGATCCACCGGCATTAGACCTACATAAAAAACATACTATTGAAGTAGTGATCGATCGCTTTAAAGTCCGAGATGATCTGCAACTGCGTCTCTCGGAGTCTTTTGAAACTGCACTCAACATGTCTGGCGGCACCGCTTATATTACCGATATGGATGATAACAACGCGGAGCCGATCGTGTTTTCGGCTAACTTTGCTTGCCCTCAGTGTGGTTATAGCATGGCAGAACTTGAGCCAAGGGTGTTCTCGTTTAACAACCCTGCTGGTGCTTGCCATTCTTGTGATGGTCTTGGGGTGCAACAATATTTTGATCACGACCGCATTATTATCAACGCCGACTTGAGTCTATCTGGTGGCGCGATCCGTGGTTGGGATAAACGTAATTTTTATTATTTCCAAATGCTCACCTCACTGGCTAAGCATTATAAATTTGATCTCACCAAACCGTTTAATTCATTAACCAGCGAAGTACAAGATTACATCCTGCAAGGCAGTGGCGAGCAAGAAATTGAATTTAACTATGTCAATGATCGTGGCGATATTGTTGTCCGCCGCCACGCGTTCGAAGGCATCATTCCGAATATGCAGCGCCGCTATAAAGAAACGGAGTCGAATGCAGTACGTGAAGAACTGGGGAAATACTTAACCACTAAACCCTGCGAGACTTGTTCAGGTTCACGTTTGCGCCAAGAAGCACGCCACGTATATATACAAGAAACCACATTGCCGGAAGTATCACGCATGGCCATAGGTGAAGCATTTGATTTCTTTGCTGGTATGGAACTACCTGGTCAAAAAGGTCAAATTGCCGAAAAGATCCTCAAAGAAATTGGCGATCGTCTGGGGTTCTTGGTTAATGTTGGTCTTAATTATTTAAGTCTAGAGCGCAGCGCTGATACTTTATCCGGTGGTGAAGCACAGCGTATTCGTCTGGCGAGTCAAATTGGCGCAGGTCTGGTTGGCGTGATGTACGTACTCGATGAACCGTCGATCGGTTTACACCAACGTGATAACGAGCGCTTGTTGCAAACCCTGATCCACTTACGTGATCTTGGCAATACCGTAATTGTTGTTGAACACGATGAAGATGCGATCCGTGCCGCTGATTACGTGCTGGATATAGGCCCTGGTGCGGGTGTTCATGGTGGTGAGATCGTCGCTCGCGGTAATGTCGATGATATCTTAAAATGTGAAAATTCACTGACAGCCGATTACCTTAGTGGCCGTAAAGCCATAGAGATCCCTGCGCAACGTACACCGTTAACGGATAAATGGGTTCATCTTAAAGGCGCAACCGGTAACAACCTTAAAAATGTGGATCTTTCGGTACCCGTTGGGGTGATGACCTGTGTAACAGGTGTTTCAGGCTCTGGTAAATCGACCCTGATTAATGATACTTTCTTTAAAATTGCCCATATCGAATTGAATGGCGCAACAGTAACAACACCAGCACCTTATGTTTCAATAGAAGGACTGGATCAGCTCGATAAAGTTGTCGACATAGACCAAAGCCCAATTGGTCGAACCCCACGTTCAAACCCTGCAACCTATACCGGTATCTTCACCGCTATCCGGGAGATTTTTGCTGGTACGCAAGAATCCCGTTCGCGTGGTTATAAACCCGGGCGCTTTAGCTTTAATGTTAAAGGTGGTCGCTGTGAAGCCTGCCAAGGTGACGGCTTAATCAAAGTAGAAATGCATTTCTTACCTGATGTCTATGTACCTTGTGATAGCTGTAAAAGCCAACGTTATAACCGCGAAACGTTAGAAGTACGTTACAAAGGTAAGAATATTCACGAAGTATTGGATATGACAGTTGAAGAGGCTAATACCTTCTTTGCGCCGATCCCGCCTATTGCGCGTAAATTACAAACCTTAATGGATGTAGGCCTTTCTTATATACGTTTAGGTCAATCAGCAACAACCTTATCTGGTGGCGAAGCACAACGCGTGAAATTAGCTAAAGAGTTATCCAAACGCGATACTGGCCAAACCTTGTATATCTTGGATGAACCGACTACAGGTCTGCATTTTCATGATATTAAGTTGTTGATGAAAGTATTACACCGCCTACGCGACCACGGTAATACTATCGTCATTATTGAGCATAACCTTGATGTCGTTAAAACAGCAGATTGGGTTATTGATCTAGGTCCTGAAGGCGGTAGCGGTGGTGGTGAAATACTGGTTGCTGGCACACCTGAAACGGTAGCAGAACATCCAGACAGCCATACTGCACGCTTTCTAAAGCCAATGCTTGAACGTACAAAGCAGCTGAGTACTCTCAACCACCAGAATAATATTAACCAAGAGTCATAGTATGAACTTAACAACATTGAAAAAAGGATTTTTCATTACGTTTGCCATCTATATGCTGATCGGGATGCATTATTTTCAGCATAATGGTGGCGGCTCTGGTCTACACTTGCCATTTAATGCCATAGGTTGGATATTTATTTCCACCTTAATCGGCATCGGTCTATGGCAAGCGACATTACAAGCTAAGCTGGTTTATTCACGTCTCAGCTTAATGTTCATCGCCGCCACGCTGGTCATGTTAATACCGGTATTATATGCCGACCCAATCGTCGCGGGGCTTAGCTATACGCGATTATTCGGTTTAGTCGGAGGTTTACTGTTTTTTATTGCCTTGCAACAATTGCAGCTTAATCAACAACAACGCCTGATGTTATTGTATCTCATCTTAGGTGCTGTCTTTGTCGAGGCGCTATTTAGCCTAGTGCAATATTATCTGTTACCCGTCAATAATACCGTCGGTTATCAAAAAATTGCCAATCGCCCTTATGGTATTTTTCAACAACCGAATGTCTCCGCATCATTTTTAACCACCGGTATTGCCCTGGCTTTATATCTGCTGACACAGACCAAGTTAGATGAAAAAGGTAAACGGCTATTTTGTTACGTCACCACCTTTATGGCTGTTATCCCGGTGATATTACTGCAATCACGTACTGGTTATTTGTCATTATTAATTGCCCCGCTGATGTTACTACCTTGGGTGTGGCTGCAATTACGCGAATCTGAACAAACAAAAAGTCTGTTTGTATGGTTAGTGTGTGGCGTTATCGCTGTTGCAATTGGTGCTTACTCACTCGAAACGGCAGAGACTGTAGCTCGCTCAAGTGCTTATTTGACAGACCCAGGTGGTCGTCTTCCTATTTATTTACACAGTTTTTCTATGTGGTTAGAAAAACCATTATTAGGTTGGGGTTATGGCAGCTTTGAAGTGGCCTATCTCAACTCCTATGGCGACGCATTAAGCCAAGGCCTAGCCTTACCCGGCTCAGATGAAAACCTCGATCATCCACACAATGAACTCTTATATTGGGGCATTGAAGGCGGCCTTGTGGCATTAGCGGGGATCGCCTTATTGGTTATTGGCTTCCTGCGTATTATCGTCAAGCAACCTATCTGGCAAGGTTTGGCCTTATTAGGATTGGTGTTCCCACTGGTATTACACAGCCAAACTGAATACCCGTTTTATCATGCCATCGTACATTGGGTAGTCTTTTTAACCTTGGTTTGGTATATCGGCAGTCGTTATGGCAACACCAAAAGCATCGCGTTCAACTACACGTTTTTATTACGTACTTTAGCGCTATTAATTCCACTGGTTACTGCCGTATTTATGGTAACTACGCTACATACCAATACCCTGTTAACGCAATACGAACGTAGTGATCGCAGTGATATAACGCCACTGACAAAAGTGGTGAATCCAGTGGCTTGGATCACCCGCTTAGAGTTCAATGCCATGATGTATCGCTTACAAATAGCCATGTACAATAATGACATTGCAGAGCTAAATAACTATATAGATTGGGCTACTGAAATCAGCCAGCAAACACCAAGAGCCAATATCTATATTAACTGGGTTCGCGTATTAACCAAGCTAGGTCAACACGACGAGGCAAAGGTCTTATTGCAACGCACTGCGCTACTTTATCCGCGTAATAAGTTGGTACAACGCTTTGCTGCGAGTCAGGCTGATAGCACTCAATCTCAATAAAAAATAAGCGTTTATTAGCTGAAAGCTAAAACAAAAGTTGGCTAAGACTAAAACCAAAAAAGCCCCGGTCATTATTAATGAGCGGGGCTTTTACATATCAGGAGGCTAATTTAACCGAGCCTAATAATTAAAGGTATTCTAGTACCAAACCGATGCTTTAATTCAACGTTTCTTCTAGAGCGCGTAAACACAAAGCAACGTTAGCAGGACGTGCAGCATAACCCATCAAACCAATACGCCATGCTTTGCCAGCAAATGCACCCAAACCAGCACCAATCTCAAGATTATAAGTTTGTAGTAGCTGATTACGTACTGCCGCATCATCCACACCGTCAGGAATAACCACGGTATTAAGTTGTGGTAAACGACAGGCTTCATCGACAATAAATTCAATGCCGAGTTTTTCTAAGCCTGCGCGTAGTGCTAAATGTTGCTGTGCATGACGTTCCCACGCATTTTCTAGACCTTCAGTCTGTAATTGCACTAAAGATTCATGTAATCCATACAGGGTATTCACTGGTGCAGTATGGTGATAGCTACGCTTGCCTTCACCAGACCAATAACTCATGACTAACGTCTGATCTAAGAACCAGCTTTGTACTGGTACTGTGCGGTTTTTAATTCTTTCGACCGCTGCAGCACTAAAGCTCACCGGAGAAATACCCGGCACACATGACAAACATTTCTGCGTGCCAGAATAAACCGCATCAATACCCCAATCATCGACATACAATGGCACACCACCAAGTGACGTCACAGCATCGACAATGGACAAACAACCATGTTCTCTTGCTAGTGCACAAAGCGTCTTCGCATCAGAAAGTACACCCGTTGATGTTTCTGCATGGACAAAAGCGACAATTTTCGCGTCAGGATGGGCCTTTAACGCCGCTGCAAGTTTTTCTGGATCAACAGGTTTACCCCATTCATCTTCCACTTTAACCAGCACACCACCAGAGCGTGTTACGTTCTCAGCCATACGGCCACCAAACACACCATTGATACAGACGATGACTTTATCGCCGGGCTCAATTAAGTTCACAAAACATGTTTCCATACCTGCAGAACCCGGCGCAGACACTGCCATGGTACAAGGGTTTTTAGTTTGAAACGCATATTGCAGCAATTCTTTTACTTCATCCATCATTTGTACAAATGTCGGATCAAGGTGACCAACGGTCGGACGACTTAACGCCTGTAATACATTAGGATAAACATCTGAAGGACCAGGGCCCATCAAAGTACGTTGTGGGGGATAAAAAGAGGTAATGCTCATTCAATTTCCTTGTCATATTGTGAGAACTGTCATCAGAAGTAGTACCTTTAAATGGCACGCCTTTATCTGACGTCCTAAACTATCTGTTAAGCTTACTTAAGTATTAAGATAGATTAATTTACCATTGCGACGGCGTATTGCAAACAACAAAGCAATTTTTTGTTTACAATAACGCAACAACCCATGGTTATTTATCAGCTTACTGTGGCAAGATAATCAGCAATACCATCGAGTAACATCTGCACAGAGATCATCACTAATAGCATGCCCATCAATCGTTCGACAGCAGCTAAGCCTTTCTCACCTAAAATACGGTTAAAGCCTTCATAAAACATCAAAATAAAAGCAGTTAAACCCCATGCAATAAGCAACGCAGCAGACCATTCAAACATTTTATTTGGGTCTTGATGGGCTAATAATAACAGTGCAGCTAGGATTGAAGGACCAGCTAACATGGGAATCGCCATTGGTACAATAAAGGGTTCTTCACCTGCAGCCAGACCTGTTAATCCACCTGCGGTCGGGAAAATCATCTTAATGGCGATCAAGAATAAAATAATACCCCCGGCGATACTCACAGCTTCTTGCTTTAAACTTAAGAAACCAAGGATCCTTTCACCTAAGAATAAGAATAATAGCATCACAAACAGTGCGATTAACAACTCACGGACCATCACCGCACGTCGGCGTTTTTTATCAATATGTTTTAAAATAGACAAAAATATAGGTAAGTTACCTAGCGGGTCCATGATCAAAAAGAGCATGACCGCTGCCGATATTATTTCCATTTCCATTAACTTAAACTCCCTAAATCATACAATTAGCCAACCATGACTACTGAGTTCAATATACCAGAGCGATTGCATATATAAAGGCTTTAATGACAGTGAAAAGCAAAGAAAAATTACCACTAACAGAGTGATATGTACTGTATATCATAAAATCGGGTAATGACGTCTGCGACGTCGAGTAATAATGACAGGACAAGAAAGGGAAATAGGAAGTAACAGCTCCATCATAATTCACTGACACTCATCATAGTGACAGTAAATTAGTGATGAATTTATGAGCTGTTCACAGCGTGTGATTAGCCCAGCGCTTTAGCTAGTAGCGCTTGCTGGTCAGCTGTAAACGGTAATTTCAGTGCCGCTTCATGGCCCTTTTCAGACATTTTAGCCCAGGTCTTTTGCACAATCACAATCAGCTTTTCTGGTGTATGCTTTTCTGCAAATGCAGTAAAATAATATTTTAAGAATACTAAGCAGATAACATCTTCTAGTGCTTGAACTTGTGGGTCACGTTTGATTTTTTCTTTACGTAACATCCGGCCAATCGCTTGTATCTCTTCTTGCTCACAACCAACTTGCGCAGCAATCGTCATGGCTTCTTCTGCATGTAAACGACCCAAAGACTGACGCCATTTGTAATAGCCTTCACGACCAAGTGGGTGTTCACTACGCGGAATACTCCAACGCTTAATATGTTGAGCACGCGCTGCGATCTGCAGAGCGATTGATGCGTCGGGCATAAATTCAGCTAAGCACTCACTCATACGTAAACCATATAGCCATTCTTTCGGTTGGGCCACACCATCAACGAGTTCAGTTACTGGGTCACACTGATTTATTTGATCGATTAATTGTATTGCTTGCTGTATCCGTTGCTCTGACATGACATCCTCGTTATTAGTAAGGTTATTTTTATCTATACTAACAAAGCAGAGCTTGAGTTACTGCTAAAGTATCGGAAAATAAGCAATAAATAACAGTGTCATTCCTTATGATCGATTTGTGAAGGTGGATGCGGTTCGATATTTTCACCATAAAAATAACCTACAACAGCGCCAGCTAATTTTGATTTGGCAGAGACACTGGCACCTGCTGAATCGGCTTGATCATCAAAAGAGTAAGCAAATAGATCATCAAGTGAGACAACATTGGAATGTGTGCTCTGACCTTTTAATACACCTTTAGCCCCGGGCAGCTGTGACGCTAATACCTTCACTTCATCAAGCAGCTTCAAGCGCAATAGATCAGCAAGTGCGGTTTTAATGATGTGATTGATCTCTGCAAGTTGTTGACGATCGTTAACGATGAGTGTTGATTTAGCCAAAATGGCTTGTCGTAATAACAATACTTCAGCAATTATAGTTTCCGGAGGGCCCGACATATCGATCGATCCCATCACACTAACGACACTTTCAGCTGGTGTTTGAGCTTCGCCTTCAGGAATCACATGATCGAGTATCACGCCATCATCCGCATCTATAGACGAGGATGGCTCATGGCTTGGTTTTTTCTTCTGGTGAGGATCTTGTTTCTTTGGATTGTAATTAATAAGATCTTTATCTGCCGTACTATCACTGGTTGCAGCGGAGGCATTATCAGGGGTTATCGCAGGGGTTATCTCGCGTTTTTCAGCATCACGTTCGACCGCTGCTGTGGTTGGATTTAGCGCATTGGGAATGCCAGTTGGTGGAGGAATGACTAATGCCATATGCCAGTACCACCATCTACAATATTCATACGAGGATCATTAATCGCCATTTTGGATTGTACAAACATATATCCCCTCATGATTAGCAATAACATCCCATTTGTTGTAGCACATCCACAATAACATCAATGTCTGTCAGTTGAGTTTATAACGAATGATCGATAAATGCCTGCAATTCATCAACAAAAAGTCTGGGTTCGGAAATAAAAGGCGCATGCGACGAGGCTTTAAATATCAGACTAGATGATTGCGGTAGATAATTATCCATCCACACAACTGTTGCTTGTGGCACTAGCGAATCTAAACGACCATAACAACGATAAAATGGCATGGATAACGCGGATAACTGGGTACGTAAATCAACACTTGCTAATAACTGTAAGCCGTTACTTAGCGCTTGTTCATGTGGCTGTGGTCTAGCTGCCAACAAGGATTTTAATTGCTTAATATCTTGTTTCGCCGTGTCACTACCCATACCCTGAATAGCTAAAAAACGATTTATCGTTTGCGGTAGGTTTTGCTGTAACTGCTGTTGAAATTGCGCTAATACTTTTTCAGCAATACCAGACCAAGCCGCCGAATCTGCAACTTCTGCTGTCGCCATAAATTTCGGAGAGCTAGCCACAGTAACCAAAGCAGCAACCCGTTGTGGATGTTGCAGGGCAAAATGAGTGGCACAAAGTCCACCTAAAGACCAACCTAACCAAACTGCGTTAGCTGGTGCAACCTTTAACAATACCTCTGTAATATCTGTTAGTGTGCCACTGGCAAGATGACTGTCATGGCTAAAACCAAAACCAGGCAGATCAATTAAATGTAAGCGATAATGCGCTGATAATAATGGTACCACGGATTGCCAGCACGCACTGTTTAGCCCCCAACCATGCAGCAGCACTAGATCTGGGCCATCACCAACAACTTCGACATGCAACTTTGTGCAAGGGCTTACACTTTTACTTTCTGTGGCGATAACTTCTGGCATTTGATCCTACACTTGAGCAATTATTTATTGCCATGAGGATATACTAATCAAACCAGTAGATACAGCCATGATACGCAGGATCAGTATGGTACTATTACAACCTCGCTGTTATTTATGCGACATGCCTATCGACAATCCACAACCTTTCCTGTGCTTATTATGCCAACAAGAACTGCCCTACTTGCCTTATTCTTACTGCCCGCGCTGTGGGCTACCACAAGGTCAAAACCAGCAACTGCAATGTAGTGAATGCAACGAGCAAGCACCGCCTTGGCAGCAATTAATTACCTGTATGAGTTATACCTTAGAATGCCAATACTTAATTAAACAATACAAATTTTCTCAACAACCACAACTACACTTACTATTTTCACAACTGTTAAGTCGTAGTATCGCTAACAAAGTCATACAAGCTGATTACCATTTACCCGACGCCCTAATTGCGATCCCCTTACATAAAAAACGCCTTGCAAAACGTGGTTACAACCAAGCTCAGTTAGTCGCCAAGGATTTAGCAGCACAACTACAAATACCGCTAATCGCCGAGAACAAATTTATCCGAACTAAAAATACCAAAGCACAAGCGCAACAAACTGCCGTAGAGCGTAGAGCCAATATGCACAATGTATTTCAAGTCATCGAACCTATAACCGCGAAGCATATCGCAGTTATTGATGACGTCGTTACCACAGGCGAAACCATAAAAGCAGCTTGCCAAACATTATTTACAGCAGGGGTAGAACGTATTGATATATGGTGTATCGCCAGAACATTAGCGGATTAGTGGTTTCTCATCAGGAATAGCGTTACAATTAAAGACATAGTAAATTAGTCAGGTATAACAAAGAGGACATCATGATAACAATTACTGAAGCGGCACAAACTCACTTTGTAAAATTACTTAGCAACCAAAAAGACGGCACTAACATTCGAGTATTCGTCGTTAATCCAGGCACAGCAAATGCAGAGTGTGGCGTATCATATTGTCCACCTGAAGCTATTGAGAGTACTGATATTGTCTTACCATTCAGTGGTTTTGATGCATTAATTGATGACATGAGCAAACCATTCTTAACCGATGCTTATATCGATTTTGTGACTGACAAAATGGGTTCTCAATTAACCCTGAAAGCGCCGAATGCAAAAGTACGCGCAGTTGCTGATGACGCACCATTGGCTGAACGCGTAGAATACGTGATCCAAACTGAAGTTAATCCACAACTTGCAGGTCACGGTGGTAACGTAGTATTAACTGAAATCACTGACGACGGTATTGCTATTTTACAGTTCGGTGGCGGTTGTAATGGTTGTAGCCAAGTAGACTTCACGTTGAAAGAAGGCATTGAAAAGCAGTTACTAGAATTGTTCCCTGAAGAACTAACAGCAGTTAAAGATGCAACTGAGCACCAAGCTGGTGAGCACTCTTACTACTAAGCCTATCGCTAATATGGGTTAGTTAACTTACTAATCCGTAGAAGTAGTAATAGAATTCGATTTACATAAATCGGCAATAAAAAAAAGTGACGGCTTTCGCTGTCACTTTTTTTATAGACAAAACTTATCTACAAAGAATAGTTATTCACCTTTTTTATCTCGTGCTAACAAATCTAATGCTGCTTCTTTAGCAGACTTATTCTCATATAACACTTGATAGATCTGTTCCGTAATTGGCATTTCCACACCAAGACGCGCAGATAACAAATAAACTTCTTTGGTATTTCGATAACCTTCAACAACCTGACCGATCTCAACTTGTGCTTCATCAACGCCTTTACCCGCACCAAGTGCGAGGCCAAAACGACGATTACGGCTTTGATTATCAGTACATGTCAGTACCAAATCACCCAAGCAAGACATACCCATAAAGGTATTTTTATCGGCACCCAATGCTTCACCAAGGCGACATAATTCTGTCAAACCGCGGGTAATTAAAGCAGTACGTGCATTAGCGCCAAACCCAAGCCCATCAGATAAGCCTGCGCCAATAGCAATTACGTTTTTTACCGCGCCGCCAAGTTGCACACCAATAAAATCATTGTTGGTATAAGTACGTAAGCTACGACCGCAATGCAACAGGTGTGAAATGTCATCAGCAAACTTGGGGTCTGTTGATGAAATACTAATAGCTGTGGGTAAACCCGCCGCTAACTCTTTCGCAAATGTCGGTCCAGATAATACAGCTAAAGGATAGTGAGTACCGAGAATATCAGTCGCAACGTCTTGTAACAGACGCCCCGTTTCAGCTTCTAAGCCTTTAGTTGCCCAAGATATACGAGAATCATCACGTAAGAATGGTTTAATTTGCGTTAATACATCACCAAAAACATGGCTAGGTACAACAATCAGAATATCGCGACTTGCTGCAATAGCTTGCTGCAGATCAGCTTCCAATATCAAAGCGTCAGGAAAGGCGATACCAGGTAAATACGCTTCGTTACTGCGCGCTTTAGCAAGTTCGGCAACGTGCTGTGGATTATGACCCCACAACACAGTTTTATTACCGTTACGTGCTAAAGACATCGCTAGCGACGTACCGTAAGAGCCTGCGCCCAATACTGTTATCAAGGCTGCATTAGTCATCACTTAAGAATCCAGTTTTTGCTCTGCAGGAACTTCAGCTGCTTGTTGTGCTTGTTGTACATAAGATGCAAATAAAGCATCGAAGTTAACAGGCGCAAGGTTAAGTTGTGGGAAAGATCCACGACTTACTAAGCTAGCAATTGTTTCACGTGCATATGGGAATAAGATATTTGGACAGAAAGCACCTAAACAATGTGCTAGTTGGCCTTCACTTAATTCACCAACAGTAAAGATACCTGCTTGTTGAACTTCACATAAGAATGCCACTGTTTCGCCATCTTTAGCAGTTACAGTTAGTGATAGTACAACTTCAAATACACCTTCACCCAGCTTAGAGCTACGAGTATCAAGATCTAATTTAACTTCAGGCTTCCATTCTTGTTGGAAGATCGCAGGTGAATTAGGGCATTCAAAAGATACGTCTTTAAGATAAACACGTTGGATATTAAATTCTTGTTGGCTTGCTGATTCTGACATAGGTAACTTCCAATATTTTATAAATTCAAACTGAATAATTAATTACTTGGCTATCTGATTGGTAGACTATTATTTCTTAACAGTCGGTAAGTTAGCTTCTTGCCAACTTGCCATACCACCAGATAAGTTATAAACAGTAGTAAAGTCCATTTTCGCTAAACGATTCGCTGCGCGACCTGAACTCATTCCTGTATCACACATAACGATGATTGGGGTGTTTTTGTATTTTTCAATCATGGTTAGCTTATTTGCTTCGATATCAGCAGTAGTAACGTTAATTGCGTTTAAAATATGTGACTTACGATAATGTTCTGCCGCACGTACATCTACGACAATAGCATTGTCTTTATTCATTAAAGTTGTCGCTTCGTGGTTGTTCACCGACTTAACTTTAGACATGGCACTAGTGCCAAATGAATAAATAAGGAAACCAGCAATAGCTACCCAAGCGAGAGATAAGGCTGGATTATTTGAAGCAAACTCAATATATTCTTGCATGTGATTATGACTCTAAGATTTAATAATAATGGATTATTCTCAACGGAGTATACATGCGACAAGAAATAAAAGCAGCTCAATAATAAATTCCTCACTACCGTTATGAATAGCTAAACAATAAAATTAATGACGTTTTTTCTATAATGAAGCTAACACCTCAGTACATGAAACAGCTTTAAATGTAGTAATATTACCGATATTAACCATTAAATATCTCCAATATTCTACCTGGATCATAAATAAGAGCCAATTTTACCACTGAAAGTGTAGTAATATTCCTATATTTAAATTAAATAACCGAGAGGTAAACTCATGTCTAAGGCTAAGAAAACAATTGCACTTATCATCATGGATGGCTGGGGCCACCGTCTTGACCAACAAAATAATGCGATTGCTAGTGCAAAAACACCGATTTTAGATAAGCTTTGGCAAGATTGCCCAAGCATGTTGATCTCGAGTTCAGGTTTAGATGTGGGCCTACCTGATGGTCAAATGGGCAACTCTGAGGTTGGTCACGTAAATATTGGTGCTGGTCGTATCGTTTATCAAGATTTAACTAAAATCGACAAATCAATCGCTGATGGTGAATTTAATCAGAACCCAGTACTTGTTAAAGCTGTAGATGCTGCGATTGCTAACGATAAAGCAGTCCATATTCTTGGTTTAGCATCACCAGGTGGCGTACACAGCCACGATGATCAAATTGTAGCTATGATCGACATGGCAGCAAAACAGGGTGCAACAAAAATTTATCTGCATGCATTCTTAGATGGCCGTGACACACCACCGCGCAGTGCGCAAGGTACGTTAGAAAAGTTTGATGCTAAATTTGCCGAAGTCGGCGTTGGTAAAACTGCAACCTTGATCGGCCGTTATTTTGCAATGGATCGTGATAATCGTTGGGATCGTGTTGAAGAAGCGTATAACTTATTTACCCAAGCACAAGCATCACATAATGCTGATAGTGCACTTGCTGGTCTTGAAGCGGCATATGCTCGTGATGAGAATGATGAGTTTGTTAAAGCAACAGTGATCGGTGAAGCAGCTCCGATTGTTGATGGTGATGCAATCATCTTCATGAACTTCCGTGCCGATCGTGCCCGTGAAATTACCCGTGCATTCGTAGATACAGATTTCAGCGGCTTTGAACGCGCAGTAACGCCGAAGCTTTCTGACTTTGTTATGTTAACTGAATATGCAGCGAGTATTGATGCAAGCGTTGCCTTCCCATCAGATAAGCTAGTAAATACATTAGGTTCAGTGCTTGAACAAAACAACAAAACGCAGTTACGCATTTCAGAAACTGAAAAATATGCACATGTTACCTTCTTCTTTAATGGTGGTTTAGAAGATGCATTTGTTGGCGAAGATCGAGAGTTAATCCCATCTCCACAAGTAGCAACTTACGACCTGCAGCCTGAAATGAACTCAGAAATGCTAACAGATAAGTTAGTTGCAGCGATCGAGAGCGGTAAATATGACGCAATCATCTGTAACTACCCTAACGGCGATATGGTTGGTCACACTGGTATCTTTGATGCTGCAGTACAAGCATGTGAAGCTGTCGATAAATCGATTGGCCGTGTTGTTGCTGCACTCGAAAAAACGGGTGGTGAATGCTTGATCACAGCCGATCACGGTAATGCTGAAATGATGGTCAACCCTGAAACCGGTGGCATCCATACAGCGCATACTAATTTACCTGTACCGCTGATCTATTTTGGTCGTGATGCTGAACCAGCTGAAACGGGTCGTCTATGTGATTTAGCACCAACACTGCTAACATTACTTGGCCAAGATATTCCTGCGGAAATGACTGGTAACAACTTAATGAATCTGAAATAATCGTTTCCCTACGGGGAAAGGATAACGTCATGACATTTTTAAAAAACAGCATGGCCTATAGCGTTATAGGCCTGCTGATATTGCTTTCATTAAACGCTTATGCAGCCAATAATCAATCCGAACTAAATCAACTTCGCAATCAGATCAAAGTCCAAGACGCATCTATCAAAAAGCAGCACCGCTATTTAAACGATTTATCAAAACAGACCCAGAGTACCGATCGTGCTATTAGTAAAGTTGCCGCACAATTAAGTAATACCGAATCTCTAATTACCAATATCGAGCAGGACCTTAACGCCCTAGTGGTAAAGCAAAAAGCGTTATTAAAAAGTAAAAAGCAACAGCAACATATCCTTTCCGCACAAATCGAAACAGCCTATTTAAGCGGTAATAATGATTATTTGAAGTTACTTCTAAATCAGCAGAACACTAATGAGATAGAACGCTCACTGGTTTATTATCAACACCTCCACGCCGCACGAGCAGAATCCATTGCTGAATTTAATGACACTTTAGCTGAAATCGAAAAAAATGAAGTAGCGCAGGAAGAAATAAAACAACAATTAATTGTCATAAAAACCTCACAGCAACAAAAAGCCAAGCAATTAGCACAACAGAAAAACCAGCAGAAGAAAAGTAATAAAAATATCGCTTACAGCATCAACAAACAGCAAAAAACCCGAACAGAATTAGGCATTGCAGCACAAAAATTAAAGCAACAAATTGCGTTATTGCGAAAACAACAACAAATCGCGTTATTAAAAAAACAACAAAGCGCACAGATATCATTATCAGGCTTACAACAATATAAAGGTAAATTGGACTGGCCGATAAAAGGTAAAGTGCTGCATAACTTCAATAGTAAGAGATTTAATAATGTCAGTTGGCGTGGTTTAGTTATCAGTGCGAATGAAGGCAGCAAAGTTAAAGCCGTCAGCGCTGGCAAAGTGGTATTCGCAGATTGGTTACGTGGATTCGGTATGGTAACGATTATCGATCACGGCAAAGGTTATATGAGTTTGTATGGCCATAACCAGACTTTACTTAAGGTAACAGGCGAAAAAGTACGTAAAGGCGATGTGATCTCATTAGCGGGACGCAGTGGTGGTCAGCTAGAGTCAGGGGTTTACTTCGAAATCCGCCACAAAGGTAAAGCCGTTAACCCACGCTCATGGCTTAAACGCTTATAGACTAGATCGCGGTTTGTATTTCCAAATCAGTAATTAAAAACAAAGCTTGATCGCGATTATTGCCACACACATCAGCACTGGCCTTGAATGTATCGCATAGCGCTGGTCGTTCTGGGTCGGTGAATATCAAGCAGAGATTGTCTGCAGATAAATTAACACAACGCACCCCTGCAGGCTTACCATCCGGCATTCCAGGAATATAACTGGTTATACTTGGCGCTTCACAGCACGCCCCACAATTCATCCTGCATTGCATAAAACAAACCTTAAAAATTGAGTGATAATAGCGTAAAATAAGCCTGTATCTAAAAAAGGGAACAGTATGAGATTATCAGCATTTACAGTAACAGAATCAACACCACAGTTACTTATTGATATAACAAAATTGTATCGACCATTTCAGCATGACGAAGCTGAAATTAAAAACCGTTTCTATGAATTACTTCAAGATGATAGCCAGACGCTATTTGTTGCTAAGTTTAATGATCGCCACATTGGTGGGCTAATTATGCAACATGACGCAGCAGCGTTATTCCTAAGCTGCATTGCAGTGAGAGATATAACCCAACAGCGTGGTGTAGGTAAATATCTAATACAGCAAGCAATCGAGTACGCCAGATCACTAAGCTTAGAAACCGTAACTGTGCCTAAGTCAGCGCAAGTGACTGTTGAACTATCTGCATTTTTAATGCATCAAGGTTTCAGCGAGCAAGATTCTGCATTTAACTTTAACTGTTAATTATTTACAGATAT